>NZ_JBSGVW010000027.1:0-142394 GCF_053608645.1 Streptomyces sp. NPDC055013
ACACAGGCCCGGATCCGCGGCCCAAGCCCCCGGCCAGGGACCGCTACTTCGACACCCTCCGAGCCGTCGCCCTCGTCCGCGTCGTCACCTCGCCCATCTGCCCGCGCTGACGGCGGTGGCCGCGCCGAGCCCGTCCAGCTATCTCAGGCTCAAGCCCTCCCAGTGGGCCGGGGTGTTCACCGCCTGGGGCCGGGTCGAGGGCGTTGAGGACGAGGCGGGTGGCCAGGGCGTTGTAGCTGATGGCGACGTGGTCGGTGAGGTCGGCGGGACACAGGTCCTGGAGCTTGATGTTGGTGACGTTCGGGGCGGCGTCGAGATAGGCCGAGGTGTAGGGGGTGACGACCTCGTCGTACCGGGTGGTGATCACCGTGTAGGTGATGTCCGGGTCGGTCTCGCCGCCCGCGTTGAGGTTCCGGAGGAAGTCCGAGCCGATGAGCTGCTGGCTGCACGCCTTGCAGTTCACTCCGAGGAGCTCGTCGCCGCCGGGGACGGCCAGGGCGAGCAGGCCGAGACCGGAGAACGTGGTGCCGTGGTTGGACGGGGTGAGGGCGACGAGCTTGTCGACCTCGGCCGCGCCGCCGAGGTTCTTGATGTAGTGGCGCGGCATCATGCCGCCCTGCGAGTGCCCGACCAGGTCCACCTTCGCGGCGCCGGTGGCGGCCAGCACCCGGTCGACGAAGTCCGCCAACTGCCGGGCCGAGACAGCCATGTCGCCGGTGCCGAGGAGGGCTCCGGAACTGCCGCCGTGGTTGAGCGCGAAGACGCAGTACCCGGCTTCCTTGAGCCGCGGGGCGAGTGCCGCCCAGTTGTCGTAGCGGTTCTCCATGGTGCCGTGCACGAGGACGACGGGTCGCGGATGCGCGGCTCCGGGGCGGCAGGTGAAGTCGTTGGCGCCGAAGGGCACGGCCGTCGGGTGGGCGAGGGAATAGCTGAACGCCGACGCGAAGTCGTCCTGGGGCGGGCCGACCGGATCGGCCGCGGCCACCGGCACGGCGTCGCTCGTGTCCGGTGCCGCCTGGGACCGGTCGACACCGGTCACGCCGATACAGACGGCCGCGGTGAGCCCGGCCAGGGACGCGGTCAGAAGGCGTCGGCGTCGGGTGCGCCGAAGTCTGCGGGTACGCATGAGGAGGTCTCCTCCGCTAGGTCGTGGGGAGCGCCAGCGCATCCGTGAGGCCTGGTCACAAGGGGTTTGGTCAGGAGCGTGTGAAGCCTTGTCACAAGGGCGAGACATGGAAGCTACTGGCGCGTAACGTCGGATCCACACTCGCGTCGCCCGCGGGGAGTCGACCAGGAGAGCCGCGGACGGGAGGAGAAAGATGTCATGGGCGTGACACCTTTCCCGGGCTGCCCCTCACCGGGAGCAGTCCCCGTGCCCGCCACCGCCGGCCACCCACGACAAGTCCGCCGCCCGGGACGGAGCCACCTCGATGACGTCACAGGCCGAGACGTTCTCGCGTCAGCCCTGGCACGAGTTGCCGCAGGTACTGGCCGCGCTGATCCGTTCCCGGGCCGAGAGCATCGTCACCGACATGACCCGCGCGATCCGTGACGAGGTGCCCGCCTATCGCCGCTCGCTCGACTCCGCCGTCGGCCGCGACCTCACCGAGTCGATCCGGCGCGCCGTACGGCAGTTCGCGGAGCTGATCGAGCACCCCGACAGCCCGCAGGACCATCACGTCCTTCACTTCCGGCACCTGGGCCGTGTCGAGTTCCTCAACGGCCGCACGACGGACGGGCTCCAGGCCGCCTTCCGCGTCGGTGCGCGCGTGGGCAGCCGGCGGTACGCCGAGATCGTGCAGGAGGCCTCGCTGCCGCCCGAGACCGTCCTGACGCTGCACGAAGCCGTGCTGGTCCACATCAACGCCCTGTCCAACGAGTCGGTGAAAGGGTTCCTCGCGGCCCAGTCGCGCTCGGAGGGCGAGGTGAAGCGCGCCCGCCGGACCCTGGTGGAGCGGCTGCTCGAGCCGCCGAGAGGCCAGGAGCGCGCACCGCTGGGACCGCTGGCCGAGCGTGCCCGCTGGACGCTGCCGGGTGCCGTCGCCTGTGTGGTGGTGCGGTCGGCGGGGCGTTTCTCCGTGCCCGGCGCAGACGGTGAACTGCTCTCCGTGAACCGGGGGAGCGACATCGTCCTGATCGCGCCCGAACCGGAGACGGGCGGGCTGATCGAACGGGTGCGGGCCGCCGCGCGGGGGCGTGTCACCGTCGTGGGCCCGGCGGTTCCCGTGCACGAGGCGTGGCTGTCCCTGCAGTGCGCCCGCCTCGCCCTCGACCGCCGTGCGGAGCAGCCGACGGTGCCGGGCGGTGAACCGGCCGACGGTGTCTTCCTGCGCGTCGACGACGAGTTGGCGGAGCTGCACCTGCTCCGCAGCGCCCCCATCGGTCAGTTGCTCGGCCGGCGGGTGCTGGGCGTCTTCACCGACCTGCCCCAGGGAAGAGCCACGCGGTTGGCCGAGACCCTGGACGCGCTGCTGATGTCCTGGGGACGTACGGCTCCGGAGGTGGCCCAGGCGCTGGGCATCCATCCGCAGACGGCCCGCAAACGGCTGCGCCAGCTGGAGGAGCTGTTCGGTGACCGGCTCGCGGACCCGCGCTTCCGGTTCGAGGCCCTGCTGGCGCTGCGCACCCGTGCGCTGCGTGCCAACGCCTTTTGAACTTCGCGCGGTTACCAGTCCCGCGCGCATCCCAGCAGGTGGTCGCGGACCAGCGCGACATGGGCACTGCCGGACGAGCCCGGGCGCTGGACGAGGAAGCCGGTGTTGATCGGCGGATCGTCCGGGTCGTGCAGCAGGACCAGCGCGCCCGACGCCAGCTCGGCGGCGCACAGGTAACGGGGGAGCACGCTGAACCCGGCCCCGCCCGTCACCGCGGCCCTGACTGCGTTCAGGTCGGGCATCGTGACCGCCGGGTGACACACCAGACGCTTGCCGAACACATGACGCCAGTAGCGCCGCACGATCGGTACGTCCTCGGCGTAGGCGACGAGCGGCACGCCGTGCAGCGCGGCGGGGCCGGCTGTCGCGATCCGCGTCGGTCCGCCGATGCGCTCCGCCCAGGAGGGAGCCGTGACCAGCACGAACTCCTCGTCCATCAGCGGCACCGAGGCCAGGGCGCGACCACGCGGCCGGTACGTCGACAGGACCAGGTCGTGGCGACCGGCCCGCAGCTCCTCCAGGAGCGGCTCGGTCAGGCCCGGGGTGACGCGCAGCCGCACGCCCTTGTCGACCAGCGGCGCGAGCGTCGGCATGACGCGGTGGGTCAGCAGCTCGGCCGGACCGGCGAGATGCACCGGCTCGGCCGGCTGGACGTCGGCCGATCCGCCCGGCCCGGTGACGGTGGCGAGGGCGTCCAGCGGCTCGACGATCCGGGAGGCGAGCTCGTCCGCGTGGGGAGCGGGGGCGACGCCGCGTGCGAGACGCTGGAACAGCTCCCTGTCCAGCTGCCGCTCCAGCGTGCGGATCTGTGTGGTGACCGTCGGCTGCGACAGGCCCAGCACACGGGCGGCGGCGGTGAAGGAGCCGGTGCGATAGACGGCCAGGAACGTGCGCAACAGGTTGAGATCCACCGAGGCCGAACCGCTGAGCTGGGAGCTCTCCTCCATCTCATCGGAATTCCTATGTCTCATATGTGTGAGCCTATTGGATTCCAATGGCACCAGGTGCGTACCGTCGGGACATCGACTCACCGTCTCTCGAAAGAGCCCCCATGTCGAAGATCCTTTTCGTGCTGACCGGCGCCGACCACTGGACGCTGGCCGACGGCACCAAGCACCCCACCGGCTTCTGGGCCGAGGAGGCCGTCGCCCCGTACGAGGCGTTCACGGCCGCCGGGCACGAGGTCGTCGTGGCCACGCCCGGCGGAGTCGTCCCGCCGGTCGACAAGGGCAGCCTCGCGCCCGAGTTCAACGACGGTCAGGAGAACGCCGACCGGGTCGCCGCCGTACTCGCCGCGATGGCGGAGCTGCGGCAGCCGGTCCGGCTGGAGGACGTGGACCTCGACGACTACGCCGCCGTGTTCTACCCCGGCGGCCACGGCCCGATGGAGGACCTGTCCGTCAACGCCGAGTCCGGCAGGCTGCTGACCCTCGCGCTGGAGAGCGGCAAGCCGCTGGGTGTCGTCTGCCACGCCCCGGCCGCGCTGCTCGCCGCCACCAAGGCCGACGGCGCCAACACCTTCGCCGGATACCGGGTGGCCGCGTTCACCAATGCCGAGGAGACCCAGGCCGGCTTCGCCGACAAGGCCAAGTGGCTGCTGCAGGACCGGCTCACCGAGGCCGGCGTGCAGGTGCAGGTGGGCGAGCCGTGGGCTCCGCATGTGGTCGTCGACCGCAACCTGGTCACCGGCCAGAACCCGTCCTCCGCCGCCCCGCTCGCCGTCGAACTGCTCAAGAAGCTGGGCTGAATCAGCTCGCCGCCCCGCCAGCGCACCCGGGCGCTGCGGCGGGCCTGCGGGGCGACAAGGGCCGAGGACGCCTCGTGCGCGACACGCATGCGAGACGTCCTCGTCGGCTACCCCTGGCTACTGCAGGAACGAGTCCACGGCGCCCTCGGCGTCACCGAAGCCCGCCCCCTGGTCCTGGGCCTGGCTGCCCTCACTGCCGAAGGCGGCGCCGCCCTGGTCGTTGAACGTGGGCTCCTGCCAGCCCTGGTTCTCCTGGCTGCCGACGCCGAAGCTGCTCTGGTCGTCGACATCGGCGTGGGCAGCGGCGGCGCCGCCGAAGACGACCAGGGTTCCGAGGGCCGTGGCAGCAAGTGCGGTGCGAATACGCATTCGTACTCCTGTTGCAGTGGGTGCTGTTGTCACATGAACATCACCCTCGGAACGCACGGGGTACACCAAGAGCCACTCGGATGAGTGACTGTCGCATGGCAACCAGCGCGACGGACACCGGCAGACGGTGTTCCGCGGCGGGAAAAGCGGTGCGACGATGCCGGAATGATCACATCCCCGGACCCACTCGACGGCCGGCCCGCGAGGCGCACACTCCAGCTGGAGACCAACGGCCTCGACGTGATCGCCGACGCCGAGCGCAAAGGCACGCCACGCACCCTGTTCTGGCCCTGGTTCGGGGCCAACGTGTCCATCCTGGGCCTGAGTTACGGAGCCTTCGCGCTCGGCTTCGGAATCTCCTTCTGGCAGGCGCTGGTCGCCGGAGTCGTCGGCATCGTCTTCTCGTTCCTGCTGTGCGGGTTCGTCGCCGTGGCCGGAAAACGCGGATCCGCGCCGACGATGGTCCTCGGTCGTGCCGCGTACGGGGTGCGCGGCAACCGTCTGCCCTCGGTGATCTCCTGGGTCCTGACCGTCGGCTGGGAGACCGTGCTCTGCGCCCTCGCGACCATGGCCACCGCCACTGTCTTCGGACGGCTCGGCTGGGGCGGTGGCACCGAGACCAAGGTGGTCGCCCTCGTCCTGGTCGCCGCGTTGACCGTGGTCGTGGGGGTCATGGGCTTCGACCTGATCATGCGGCTGCAGACCGTGATCACCGCGGTCACCGGCGTGCTCACCGTCGTCTACGTCGTCCTCGTCGCCGACGACATCCACTGGTCCGTCGTCAGCGCCGTCCCCACGGGCTCCGCCCAGCAGTTCATCGGCGCACTCGTCTTCATGATGACCGGCTTCGGCCTCGGCTGGGTCAACGCGGCCGCCGACTACTCCCGCTATCTGCCACGCAGCGCGTCGAGCCGCGGCGTGATCGGCTGGACCGCCTTCGGCGGCTCGCTGGCGCCGCTGCTCCTGCTGGTCTTCGGTCTCCTCCTGGCCGGCTCGTCCAGCAAGCTCGGCGCGGCCGTCGCCGCGGACCCGATCGGCGCGCTGACGACGATCCTGCCGACCTGGTTCCTGGTCCCGTTCGCGGTCGTCGCGGTCCTCGGCCTGGTCGGCGGCGCGGTCCTCGACATCTACTCGTCCGGCCTGGCCCTGCTGTCGGCGGGCCTGCGCGTGCCGCGCTACGTGGCCGCGCTCGTCGACGGCGTCCTGATGATCGTGGGCTCGATCTACATCGTGTTCGTCGCCGACGACTTCCTGGGCCCGTTCATGGGCTTCCTCACCACGCTCGGCGTCCCCATCGCCGCCTGGTGCGGCATCATGCTCGCCGACCTGACCCTGCGCCGCCGCGACTACGACGAACCCGACCTCTACCGCCCGAGCGGCCGCTATGGCGACGTACCGCTCACCCCGCTCCTCCTGACCCTCACCGCCACCGCCCTCGGATGGGGCCTGGTCACCAACTCGACGGCGAACTGGCTGGACTGGCAGGGCTATCTGCTGACCCCACTGGGCCTCGGCGGCCGAAGCGGCTCCTGGGCCTACGCCAACCTCGGCGTCCTCGCGGCCCTCGCCCTCGGCTTCCTCGGCACCCTGGTGCTGCGTCGCGGACGCGTCCGTGCCCAGGAGGCGCAGGCACCGAGCCCCACGGCGGACGAGGGGGCGAAGACCGCATGACCACGGGGCTGCTCACCGTCATCGACATGCAGCGCGTCTTCGCCGACCCCGACAGCCCCTGGGCCACCCCGCGATTCGCCGAAGCGGCAGCGGGCGTACGGCGGCTTCTGCCGGCCTTCGGGGACCGGGTCACGTTCACCCGATTCGTGGCATCCGAGAGCCCGACGGGTGCCTGGCGGGCGTACTACGAACAATGGCCCTTCGCCCGGCAACCGCCGGACGCTCAACTCTGGCAGCTCACATCCGAGTTCGCGCCTCACGCACGGCACGTCCTCGACGCCGCCACCTTCGGGAAGTGGGCCCCTGAACTCGCGCGACGCGCCACCTCGGAGGGCCGCCTCGTCCTGGCCGGCGTCAGCACCGACTGCTGCGTCCTGTCGACCGCCCTGGCCGCCGCCGACGCGGGCGTCGAGGTGCTGGTCGTCGCCGATGCCTGCGCGGGCGCGGACGACGACTCGCACGCCAAGGCGTTGCACGTCCTGGACCTGTACCGGCCGTTGATCCGGGTGACGACGGTCGCCGAACTGCTGCGGGAGACGGCCTGAGTCACCCGCAACGCCCGGCCACCCCGGGTGGTCACGGCTCCGAGGTCTCGGATTCCAGGGAGGCACGGGTCGCCTCGCCGTAGACGCCGGACTCGTCGCTGAGGACGACTCGTGTGAGCTGGTAGGTGCGGACCGAGCCTTCCACCCCGCGGTCGTAGCTGCCGTCGGTGTCCCCGGAGTAGAGGCCGATCTCGCGCAGGCGCTGCTGTAGTTCGGTGACTTCCGGCCCCTGGTCGCCGAGGCGGAGGACCGGAGGCTGACCTTCCGGAGCGGTGGGTTCGGGGGTGGCGGTGCCGCCTTCGGCGCCGCCACCGGAGGAGGCCGCGATCGGGGTGGTGGAGGAGTCGGTCGGGGTTGCCGGGCTGCCGGCCGGGGGCGTACCGGGCGAGGACGTCGGGCTCGAAGCCGGCGATGCGGTGGCCGTGGCGGCGGACTGGCCCTCGGGGGATGTGCCGTCCTCGGTGGAGCTGTCCGGGACGGGCGCCCTCACGTCGTCGGACGCGGCCCTGGCCCGGGAGGGGCTGTCGTAGAGGTGGAGTCCGCCCAGGACGGCACCGGTCACCAGGGCGACCATGGTGGCTCCCGCTCCGGCGATCAGTAGGGGGCGGCGCTTGCGTGGGGGGCTTTGCGGGGCTTCCGCGCCGGGGGCGGGGGTCTCCACGGGTGCTGGGTCCGCGGAGGTGGGAGCGGGGACAGGGGACGTGGGGTCGTCGCCCGCGTCCCCGGCGTCCCCCTGTGTCGCCAAGTCGCTCGATATCTCCAAGTCCCTTGAACGTGACGGCACTTCGCCCGCCGTCGCCCGGTCCGCCACCCCGGCATCGTGACCCAGCTCCACGAACGGTCGGATCCGCAGCGGAGCGAAGTCCTCCGCTGCCGCCGCCTCGGCCGTGCGCGCGTCGCGGCGGGCGTCGGAGGCGAGGCGGGCGCAGGAGCAGGCCGGAGTTCCGTCCGATGCCCGGGGTGTGTCGCACTCCGGGCAGACGGGGCCGTTCGGTTCGCTCACGTGGAGTCCCTCTCCGTGCAGGATCCTGAGTCCAGGCATATGTCCTGCACATAATCTCCATCACCCCGGACGTGGGTGGAACCGGGGCCTCCGGACCGACCGAATCAAGCCGCGCGGGGACCTTCGTAGCTACCGCGACCGGCGCGGCGACGCCCCCGCGGTGGGCCGGTCGAGGTGCGCGGTGAACCAGTCGCGGGCCAGTTCGGCGACGGTGGTGAGGGTGCCGTGTTCCTCGAAGAGGTGGGTGGCGCCCGGGACGACGGCGATCCGGTGCTCGCAGTGCATCCGGTCGGCGGCCAGGCGGTTGAGGCTGAGCACCTGGGTGTCGCGGCTGCCGACGATGAGCAGGGTCGGCGCCCGCAGACGGGTCAGCGCCGCCGGGGTCGCCAGGTCGGGGCGGCCGCCGCGGGAGACGACGGAGCGGATGCCGGAGCCGGACAGCGCGGCGGCCTCCAGCGCCGCGGCGGCCCCTGTACTGGCCCCGAAGTAGGCGACGGGCAGGCCGGTTTCACTGCGCAGCCACAGGGACGCGGCGTGCAGGCGGCGGGCGAGCAGGAAGATGTCGAAGACGTTGTGCCGGTCGTGGGCCTCGTCGTCGCTGAGCAGGTCGAGCAGCAGCGTGGCCAGGCCGGCGCGGTTGAGGGCGGAGGCGACGTAGCGGTTGCGCGGGCTGTGCCGGCCGCTGCCGCTGCCGTGGGCGAACGCCACGGCCGCCGGGGCCTCGTCCGGCACGACCAGGTGTGCGCCCAGCCGGGCCCCCGCGGCCGGGATCAGCACTTCCCGGTTCCGCTGTGACGAGGGTGCCCTCGCGGGGGACCGCCCGGTGGAGGAGCGGGGCGTGGAGCGGGCGGCCTCGGCGAGCAGGTACGTGACCTCGGCGTCCGAGGTCTGGGCGAAGTTCCGGTACCAGGCGCCCACCGAGCCGAGGGCCCGCAACGGCTGCGGACACACCACCTCGTCGGCGACCCGCCGCAGTCGGGCGACGCTGTGAGTGGGCCCGACGGGCACGGCGAGCACGACCCGGGCAGCGCCCTGGCCCCGTACGACCCGACAGGCCGCCTCGGCCGTGGCGCCGGTGGCGAGCCCGTCGTCCACGACGACCGCGACGCGCCCCGCGACCGGCAGCGCGGCCCGGCCCTGCCGGTACTCGCTCACCCGCCGGTCCAGCTCGGCCCGCTCCGCTCGTTCCACGGCGTTCTGCTCGGCAAGGTCCAGCCCTGCCTCGCTGATCACGTCCTGGTTGAGGACGCGGACACCGTGCTCGCCGATCGCGCCGAACCCCCACTCCGGCTGCCGGGGCACGCCCAGCTTGCGCACCACCAGCACATCCAGCGGGGCGCCGAGATGCCGGGCCACTTCGGCCGCCACGGGCATCCCGCCGCGCGGCAGCCCCAGCACCAGCACGTCCTGGCTGCGCCACTCCTCCAGCGTCTCGGCCAGCAGCTGCCCGGCCGCCCTGCGATCGTCGTACCGCATACGCCGCCTCCCGCGCCCACGAGGGCGGGAGCCTGTCCTTACCTCTTCAGGCTACGACTGTTCGCCCGCCGCGGACGCCGGCCGGCCACCCGCGTGCGGACGGCCTGCGCACGGTTGCCCCCTGCGCGAGCAGGGCCAATCTCGATTGCGCTCGCCGCCCGGACCACGGCATCGTTCCCGAACACTTCCCGGCCCCGAGGAGGTCCACCGGTGCCCGACGTTCCGCCCCGCCGCCTGGCCCTCCTCGGCGGCGGCTTCTCCACCGAGGACGACGGCCTGCTCGACGACTGGCTCCTCGGACACGCGCGCACGCCCCGGCCGAGGGTCTGTTTTCTGCCCACCGCGAGCGGGGACGCACCGCCGTACGCGGCGAGGTTCCTGACCGCGTTCCGGACGCGCTCCTCCTGCGCTCCCTCCGTCCTGCCACTGTTCCGACGGACACTCGACGACGACGCTCTTCGCGCGTACCTGCTCGCGCAGGACGTGGTCTACGTCGGCGGCGGAAACACCGCGAACCTGCTCGCCGTATGGCGTGCACACGGAGTGGACCGCCTTCTGCGCGAGGCCTACGACCACGGCACCCTGCTGTGCGGCATCAGCGCGGGCGCCAACTGCTGGGGCGAGGCCTCCCACACCGACTCCTTCGGCCCGCTGACCTCCCTGCCGGACGGCTTGGGGCTGCTGCCGGGTTCGGTCTGCCCGCACTACGACAGCGAACCGGGACGCCGGTCCTCCTATCGGTCGGCGGTGGGCGGCGGAGCGCTGCCCGCCGGGTGGGCTCTGGACGACGGGACAGGGACTCTCTTCACGGACGGCAGCGTGACGGAGACGGTGACGCGTGCGCCGGGTGCACACGTGTACCGGGTGGCGGCGGACGACGGAGGTGGGGGCGTCGTCCAGGAGAGGGCTCTGCCCTGTCGTCGGCTGTCCCGGGCTCCGGATGCGGGAGGCTTGCCGGCATGACCGCATCCAGAGCCTCGGCCTCTGCCCACGAGATCCACGCCTACCTGGTCGAGCAGTTGAACCACGCGCTTCGGCGGCCCGCGATGTTCGGGGGCGAGACGGCGCTGTGGATGTTGGTGGATCACCTGCTGTTCGTGGAGGGGCAGCCCGAGGCGTGGGCCGAGGAGAGGGCGCGTCTGGCGGAGCGTGGGTGCTGGGACGCGCTCGAGGACAACGGCCTCGCCCTCATGTTCCTGAACGCGGGCCGCATGACCTGGGACGTCCTCCAGGGCAGCCTCTTCCGCACCGCCGGCTCCCGGCACGCGCGCGACGGCGAGCGGATGCAGCGCTACTTCCGGGACGCGGCCACGTACTGGACCCACGTGGGCCCCAGCATGGCCGAGCCCCTCGCACGCCGCGTCGGCTGCGACCGCCTGGGGCAGCCGTCCGACCACATTCCGTTGATCCCCTGACTGCTCCGCCGGGTGTTTCCCCTGACTAGGGCCCTCTGACCAGCATTCCCATCCCCTGGACGGCGATAGGAATGCTCCGGTCCGGATCGGGTACGCGAGCAGAACCGCACCAGGGTCGATCACGTCCCGGGCGGCCCGCACTACCGCCGCTACCAGGGGATCTGTCATGGAGACACCAGCGAACGACGACACCGCCACACCGGCCCGGCGTGCGCTGGACGCGCTGGCCGGAAACAGCGAGGACGCGACGGCGATGGACACGCTCGCAAGCAGCGACGTCCTCGTCCCCGTCCCCGACGACGCCAATGAGCAGGACGCCGTCGACCCCGGCGCAGTGGCGCTGCCGGTCATCGAGCGCCCGGACGGCGAGCCGGTCGTCCCCGTCTTCACCTCCGAGCCCGCGATGGCCGAGCTGCTGCCCTTCGTCTCCCGCTACCGCCTGGTACCGCTGGGCGCACTCGCCTCGCAGTGGCCGTCCGAGGACCTGGCCCTGACCATAGACGCCGGCTCCTCACACCCGCTGACGCTGACGTCGGAGGGCGTACGCACCCTGCTGGCGCGGCCCTAGCGCCGACGAGGAGCGGCCATACAGCGCCGACGGCGAGTGAAGACCTGAAGGGGACGAGTGGCACGTCAGCCGCTCGTCCCCTTCGCGCTGTGCCACCCCAGCCGCCACTGACGGCACCCGGAACCGCCCCGGACGGCGCGTGAAGGTCGGCCGGAACTGCTCCCCGCCCCGGGGTGCTTCGGCCGTACGGAGAGGGAAGATCCCACCGGAAGAGCCGACGCGCGAAGGGTGGGGGGTCGTCTTGAGGTTCGTCCTGCTCGGCACCGCCGCCGGAGGCGGGTTTCCACGCTGGAACTGTGCCTGCGCGCGATGCGCCGCCGCCCGCGACGGCAAGCTGCCCGCCCGCGGCCCGGAATGCGCGGCCGTCACCGGCAACTCCCGCGACTGGTGGCTGCTGAACACCTCGCCCGACATCCGCGCCCAGCTCACCGCGGCCTCCGCCCTGTGGCCCAGCCCGCGGCACACTCCCGTACGGGGAGTGCTGCTGACCGACGCCGAGGCGAACCACGTGGCGGGCCTGGCCGTGCTGCGTGATGTGCCCGGACTGAAGACGTACGCCGCCCCACCCGTCCTCGCCGCCCTGGCCCCGGCGCGGGCGGCGCTCGACCGTCACGACCCGTGGGACTGGGCGGACAGCCTGACGGAGGGCGGCTTCGTGCTGGCCGGCGGGCTGGTTGTCACGGCCCACCCCGTCGGTGGTGAACCGCCGGCGTACGTACCGGCCCGGTCGTCGGACGACCGCTGGGTGACGGCGTACCGCATCGAGAACCTGGCGACCGGTGGCGTCCTCGTGTACGCGCCCCGTCTGCGCACCTGGAGCCCGATGCTGGACGACCTGATCGAGACGGCGGACTGCGTCGTCATGGACGGCACGCACTTCGAGCCGGACGAGACACCGCAGGCCAGGCGCCGGCTGTCCGTCTCGGGACCGGCCGGCAGCCTCGCCGCCCTGGCCCGGCACCCGCACGCCCGCCGGATCTACACCCACCTGACCGACACGAATCCCCTGCTCGACCCCGCCTCGGCGGCTCGTGCGCAGGTGTCCGAGGCGGGCGTGGAAGTGCTTCCGGACGGGACCGAGTTCGTGATCTGACGGCCCGGCGCCGGAGGCCTGTCAATCGTCGTCCGACGTCCAGCCCTCAGGCGGTCAGCACGCGCGCCAGCGCGTCCCGCTGCAGCGGCAGTACCTCGGCGTGCAGCTCACGCCCCTTGCGGGTGAGGGTGACGTACACGCCGCGCCGGTCCTCGGCGCAGACGGATCGCTCCACCAGGCCGTCCTTCTCCAGCCGCCCTATCAGCCTGGACAGTGCGCTCTGGCTGAGATGAACCCGGCCGACCAGGTTCTGCACCCGGCACTGCTCGCCCTCCCTGGGGGCAGCCGACGCGAGGATGTCGAGCACCTCGAAGTCGCTCGCGCCCAGGCCGTGCGGGTGCAGCACGCGGTCGATCTCGCACATCGTGCGCGCGTGTACGGAGAGGATGTCCCGCCACCGTTCCTCGAGCCCGGCGTCGGCCGTCTTCACTGCCATACCTGGCACGGTAGCACCGATCCGGCCATTTGTTGCCTGTGCAACTAGTGCGTGCGCAAGGGAATCGCCCGGCCTGCTTCGGGGCGGGTCTCAGCCGGTCGGGTCCTGAAGCAGCCCGACGAGGTTGCCGTCCGCGTCCTTCACTGAGGCGATCAGCCGGCCGCCACCGACGTCGTGGACCTCCTGCAGCGCCTCGGCACCCGCCTCCAACAGGGCGGCGAAGGCCGTCCTGATGTCGTCGACGTGCCAGTAGGGCACCGGGCCGGTCATGCCCTTCGCGTGTCCGTCGGGGTCGAGACCGACGTCCTGTCCGGCGTCCTTGAAGCCGACGTAGTACGGCTCGTCCGCATACGGTTCCGTGCCCAGCAGGGCCTTGAAGAGGGCCTTCGCCCGGTCCAGGTCCTTGACGGGGTAGATGATCGTGTTGACTCCGGCGGTCATGACGTCCTCCTGACGTGAAGAGTGCTCGACGGTTTTCGTCGGTGGTTTCACGCTAGGACGGGGTAGTCCGGAGCTGCTTCTTCATTCCTGACCGGTCACTGACCGGTCGCGGACGGAGGACGCGCCGGCGGCCGCGTCGCCGTGCAGCGCGCCCCCGCGGCCCGCTCACGCGACTACGTCGACTCCCGCTTCACCAGCTCGGTCGGCAGGATCACCGCCGCCGGGTCCTCGCCGCCGATCTGCGCGAGCAGCAGTCTCACCATCTCGGCGCTGATGCGGTCGTAGGGCTGGCGGATCGTCGTGAGGGCGGGGGTGGCCTCCGTCGCCGCGGCGGAGTCGTCGAAGCCGCCGACGGCCACGTCCTCGGGCACCCGGCGGCCGGCCCGGTGCAGTGCGGCCAGGGCGCCCTGCGCCATCAGGTCGGACGCCACGAACAAGGCGTCCAGGTCAGGGGCCTGCGCCAGCAGCCGCTCGGTGCCCGCCTCGCCGCTGGCACGGCTGTAGTCGCCGGAGACGATGAGCCGCTCGTCGCTCTCGACGCCCGCCTCGGTGAGTACCTCCTTGTAGCCGGCGAGCCGATCGACACCGCCCGGCGTGTCCAGCGGACCGCTCACCACGCCGATTCGGCGGCGCCCCACGGACAGCAGATGGCGCACCATGTCACGGGCGCCGTCCCGGTCGTCCGCCGCCACGTAACTCACCTTGGAGCCGGGCCCCATGGGCTTGCCGCACTGGACGAGCGGCACACCCGCCTCGCGCAGTTCCTCGGCGACCCGGTCACCGGAGTGGCTGGACACCAGCAGCACTCCGTCCACGTGCCCCGCCGTGATGTAGCGCGTGATGCGCCGCCGTTCGTCCTTCGTGCCCGCCAGCATCAGCAGCAACGGGATGTCGTGCGCGGCCAGCGCCTGCGTGCAACCGCTCAGCAGGACGTTGAAGTTGGGGTCCTCGAAGAACCTCTCCTGCGGCTCGGTCAGCAGGAAGCCGATCGAGTCCGAACGCCCCGTGATCAGCGAGCGGGCATGCCGGTTGACGACGTAACCCGTCTTGCGGATCGCCGCGTTGACCGCCTCCTGCGCGGTCGGGCTGACGTAGTGCCCGCCGTTGAGCACGCGCGAGACCGTGCCCCGTGAGACTCCGGCCTCGCGCGCCACGTCGTGGATCGTCGGCGGCTTGCGTCGGCCCCCCGTGTTGCTCATGGTCATGACTTTACGGCCCCGGAGAGCAGATCCAGGCTCCAGAACCGCTGGACGACCAGGAAGAGCGCGACCAGCGGGAACACCGCGAGGAACGCGCCGGTGATCACCAACGTGTACAGCGCCGGAGTGTTGGCGCCCTGCTCGAGGAGTGTGTACAGACCGAGCGTGATCGGGAACTTCTCGTCGTCGCTGAGCATGATGTACGGCAGCAGGAAGTTGTTCCAGATCGCCACGAACTGGAACAGGAACACCGTCACCATGCCGGGCACCATCATCGGCAGCGCGACTCGCGTGAAGATCCGCCACTCACTCGCGCCGTCCATCCGCCCGGCCTCGACCACGTCGGCGGGGACGGCGGCGGCCGCGTAGATCCGCGCGAGGTAGACGCCGTACGGCGAGAGGATCTGCGGCAGCAGCACGGACAGGTACGAGTCCGTGAGGTCGGCCTGCGCCAGCAGCAGGTACTGCGGGATGGCAAGGATGACCGGCGGCATCAGCACGCCCGCCAGCAGCACGTTGAAGAGCGTCTCGCGGCCCGGGAAGCGGTAGATGGCGAGCGCGTAGCCGCTGAACGCCGAGACGACCGTCGACAGCAGGGCGCCGAGACCGGCGTACAGGGCGGAGTTGCCCATCCACTGCCAGTACACGCCGTCGCGGTAGGCGCTCAGGTCCGCGAAGTTGTCGGCGAAGCCCGAGCCCGGCAGGAACGTGAACGTGGAGAACAGCTCGCTGCCGGACTTCGTCGCCGCGATCACCACCCAGGCGACCGGCAGCAGGCAGTACACCGCGCCGAGCAGCAGTGTGACCGTCGGGATCAGCGCGGTCCGGCGGCGCAGCGGCGGGCGGTTCGGGACGGTGCCGGGGGCGGTGTCGGCGGCCCGCCCGGTCTTGCGCACAGCAAGAGAACTCATCGTGCCGCCTCCTGCTTGTGACGACGGTTCGCGGCCCGCAGGAAGCCGAAGGACAGCAGCAGCGTGGCCAGGGCGATGATCGTGGCCTGGGCGGCCGCCGCGTGGATGTCGCCCTTGCCGAAGGCGTCCTGGTACACCTTCATCAGCGGACTCCACGTCGTGGACACGGAGTTGGTGAGCGGCTTGAGGGTGGTCGGCTCGCTGAACACCTGCAGCGTGGCGATGATCGAGAAGAAGAAGGTCAGCACCAGCGAGGGCGCCACCATCGGGATCTTGATCCGCAGCGCGGTCTGCAGCGGCGTGGCACCGTCCAGCTTGGCCGCCTCGTACACCTCGGCCGGGATGGCCTGCAGCGACGTGTAGATGACGATCATGTTGAAGCCGGTGCCGCCCCACACCGCGATGTTCGACAGGGCGAGGTACAGCGGACCGCCGTCCAGCAGGTCCGGCTGCGGCATGCCCAGCCTGTCGAGCACGAAGTAGAACGGGCTGACGTCCGGCAGGTACAGAAAGCCCCACAGCAGCGCGGCCACCACGCCCGGGATGGCGTACGGCAGGAAGATCGCGAGCCGCGTGAACGGCGCCAGCCGCACCTTCTCGGAGTCCAGCATCAGCGCGAACAGCAGGGCGAGGCCCAGCATCACCGGCACCACGATGCAGCCGTAGCCGAGCACGCGCAGCGCGCCGTTCAGCAACTCGCTGTCGGCGAGCGCGTCCGTGTAGTTCTCCAGGCCGGCCCAGACCTCCTTGCGGGCGCCGGAACCGAGCCCGAGTCCGGAGACCTGCACCTTGCGGAAGCTGAGCCAGACCGCGTATCCGATGGGCAGGGCGAAGAAGAGCAGGAAGAGGGCCGTTGCGGGGATGAGGAAGGCGTACGGGGCCCCCTTCACCCCGTACGCCCTCCGGCTTGTGCTGGTCACTCGGAGACCTCGAAGCCCTGCTTCTCGAGGTCGGCGACCGTGTCGTCCTGCATGGTCCTCAGCGCGGCACCGAAGCCCGACTTGTTCTTCGCGGCGGAGCCGAAGGCGTCCTTGAAGGTCGTGTACGCGACGTTCACGTTCGGGCCCCACGCGGACGGCGCCGTGCTCTCGGCGATCTCGGCGGCCTTCGTGTAGAAGTCGGGCTGGTTGGAGAAGTAGTCCGGCGGTGTGGTGAACGCGCCGCTGAGCTGGGCCGAGGTGGAGGCGGGGTAGATGCCGCTCTCCTTGGCGAGCGCGTTGAGCGCGTCGCCGTCGGTGTTCAGCCAGGCGGCGAACTTCGCGGCGGCCGCCTTGTGCTCGGAGTCGGTGGTGACGGCGGTGGAGGAACCGCCCCAGCTGCCCGTGACGTTGTCCGAGTCGGACCACTGGGGGAGCGGGGCCATGGCCCACTTGCCCTTGGTGTCGGGCGCGGCCGTGGTCAGGGTGCCCGGCGCCCACACGGCGCTGACCCAGGCGATCTGCTTGCCCGTGTTGAGCGCCTTGTTCCAGGCCGGCGTGTACATCGGCTGGTTGTCGACGGCGCCCTCCTCGACGAGGTCGCCCCAGAACTCGGCGACCTTCTGCGAGGCGGCGTCGTCGATGCCGACCTTCCACTTGTCGCCGGACGTCGTCCACCACTTGGCGCCGGCCTGCTGGGCCAGCCCCGCGAAGAGGCCGGAGTCATTGGCGGAGAAGGTGGTCAGGTCCTTGTCCGGGGCCTTCTTCTTGAGCGCGCGGGCGGTCTCGGCGAACTCGTCCCAGGTGGCCGGGACCTTCAGGCCGTACTGCTTGAAGAGGTCCTCGCGGTAGTAGAACATCATCGGCCCGATGTCCTGCGGGACCGCGTAGACCGCGTCCGTGCCCAGCGTCGTCTGCTGCCAGACACCCTCGGCGAACTTGCCCTTCGCGTCGCCGACTTCGCCCGCTATGTCCACGACCGCGTCATTGCTGACCAGCGTCGGCAGTGCCTGGTACTCGGCCTGGACCAGGTCGGGTGCCTTGCCCGCCTTGTGGGCGGTGAGGATCTTGGTGACCAGCGTGTCGCCGGACGCCTGCTTCTTCACCGTGACCGTGATCCGGTCCTTCTTGCCCTGGCCCTTGTTCCACAGGTCGACGACCTTGTCCATGCCGGGTGTCCAGGTCCAGTACGTCAGCGAGACGGGACCGGACTCGGCCTCGCTGTCGCTCCCGGACGAGCCGCACGCGGCGAGGGCGGTGGCGCCGAGGGCGACGGCGACGGACGTGGCTGCGCTTCTGACGAAGAGCCGCTGGCGCTTCGTGATGGGCATGGATCTCTCCCCTGACCTGGGGTCTCCGCCTGCTGCGAAGACCTGCCATGCTTCTGTGAGCGTTCACAGTAGAGAAACATCCCGGACACTTGTCAATGGTTGTTGCTGTGCGGTTATGTTGGGCTCGCACCGCCCAGGATGTGTGTGCACGTTCCCAACTGATCGACAAATCGGGAGACATTCCATGCCGGAGACCACCCCCAGGGGCCTCACGAGGCTCGCCTTCGGTGGGGACTACAACCCCGAGCAGTGGCCGGAACGCGTCTGGCAGGAGGACGTCCGGCTGATGCGGGAGGCCGGCGTCACGATGGTGAGCGTCGGGATCTTCTCCTGGGCCCTGTTGGAGCCGTCACCGGGGGCGTACGACTTCGGCTGGCTGGACCGCCTGTTCGACCTGCTGCACGAGAACGGCATCCGTGTCGACCTGGGCACACCCACCGTCTGCCCGCCGGTGTGGTTCTACCGCGCCCACCCCGAGGCCCTGCCCGTGACGGCGCAGGGCGTGCGCCACGAGTTCGGCTCGCGCGCGGCCATCTGTCACAGCAACGCCGACTACCGCACGGCAGCCGCGACCATCACCACCCGGCTCGCCGAACGCTACGGCGACCACCCGGCGCTGGCGATGTGGCACGTGCACAACGAGTACGGCGTCCCCGTCTCGGCCTGTTACTGCGACTCCTGCGCGGCACACTTCCGGCGCTGGCTGGAGTCGGCGTACGGCACGGTCGAGGCGGTCAACGAGGCCTGGGGGACCGCCTTCTGGGGCCAGCGGTACTCGCACCTGGACGAGATCAATCCGCCGCGCCTCACACCGACGGCCGTCAACCCGGCGCAGGCGCTGGACTACAAGCGGTTCGCCGACGCCACCATGCGCGAGAACTTCCGCATGGAACGGGACATCCTGCACCGCCTCGCGCCGGGCGTCCCGGTCACGACCAACTTCATGACAGCCCTCAGCCAGTGCGACTCGGTCGACTACTGGGCCTGGGGCCGCGAGGTCGACATCGTCACCAACGACCACTACCTGATCACCGACGGCCGCCGCACCCACGTCAACCTCGCCATGGCCGCCGACCTCACCCGCTCGGTCGCCGGGGGAGCCCCCTGGATCCTGCTGGAGCACTCCACCTCGGGCGTCAACTGGCAGCCCCGCAACCCCGCCAAGGCCCCCGGTCAGATGGCCCGCAACTCCCTCGCCCACGTGGCGCGCGGCTCCGAGGGCGCCATGTTCTTCCAGTGGCGGCAGTCCCGGCGCGGCGCCGAGAAGTTCCACTCGGCGATGCTCCCGCACGGCGGCACCGACACACGTGTGTGGCGTGAGGTCGTCGAACTCGGCACCGCCCTCGACTCGTTGGGCGCCGTGCGCGGCACCCGCACGCAGGCCGACGTGGCGATGCTGTGGGACTGGCACTCCTGGTGGGCGCAGAGCCTCGACTGGCGCCCCAGCGAGGAGCACGACGCCCGCGAGCGCGCCGACGCCTTCTACGAAGCGCTCTACGACCGCCACCTCACGGTCGACTTCGCCCACCCCGAAGCCGATTTGTCGAGCTATCCCCTTGTCGTCGTACCGGCCTCGTACCTGATGACCGAGGCGGCCGGGAACAACCTCACCGAGTACGTCGAGAACGGCGGCACCCTCGTCGTGTCGTACTTCTCCGGCATCGTCGACGAGCACGACGCCGTGCACGAGGGCGCATACCCGGGGCCGCTGCGGGACGTCCTCGGCCTGACCGTCGAGGAGTTCTCGCCGCTGCTCCAGGACCAGCTGGTGCGCATCACCGGCCCGGACGGCTCCGAGCTGAGCGGCGACGTGTGGAGCGAGTTCGTCGTCCCGCGCGGCGCCGAGACCGTCTGGACGTACGCCGACGGCCTGACCGCGGGACACCCCGCCGTCACCCGGCACCGCCTCGGCGAGGGCACGGCCTGGTACGTCTCCACGCGCCTGGGCACCGAGGGTCTCGACGCGCTGCTGGGCTGGGCGATCGAGGACGCGCAGGTCGCCCCGCGTGTCGACCTGCCCCGTGATGTCGAGGTCGTGCGCCGTACCGGCGAGTCGGGAAGCTACCTGTTCGCGATCAACCACACCGCGTCGGACGCCAAGGTGCCGCTGGAGGCGCCCGGCGCCGAGCTGCTGACCGGCGAACGCGCCGCGGGCCGCCTCGAGGTCCCCGCCGGAGCCGTACGGGTCGTACGACTCGACGGCTGAGCCGACTCCCCTCCGCCCGCGCGTGGCACGAGCCGCGGGCGGAGGGGCTCCTCACCGCAGTTTCCGCACCGCGGCGGTGAGGGATCCCCATCCCCATACGTCGAAGGGACGACGGACGACGATGTTCCATCCCAGACGCACCCTCCGAGCCCTGCTGCTGCCGCTCGCCGCCGGACTCGCCCTCACCGCCCTGCCCGCGCAGACCGCCTCGGCGGCGAGCACGCTCACCAACGGCGGTTTCGAGTCCGACGGCACCGGCACCGCCACCCCGGCCGGATGGTCCACGTACTCGGCGGCCGGCCAGAGCGCGGCCTCCTTCACCGAGGCCGGTGGCCACGGCGGGAGTTACCGACTCACCCACTGGGCGTCCGCCGCCTACAAGGTGGAGACGTACCAGTACCTGTCCGGGCTGACCAACGGGAACTACCGGCTCACCGCCTGGGTCCGCTCGGGCGGTGGCCAGAACTCGGCCTACCTGGCGCTGAAGAACTGCGGCGGCGCCGAGCAGCGCACCGACCTTCCGGTCTCGGCGAGCGGCTGGATCCGTATCGTCGTGCCGGTCACGGTGACCGGCAACCAGTGCACCATCAGCATCAACAGCGACGCGAACGCGGGCAACTGGATCAACGTCGACGACCTGACCTTCGCGCCCGGCACGAGCGGCACGTCGATCCACGGCGCCGACATCTCCTCCATGGCCAAGAGCGAGGCCAAGGGCGGCGTCTACAGAACCGGTTCCGGCACGACCGCAGACGCGATCACCATCCTGAAGAACGCCGGCATGAACTACGCGCGGCTGAAGGTCTGGGTCAACCCGGCCGACGGCTACAACAACAAGACGCGCGTGCTGGCCATGGCCGAGCGCGTCAAGGCGGCCGGCATGAAGCTGCTGGTCGACTTCCACTACTCGGACACCTGGGCCGACCCGGGTGCCCAGGGCAAGCCGGCCGCCTGGGCCGGGCACTCGTACAGTCAGCTCAAGACCGACGTGTACAACCACACGTACGACGTGTTGAACGCGTTGAAGGCCCAGGGCACCACCGCCGACATGGTCCAGGTGGGCAACGAGATCAACGGCGGCATGCTGTGGACCGAGGGGTCCACGGACAACTGGTCGCAGCTCGCCGGCCTGCTCAACTCCGGCTATGACGCGGTCAAGGCCGTCAACTCGGCCACCACCGTCGCGCTGCACCTCGCCAAGGGCGGCGACCTGTCCGGCACCCGCTGGTGGTTCGACAGCGCGGTCGCGAACGGCGTGAAGTTCGACGCCATCGGCCTGTCCTACTACGGCTACTGGCACGGCTCGCTCCACGACTTCCAGACGACCCTCGACGACGCGGCCGCCCGTTACGGCAAGCCGGTCTTCGTCGCCGAGACGGCCTACCCGTTCCGGCTGGACAGCAAGGACTCGCACGAGGAGATCATCAACACCACCGGCGAACTGGTCTCCGGCTACCCGGCGAACACGGCCGGGCAGCGCCGCTGGATGAACGACGTGACCAGCATCGTGGAGGCCGTCCCGAACGGCCGTGGCCTCGGCGTCTTCTACTGGGAGGCGACCTGGACCGCCGTCACCGGCAACGGCTGGGACCCGACCGACGCCTCCTCCGGCAACGGCTGGGAGAACCAGGCCCTGTTCGGCTACGACGACACGGCCCTCTCCTCGATGGCGTGGTTCAGCCACCGGTGAGTTCGCCGAGTCCGTTGACCCCGTGACCAACGGGCCCGGCCGCGCCCCTGCGGCCGGGCCCCACCGCGTCCGGGACGCGGCAGGCCGGACCTCCGCCGAACGTCCCTATGTCGTACGACCGTTCGGTACCGGACAAGCGTCCGAGAGTCCCGGACACGACGGCTTCGACTGCGGAACAGTGGGGCATATGCGCTAGGACGCGGCCCGACGGAGGGGGGACGAGATGCTGAGGACTCCCGTCAGCGCAACGCGCCACGACATCCTGGAGTGGCTGAAGGATCCGGTCGCCAACTTCCCGAAGCGACGACATGGCGATCCCGTCGAGGACGGCGTCACCGCGGACGCCGTGGCCGCGAAGCTCGGAGTGCCGCGCAAGGTCGCCGAGGCCCACCTCGGCCTGCTCGCGGGCGTCGGCATGCTGCGCACCAAGCGGATCCGGCGGCGCGTGTACTACCGTCGCGACGACATGCGGATCGCCGAGGTCGCGCGCTTGTTTGAGAAGGGCTGGTAGGCGGCGAACCGACAACGCGGAGCCGGGAGTCGAGGGCCTTGGCACCCCAGGGCGGCGAAGGGATGACGCACATGGAACGTCCGGGGGCGCTCGTCCCGCACCGCTACGTCGCGATCGGCGGCCGAGGCCCGGAGGACGTCATCGCCGACGCCCGCGGCCGTGTCCTGACCGGCCTCGAGGACGGCCGTATCCTGCGCCTCGACGGTTTGGCGGACGCCGCCGAGTCCCGTGCCGAGGTCCGTGTCGAGGTGCTCGCCGAGACCGGCGGGCGGCCACTGGGCCTCGAACTCCTCCCGGACGACGCCCTGTTGGTGTGCGACGCCGAACGCGGACTGCTCCGCGTCGACCTCACCGACGGCACCGTACGCATCCTCGCCGACTCGGCGGCGGGGGAGCGGCTGCGGTTCTGCAGCAATGTCGTCGCCCTGCCCGACGGCAGCGTCTGTTTCACCGTCAGCAGCCGCCGGCACCCCCTGGAGCACTGGATCGGCGACCTCGTCGAACACACCGCCACGGGCCGCCTGCTGCGCCTCGCCCCCGGCAGTGACACCCCCGAAGTCCTCCTGGACGGG
Source organism: Streptomyces sp. NPDC055013 (assembly GCF_053608645.1). Classification (NCBI taxonomy): domain Bacteria; kingdom Bacillati; phylum Actinomycetota; class Actinomycetes; order Kitasatosporales; family Streptomycetaceae; genus Streptomyces; species Streptomyces sp. NPDC055013. The sequence goes on from NZ_JBSGVW010000027.1 coordinate 22,756, forward strand.
CTCCAGTTCGCCAACGGGCTCGCCCCGAGCACCGACGGTTCCTTCCTGGTCGTCGCCGAGACCGGCGAGTGCCGCCTCACCCGCTACTGGCTCACCGGGCCCCGCGCCGGACACAGCGAGCCCTTCGCCGAGAACCTGCCGGGCATGCCGGACAACCTCTGGCGCGGCACACCCGACGGCCCGATCTGGGTGGCGCTGGCCGGCCCGCGCGTGCCCCCGCTGGACCTCCTGCACCGTGCCGCCCCCGCCGTACGCCGCACCGCCGCCCGCGTCGCCGTGCGCGCCCCGTTCCGTCCCACGGGCACGATCGGCGTGCTCGCCCTCGACGACACCGGACGGGTCGTCCACCACCTGGCCCGCCGCCGCTCCGGCTTCCGCATGGTCACCAGCGTCTGCGAGGCCGGCGGCCACCTGGTCCTCGGGAGCCTGTGGGAGCGGGGCGTGGCGCTCTGCGAGCTGCCCGAGAAGTGACCCGCCTTCGCGTCCGGGTTTAGGCTGTTCAGCAGCCGCGATCATCGTCGCGGCGCGGCGGTGGGGCCCGCCGTACCCGAACCGCGGCGCGCATGCCGCCAACGGTCCCTACTTGCGAACGCGCCCGTCCGCCCGGGCCCCGGCGAGTAGGAGACGTACGACCATGACAGCCCCGGACACCGAGAGCCTGCGCGCCCCGCGGCCGCCCGCAGGGCGGACACAGGCGCCGATCATCGCGGTGGTGGCACTCGGCGGCGCCATCGGCGCCACGGCCCGGTACGCGGTCTCCCTGTGGTGGCCCGCCCAGCCCGGGGGCTTCCCCTGGGCGACCTTCTGGATCAACGTCGTCGGCTGCGCCATGATCGGCGTGCTCATGGTGATCATCACCGAGGTCCGCCCCGCCCACCGCCTCGTCCGTCCCTTCGTCGGCACCGGAGTGCTCGGCGGCTTCACCACCTTCTCCACATACGCCGTCGACATCCAGCAGCTCGTCGACAGCGGCCAGCCCCGCACCGGACTGGCCTACCTCGCCGCCACCCTGATCGCGGCACTCACGGCGGTATGGCTCGCGACGGCTGCGACCCGCCGCGTCCTGAAACGGAGGCAGCCATGACCAGGCCGACCGGCAGCGCCCTGCGCCTCACCGTCTTCGTCGGCGAGCATGACACCTGGCACCACAAGCCCCTCTACTCGGAGATCGTGCACCGCGCCCACGCGGCCGGTCTCGCGGGCGCCAGTGTCTTCCGCGGCATCGAGGGCTTCGGCGCCTCCTCGCTGATCCACACCTCACGGCTGCTGTCCCTGAGCGAGGACCTGCCGGTCGCGGTCGTGGTCGTCGACACCGAGGAACGCGTACGGGCCTTCCTGCCGCAGCTCGACGAACTCGTCACCGAAGGGCTCGTCACCCTCGACGCCTGCGAGGTCATCCGGTACCCGGAAGGTGAGAAGTCGCCGTGAACTGGCTTCTGGTGATCGCGGGTGCCCTCGTCGGCGCGCCGCTGCGCTATCTCGCCGACCGGGCGGTGCAGTCCCGGCACGACTCGGTGTTCCCCTGGGGCACCTTCCTCGTCAACGTCAGCGGCTGCCTGGTCCTCGGCCTGCTCACCGGCGCGGCAACCCAGGGCGCCGCGAGTTCCCACCTCCAGCTGCTGCTCGGCACCGGACTGTGCGGGGCCCTGACCACGTACTCGACCTTCTCGTACGAGACCCTGCGGCTGACGGAGACGGGAGCCGGGCTCTACGCCGTCGTGAACGTCGTGGGGAGTGTGATCGCGGGCCTCGGCGCGGCGTTCGCGGGAGTGACGATCGCCCAGGCGGTGTGGTCCTAGACGACGACACCGCCGCTGTTGCCGCAGGAACCACACCCGCACCTGGTAGGACAGTGCGCGCCACCGCTGTCCCGACGACCCCGGAACTGGATCCCATGAGCGCCATCAGCGTCGGTCAGGCCGTTGTCCTCGGAGCCGTCGAGGGGGTGACCGAGTTCCTGCCCGTGTCCTCGACCGGGCATCTGAAGATCGCCGAGGGGCTCATGGGCATCCCCGTCGACGACGACGCGGTCATCGGGTTCTCGGCCGTCATCCAGGTCGGCGCGATCGCCGCGGTGCTCGTGTACTTCTTCAAGGACATCGTGCGGATCGTCTCCGCATGGCTGCGCGGGCTGCGGGACAAGGAGGAGCGGTATCACCACGACTACCAGTTCGCCTGGTGGGTGATCTGCGCGACGATCCCGATCATCGTGGTGGGCCTGGCCGCCAAGCCGCTCATCAAGGGGCCGCTCGCCTCCCTGTGGGTGGTCGCCGGCTCCCTGATCGTCGGCAGCGGTGTGATGTGGGCCGCGGACCGGATGGGCCGGCACAAGCGCGGGGAGGACGACACCTCCTTCAAGGACGCGATGCTCGTCGGCAGCTCCCAGATCCTCGCCCTGCTCTTCCCGGGTTTCTCGCGCTCCGGCGCCACGATGTCGACCGCGCTGATGCTCGACCTGGACCGCGTCGCCGCCACCCGGCTGTCCTTCTTCCTCGGGATCCCGGCCCTCACCGGCGCCGGCATCTACGAGCTGAAGGACGCCCTCGGCACGACGGGTACGGGCGCGCCCTGGCCGTCGGCACCGCCGTCTCCTTCGTCGTCGCCTACGCCTCCATCGCCTGGCTGCTGAAGTTCGTCGCCAAGCACTCCTTCAACGCCTTCGTGATCTACCGGATCGTGGTCGGGCTGCTGCTCTTCGGACTCCTGGGTGCCGACGTGATCAACAGCTGACACAGGCGCCCGCGGTCGGCCGGCCGGGCGGAGCGCGGTCGGCTTTGCTGGTTCACACCCGGTGAACCTCACCCACCGGCTCCCCTTGACACCACCCACACCTCACCCGGAGTATCACTCCCGTGAACCTGTCAGACAGCCGGACAGCCGGACAGCCGCCGAGGCGGGTCAGCGCCATGGAAGCGGTCCTGGCGCACCTGCGCAGTGCCATCGAGCGCGGCGACTACGCCATCGGGGACAAACTCCCCTCCGAGGCGGAACTCTGCCGCAGCCTGGAGATCAGCCGGCCCGTGCTGCGCGAGGCCCTCAGGGCCCTGCAGACCATGGGCCTGACCGTCTCCAAGACCGGCAAGGGCACCTTCGTCGTCGCCAGCGCGGTCGAGGATCCGACCTTCGGCGACTACGCGGCCAGCGACCTGCTGGAGGTGCGCCGGCACGTCGAGATCCCGGTCGCCGGATACGCCGCACTGCGCCGCACCCCGGAGAACCTCGACCACCTGGCTCACCTGCTCGACCGTATGGAACGGGAGACGGACACCACCGCGTGGGTCGCGATGGACACCCTCTTCCACCTGGCCGTGGCCGAGGCCGCCCAGAACCCGGTCTTCCGCCGGGTCATCGAGGAGATCCGCGACGCACTGGCGCGTCAGTCGGCCTTCCTCAACGAGCTGGGCGGCCGGCGCGAGCAGTCCAACCGCGAGCACCGGGCGATCGTCGAGGCGCTGATCGACGGTTCCGAACTCGACGCGACCGACGCCATGGCGCATCACCTCGACCGCGTCGAGACGACCCTCACCGACATCGTGCGCCCCGCGCGCACGGACAGCACCACGGAAGGCGGACCCGAGGCGTGAGTGAGCAGTCCCTGCACGAGGGCGTGCAGAAACGTTCCGGCCATGTCGACGCCGGAGACGCCGGCTACAGCAAGTCGCTGAAGTCGCGGCACGTCAACATGATCGCCATCGGCGGAGCCATCGGCACCGGCCTGTTCCTCGGCGCCGGCGGCCGGCTCGCCGACGCCGGGCCGTCCCTGTTCATCGCCTACGCGGTCTGCGGCGTCTTCGCCTTCCTCGTCGTACGCGCCCTCGGCGAACTCGTCCTCTACCGGCCGTCCTCCGGCGCCTTCGTGTCGTACGCCCGGGAGTTCATGGGTGAGAAGGGCGCGTACACCGCGGGCTGGATGTACTTCCTGAACTGGGCGACCACCGGCATCGCCGACATCACCGCGGTGGCGACGTACACGCACTACTGGGGCATGTTCTCCGACATCCCGCAGTGGGTGATCGCACTGATCGCCCTCGCGGTCGTCCTCACCGTGAACCTGATCTCGGTGAAGATCTTCGGCGAGCTGGAGTTCTGGTTCGCGATCATCAAGGTCGGCGCACTCGTCGTCTTCATGCTGATCGGCATCTTCCTGCTGGTCACCCAGCAGCCCGTGGACGGCCACACCCCAGGCCCGTCCCTGATCACCGACAACGGCGGCCTCTTCCCCAGCGGCCTGCTGCCCATGCTGCTGATCGTCCAGGGCGTCGTCTTCGCCTACGCCTCCGTCGAGCTGGTCGGCGTCGCCGCCGGTGAGACCGCGAACCCCGAGAAGATCATGCCGAAGGCGATCAACTCGATCATGTGGCGCGTGGGCCTCTTCTACGTCGGCTCCGTCCTCCTGCTCTCGATGCTGCTGCCCTGGTCGTCGTACAAGGCGGGCGAGAGTCCCTTCGTCACCGTGCTGTCCAACATCGGCATCCCGGCGGCCGGCGGCGTCATGAACCTGGTCGTGATGACCGCGGCCATGTCCTCGCTCAACTCCGGCCTGTACTCCACCGGCCGCATCCTGCGCTCCATGGCGATGTCCGGCTCCGCCCCCAAGTTCACCTCGGTGATGAGCCGCAGCCAGGTCCCGTACGGCGGCATCCTGCTGACCAGCGGTATCTGTGTCCTCGGCGTCGGACTCAACTTCGTCGTCCCGGCCGACGCGTTCGAGATCGTGCTGAACTTCGCGGCGATCGGCATCCTCGCCACCTGGGGCATGATCATGATCTGTCACCTGCTCTTCTGGCAGAAGACCCAGAAGGGTGAGCTCGACCGGCCCGGCTACCGACTGCCGGGCTCCCCCTGGACCGAACTCGTGACGCTGGCGTTCCTCGCCTCCGTCCTGGTCCTCATGTACGCCGACGGAGGCGCCGGCCGCACCACCGTGCTGTGCCTGCCGCTGATCGTCGGAGCGCTGGTCGCGGGCTGGTACGCCATCCGCGGCCGTGTCGCCCGCACCGCCACCAAGGCCGACGCGTGAACCCGTGCCGGTCGACGCCCCCTCATCGACCCAGGACAGCCAGGCAGTGATGTACAGCAGCCCCATGGCGGACGCACCCCTTGTCCGCGAACCTCTCCACGCCCCCGTCGCCCACCTCATACGCGGCGGAATGATCGAAGGCACCCACTACGGCTCCGTCGTCGTCCTCGGCGCCGACGGCAAGGTGGAGTTCCAGCTCGGTGACATCGAGGCCGCCTTCTACCCGCGCTCCGCGCTCAAGCCCGTCCAGGCCGTGGCCATGGCCCGGGCCGGGCTGCCGCTCGACGGCGAGCTCCTCTCGCTCACCGCGGCGAGCCACTCCGGCGAGGAACGCCACCTCGCCGGAACCCGGCGCATCCTCGAACTCGCCGCGCTCACCGAGGACCACCTGCGCAACGTCCCGGACATGCCGTTCGACCCGGTCGTCCGGGACGCCTGGGTGCGGGAGGGCCGCCTGCCGTCCCGGCTCGCGCAGAACTGCTCCGGCAAGCACGCGGCGATGCTGTACACCTGCGCGCTCAACGGCTGGTCCCTGGACCACTACCTCGACCCCGGGCACCCGCTGCAGCAGGCGATCGCCGAGATCGTCGAGGACCTCACGGGGCAGCGGATCGCTCGCGTCACCGTCGACGGGTGTGGGGCGCCGCTGTTCTCCGTCTCGCTGCACGGCCTTGCCCGTGCGGCCGCCCGCATCACCACCGCGGTGCCGGGCACGCCCGAGGCTCGGGTCGCCGACGCCATGCGTGAGCATGCGGAGATGGCGTCCGGCACCGGGCGGGACGTGGCCGCGCTGATGCGGGCCGTGCCGGGGCTGCTCGCCAAGGACGGGTTCGAGGGCGTGCAGGTCGCTGCGCTGGCGGACGGGCGTGCCGTCGCCGTGAAGATTGCCGATGGGGCGAATCGGGCGCGGATACCGGTTGCCGCCGCGGCCCTTGCGTGGGCCGGGGTGGATCCGGAGTTGCTCACCGAGTTCCAGGGCGAGGCGCTTCTTGGGGGCGGCCGGGAGGTCGGGTGTGTGCGGCCCGTTCGATCTCTGGAGCCGGTTGTGGTTTCCGCTTGCGCCTAAGGATGTGCCGAAGTTCCTTGTCGGCGGCTGCGAGCCGGTTGTGGCTGATCGCGCAGTTCCCCGCGCCCCTTTCAGGGGCGCATCACCTACGTACCTCAGAAAGAGACCCTCACTCTCATGACCGCCACCGTCCGCAGCGAGCACGACCTGCTCGGCGACCGTGACATCCCCGCCGACGCCTACTGGGGTGTCCACACCCTGCGCGCCACCGAGAACTTCCCCATCACCGGGACGCCGATCTCCGCCTACCCGCATCTCATCGACGCCCTCGCCGCCGTCAAGGAGGCCGCCGCGCTCGCCAATGAGGAGCTCGGGCTGCTGGAGGCGAAGAAGGCTGCTGCCATCGTCGCCGCCTGTCGGGAGATCCGGTCCGGCAAGCTGCACGACCAGTTCGTCGTGGACGTCATCCAGGGCGGCGCCGGCACTTCGACCAACATGAACGCCAACGAGGTCGTCGCCAACCGGGCGTTGGAGCTGCTGGGGCTCGAGAAGGGGCAGTACCGGCACCTGCACCCCAACGAAGACGTCAACCTCGGCCAGTCGACCAACGACGTCTACCCGACCGCCGTCAAGATCGCGACGGTGTTCGCGGTGCGCGGGCTGCTCAAGGCGATGGCGGTACTCCAGGACGCGTTCGCCCGTAAGGCCGTCGAATTCCGCGACGTGCTCAAGATGGGCCGTACGCAGTTGCAGGACGCGGTGCCGATGACGCTCGGGCAGGAGTTCTCCGCGTACGCCGTCATGATCGACGAGGACCGGTCCCGACTTGCCGAGGCCGTCGAGCTGATCCATGAGATCAACCTGGGCGCGACGGCCATCGGTACCGGACTGAACGCTCCCGCCGGCTACGCCGAGTCGGCCAGGCGTCACCTCGCCGAGATCACCGGGCTCCAGCTGGTCACCGCCGCCAACCTGGTCGAGGCGACCCAGGACTGCGGCGCGTTCGTCCAGATGTCCGGCGTGCTCAAGCGCATCGCCGTCAAGCTCAGCAAGAGCTGCAACGACCTGCGGCTGCTGTCGTCCGGTCCGCGCGCGGGTCTGGGCGAGATCAACCTGCCTCCCGTTCAGGCCGGTTCGTCGATCATGCCCGGCAAGGTCAACCCGGTGATCCCCGAGGTCGTCAACCAGGTCGCGTTCGAGGTGATCGGCAACGACGTCGCCATCACCATGGCCGCCGAGGCCGGACAGCTCCAGCTCAACGCCTTCGAGCCGATCATCCTGCACTCCCTGTCGGAATCGATCACCCATCTGCGGGCCGCCTGCCTGACGCTCGCCGAGCGCTGCGTGGACGGCATCACCGCCAACACCGAGGCGCTGCGCCGGACCGTGGAGAACTCCATCGGCCTGGTCACCGCCCTGAACCCGCACATCGGCTACACGGCGGCCACCGACATCGCCAAGGAGGCCCTGGTCAGCGGCCGCGGCGTCGCCGAACTCGTCCTGGAGAAGGGCCTGTTGCCCGCCGAGACCCTCGCCGACCTGCTGCGCCCCGAGATCGTCGCGGGCAGCGGCCAGGCCCTGGCCTGAACCGGCCGTGAACCGCTGAAGCGCACCCGGACCGGCAGGAAGGCACAATGGTGATCATGGCAGCGTCGACGTCGTCACTGACCTTCCAGCCGATCCTTCAGCGCATCGCGGAGGAGATCGAGCGGACCCCCGGCCGCGGCCGGCCCGCCGACTACATTCCGGCGCTCGCGGCCTGTGACCCGCGCAGCTTCGGCATGGCCGTCGCGGAACTCGACGGCACGGTGTACGGCGTGGGGGACTGGCGCGAGCCGTTCTCCACGCAGTCCATCACCAAGGTCTTCACCCTCGCGCTCGACCTGGCCCGCGAGGGCGACGAACTCTGGGAGCACGTGGGCCGCGAGCCCTCCGGCAACCCCTTCAACTCCCTGATCCAGCTGGAGTACGAGAACGGCATCCCACGCAATCCGTTCATCAACGCCGGTGCCCTCGTCGTCACCGACCGACTCCAGACCCGTACCGGAGCAGCGGCGGGCGAACTCCTGGCCTTCCTGCGTGCCGAGAGCGGCAACCCCGCCCTGGACTTCGACCAGGACGTCGCCGCCTCCGAGTCCACGCACGGCGACCGCAACGCCGCGCTCGGCCACTTCATGGCGTCGTACGGCAACATCGACAACCCCGTGCCGGTCCTGCTCGACCAGTACTTCCGCCAGTGCTCGATCAAGGCGTCCTGCGCCGATCTGGCCCTCGCCACCACCTTCCTGGCCCGCCACGGCGTCCGCGCCGACGGCACCCGGCTGCTCACCCGCAGCCAGGCCAAACAGGTCAACGCGGTCATGCTGACCTGCGGGACGTACGACGCGGCGGGCGAATTCGCGTACCGGGTGGGCCTGCCCGGCAAGAGCGGCGTGGGCGGCGGCATCATCGCGGTGGTACCGGGCCGGTGCACATTGTGCGTGTGGAGTCCGGGGCTCGATGAGCGGGGCAATTCGGTGGCCGGGGTGGCGGCCCTGGACCGCTTCACGACGCTGACAGGCCTTTCGGTCTTCTGACGGAACTACTCGACGCTGTGTGCGGGCGTGTCCCCCAGGGACGCGGGGAACTGCGCGACCAGCCCCCGCCTGCCGGCAGCCTGCGAACCACCTCATCCGGCAGACGCATCGCAGCCCTCAACCAACGGCCACAATCGATCACCGGCCGGTCACGCCCCGGCCTCCCCCCGGAGGGAACCGCGTCAACTTAAAGCCACCCCGCGTTGACACCCTGACCGAGTGTTGGCCATGGCTTTCCCCATCGATCTCCGCCGCTGCCAGATCCTCGGTCTGGCCGGCACCGCCTTCCTCGCCCTGGGCGGTGAGTCGGCCGGGGCACTGCCGGTCCGGGACATCCTGGCCCCGAGCTCGGCGCACGCGGCGCTGGGCCTGGTCGGCGTGTACTTCGGCGTCGTCCTGCTGATAGCGGCGTGGCTGATGCTCGGGCGCCTCGTGCGCAGCGCCGATCCGCCGACGCCACGCGCCCTGCTGCTGGTGCTGGCGGTGTGGGCCACCCCGCTGCTGATCGCGCCGCCGCTGTTCAGCCGGGACGTGTACAGCTACCTGGCCCAAGGGGCCATGGTCGACGCGCACATCGACGTGTACGCGTACGGCCCCTCCCAACTCGGCGGTCCGCTCGCGGACGAGGTCGCCCCGCTGTGGCGGCACACCGGCGCCCCGTACGGCCCGGTGTTCCTCGGCGTCGCCTCCGCCCTGTCCACCGTGACCCGCGGCGAACTCCCCGCCGGGCTCCTCGGCATGCGCCTGATAGCCCTCCTCGGGGTGGCGCTGATGGCGGCCGCGCTGCCGCGGCTGGCCCGGCACAGCGGAGCCGACCCGTCCGCGGCGCTGTGGCTGGGGGCCCTGAACCCGCTCGTGCTGCTGCACCTGGTGGCGGGCGCCCACAACGACGCCATCATGCTCGGCCTGCTCGGCGCCGGTCTGGTCGCCGCGCTCGGCCGGTGGCCGGTCCTGGGCGCCGTGCTCGTCACGCTCGCCGCCCTCGTCAAGGCGCCCGCGGTGCTGGGCCTCGCCGCGGTCGTACTGCTCCAGGTGCGGGCCGGGCACCACCCGGTGAAGGCCGTGTTCACCACGGCGGCCGCGGTCGCCGCCACCACGGTCGCGGCGACGGCCGTGGCGGGCACCGGATACGGCTGGATAGGCGCCCTGGACACGCCGGTCTCCTCGCAGAACTGGGCGCTCACCAGCCTGCTCGGCCGTGCCACCGCCTCGCTCCTGGAGCAGGCCGGCAGCGACCTGGCGCCGCTGGCCGTCCCCGTCTGGCACACCTTCGGCATCGTGCTCACGGCGGTCCTGGTGCTCCTCATATGGTGGCGCTGGCGACCGCGCCCCGTGTACGCGCTCGGTCTCAGCCTGGCTGCCGTGGCCGCCTTCGGACCGGCGATCCGCCCCTGGTACGCCCTGTGGGGCCTGTTCCTCATCGCCGCCGCCGCGCCCAGCACTTCGGTACGGCACCGGGTGGCGGCCCTGACGGGAGTGCTCGCGCTCGCCGTCCTGCCCAGCGGCGGCGCCGCGGACGCCGGCCAGCTGGTGCTGGCGGTCTCCGGGGGTGCGCTCGCCGTGGTCGTTCTGTGGCAGGCGCATCTCGCTGCGCAGGCCCCGGCTCTGGAGCGCACCGCATGAGGCTTCCGCGTACCGACCGGGGCCGGCTCTTGCTGGTCCTCGTGCTCGCCGCCGCGGTGACCGTCTTCACCGCCACCGTGCCACTGCTGCGTGACTGGTTCGACCTGCGCGTCTACTACGGCACCGTGGACAGCTGGATCCACCACGGCGGCCGTCTCTACGACTACCGGGTGCCCGGCACGACGTACGGCTTCACCTACCCGCCGTTCGCCGCCGTCGTCATGCTGCCCATGGCGCTGGTCGGTCTGCACGTCGCGATCGCGGTGGCGCTGCTGCTCAACCTGGCGGCACTGGCCTTCTCGCTGCGGGTGCTGGCGGGACGGTCCTGGCGGCGCCACGGCTGGTACGGCTGTGCCCTCGTCGCGTGCGGGCTGGCCCTGTTCGAACCGCTGAGGGACACCTTCAGCTTCGGCCAGGTGAACATCCTGCTGCTGGCCTTGGTGCTCCTCGACTGCTGGTTGCTCGCTACGGGCCGGGAGCGCTGGGCGGGCCTGGGCATCGGGCTCGCGGCCGCGATCAAGCTGACGCCGGCCGCGTTCATCGGCCTGCTGCTGGTGGCCCGGCGCCAGCGAGCCGCCGCGGTGGCCACGGCCGTCGCCGCCGCGGCCACGGCGCTGGCGGCCTGGGTGGCCCCCGACGCCTCCCGCTTCTACTGGACGCACGCGATGTGGGACACCACGCGCGTGGGCCGCCTCGACTACGTCTCCAACCAGTCGCTGCAGGGCATCCTGGCCCGGCTGGACGTGCCGAGCCGCGAGGTCTGGGCGGTCGTGGTGCTGGTGGTCCTGGGCGTCTGGGTGGCGCGCACCCGCCGCGCGGTCGTGGCGGGGGACTGGACGGCGGCGTTCGCCCTGACCGGGCTGACCGCCTGTCTGGTCAGCCCGATCACCTGGGTCCACCACCTGGTGTGGCTGCTGCCGTCCTTCGCCGTCCTCGTCCGCGCCGGGCACCTGCGGATCGCGGGCGCCCTGTACGCCGTGCTGTGCACCAGCGTGGTGTGGCTGTGGTTCGACGACGCTTCCGGCGTCGACGGCTTCCTCGGCAGCAACACCTACGCCTGGATCACGCTCGGCCTGCTGCTGTGGCTGCCCGTCGGTCAACTCGGCGTCGACCGCTCGACCCTGCCCCGGGTCACCAGCGACACGGCACCGGCGCCCATGCCGGCGGCGCCGGCGATCGCGAAGGCCTCGGCCCAGCCCGGCTCGTCCTCCGGTGCCACCGCGGCGACCACGGGCACCGCGGCGGGCCCCGGCCTCGGCCTGACCCGCAACGCGTCCAGCGAGCCCACCGGTTCGACCCGGCCGACCGCCCCGAACCCCCAGTCGAGCAGTTCGCCGGCCTCCTCGTAGACGGCGAACCCGCCCGCCCGGGGGTTCATCACGGTGACGACCAGGGTGCGCTCGCCCCGGCGGGCGGCGGCGATGAGCGTGTTGCCCGCCTGGCTGGTGTAGCCGTTCTTGATGCCGATCACGCCCGGGTAGCGGTCCACGCCGTCCGCGCCGGTCAACAGGCGGTTGGTGTTCTGGATCCCGTACGCCCAGCCGCCCCGGCCCGGGAACCGCGACTGCGCGGTGCCGCAGTACCGCGCGAACTCGGCGTTGCGCAGCCCGGCCCGGCCGAACACCGCCAGGTCGTACGCCGACGACACCTGGCCGGGCGAGTCGTAGCCGTCCGGCGACACCACGTGCGTGTCGAGGGCGCCCAGGGAGCGGGCCTTGGCCTCCATGCGCTCGGCAGTGAAGCGCCAGCCGCCGTTGAGGGAGGCCAGCACGCGCACGGCGTCGTTGCCGGAGCTGAGGAACACCCCGCGCCACAGATCGGCGACCTGGTACGTACGTCCCTCGGCGACCCCGACCAGGCTGCTGCCGGGCCCGATCCCGGCGAGCTCCTCCTCGCGCACCGTGTGCCGGATGACGCCGGGCAGGGTGGGCAGCACGGTGAGGGCGAACAGCGACTTGAGCGTGCTGGCGGGCGGCAGCTTCCGGTGCGCTTCGTACGCGGCGAGCACCTCGCCGGTGTCGGCGTCGGCCACCAGCCACGACCGCGCGGTGACACTCGGAACGTGGGGTGCCCCGTCGTGCGGCCGCACCTGTGTGCCGGACCCGTACAGCTGGGTGGGAGGTGGTGTTGCCGCCTGGTGCCTGCCCGGGGTGTCGGGGTCGCGCCCGGGGCGGGCGACGGCGGCGGCGGGCGCGAGCGCCAGCAGGCCGGTCGCGCACAGTGCGCAGGTGGAGACCAGGGCCCGGGAAGTAAATCCGATCTTCATACCGTCAACGTAGGAACGGTCGCGCCTGACACCGCGCTGCCCGGGCCGGTCGGGGCGCGTCGGCACCCGGACGGGCGATCCCGGCGTGCGGATCTGTCAGTCGCCGGGAAGTGTCGGCTGGATCCGCCGCAGGAAAGTGGCGTTGTCGGGCGTCTCACGCATGCGCTCCAGGAGGGTTTCCAGGGTGGACTGGCCGTCCCGGGTCTGCAGGGCCCGGCGCAGTCCGCGCACCGCGGTCAACTCGGCCGGGGGCAGAAGCAGTTCCTCGCGACGGGTGCCGGAGGGGTTGATGTCGACGGCGGGGAAGACGCGGCGGGAGGCGAGCTCCCGGCTCAGGCGCAGCTCCATGTTGCCGGTGCTCTTGAGCTCCTCGAAGTAGAAGTCGTCGGCCCGCGAGCCTGTCTCCACGAGGGCCGTGGCGAGGATGGTGAGCGAACCGCCCTCCTCGGCGAGGCGCGCGGCGCCGAAGAACCGCTTCGGGCCCTGCAGCGCGGCCGCGTCGACGCCGCCGCTCAGGGTGCGGCCACCGGACCCGGCCGCGTTGTTGTGCGCCCGGCACAGCCGGGTCAGGGAGTCGAGCAGGATGACGACGTCCTCGCCCGCCTCGACGAGCCGCTTGGCGCGTTCGATGACGAGCTCGGCCAGGGCGATGTGCTGCTTGGGCGCCCGGTCGAAGGTCGAGGCGTAGACCTCGCCCCGCACCGAGCGCCGCATGTCGGTGACCTCCTCGGGGCGTTCGTCGAGGAGCACCACCATCAGCCGGCACTCCGGGTGGTTGCCCGCGACGGCGGCCGCGATCTGCTGGAGCAGCACGGTCTTGCCGGTCTTGGGCGGGGCGACGATCAGGCCCCGCTGGCCCTTGCCGACCGGCGCGATCAGGTCGTTGACCCGCCCGGTCAGGCCGGACGCCGGGTGTTCGAGGCGGATCCGCTCACGCGGGTGCAGCGGCGTCAGGTCGCCGAAGCTGCGGCGGTTCGTGGCGGGGGTGCGGCCATTGACGTGGGCGACTTCGGTGAGGGTGCGCCGGTCGCCGCGTACGCCGTCGACGAGGTCGCCCTTGCGCAGGCCGTGGCGGCGGCTGAGCGCGGGGGAGACCTGAAGGTCGGCGGGCGAGGGCAGCAGGTTGGCGGCGCGCAGGTGCCCCTTGCCGCTCGCGTCGATGTCGAGGACACCGGTGACGGCCGTGGCCTGCTGCCGGACCGGGGGGTGTTCGAGTGTGGTGGTCATGGTGGTGTGTCCTTTCACGGACGGAAGGCATGGGACATGCGGAGGGAAGGGGTGCGCCGCGGACATCGGCAAGGCGGACAGAGCGCCTTCGGGCGGCGGGAGACAACACCTCGGACACGGCGGAACCGCTGGTCACGAGATGGTGATGAGAAGCCGGTACGCCTACCGGCGAACTGAGAGAGAACTGGCACCGGCGCCACAACCGGGCGTACACAGGTGCTGACGCGACCGTAGCACGAACGTTCAGCGCGTGGCGAGCAATCCGTACAGCAGAGGGACACGGGGCTCGGGGAGACGCCACCAGCCGGAGGCCGTGCGTTCCATCTGCGGCCAGCGCTGCCAGGGCAGCTCGTCACTCTCGCGCAGCTGCCGGATGGTCAGTCCTGCTTGGCTCAACGCGTCTACGACCTCTCCTATTCCGTGCATCCACTCGTAGCTGTCCGTGGCGCCTTCCACGGCGGGCCCGTCGGTGTAGGTGCGGGTCGCGTCCCGGTGCACGGCACCGTCGCCGCCCAGGTAGTCATGGCGCAGAAGCAGCTCGGGCCCCTCGCCCGGACCGGGCTTGGGGCCGAGGGAGTTGAGCAGCGGGTGGAACTCGACGATGTACAACCACCCGCCCGGACGAAGGAGTTGGGCCACGATCCCGGCCCAGCGATCGAGGTCGGGCAGGTAGCACAGTGCGCCCTTGCCCGTGTACACCACGTCGAACTGGCGTTGCCCCAGGGCTTCCACGGCGTCGTACACATTGGCCTGCACGTACGTGACGTCCAGCCCGGCCTTCTGGGCGATGCCGCCCGCGGCGGCCACGGACGCCGCGGAGAAGTCCAGGCCGACGGCCCGCGCCCCGCGCTTCGCGAAGGCGATCGTCTCGGTGCCGAGATGGCACTGCAGATGGAGCACATCGCGGCCGGTCAGTTCACCGAGGTCGTCCCACTCGAAGGAGGCGAACCAGCGCGCGGGATCGAGATCCCGGTCCAGGCCGTAGAAGCGGCTGGCGAGGTGGACGGGGGTGCGGGCGTCCCAGTTCGCCTGGTTGGCCGACATCATCCGCGCGTGCTCGTCGGAGGTCATGAGGACATCCAATCGCGAACGGACCGTGCGCGGGGGCAGAAATTCCGGGTGTGGGCCGCCCGGGTGTCGATTCGGTCCGGTCCCGTTCGTCGGTGGGGTGTAGGAAGCTCATGAGGACCGGGAGGATCCATGAAGTACATGCTGCTCGTCTGCGGTGACGACACCGCCGACGCCTCGGGCATGACCCCCGTCGAGCCCTGGGTCGAAGACCTCGGCGACCGCCGGGTACGCCTGCACGGCCACCGGCTGGCGCTTCCCGACCGGGCGGTCACCGTGCGGGTACGCGGCGGGGAGGTGCTGCGCAGCGACGGGCCCTTCGCGGAGACGAAGGAGTACGTCGCCGGGTTCGACATCCTGGAGTGCGACAGCCTGGAGGAGGCGATCGAGGCGGCCGCGCGGCATCCTGTGGCCGTCGTCGGGGCCATGGAGGTGCGGCCCCTCTGGGAGGACGAGGACGCCGAGACGCAGATCCGCGCGCTCGACGCCGAACTGACCGCGGCCGCGCGGGAGCGGGACGTCGAGCGCAAGGCGGCCTGCTACGCCCCGGACGTGACGGCGTTCGTCGACGGCCGGGAACTTCAGGGGGCCGACGCCCTGCTCAAGTCGCTGGAGGCGCGGTTCACCGGCCTCACCGGTCCCGTCACCCGCGAGGTGCTGGACTTCCGCGTCCACGTCGACGAGAGCATCGCCTTCGGCCACGCCCTCGTCCGCCTGCGTGCCACCCGTACGGACGGTGCGCCACTCGACGACCTGATGCGCGTCACCACCGGCTACCGCGACGTCGGTCTGCGCCGGCTGATCGCGCACGAGCACGTCTCTCTCGACCCCGAGGAGCGGTCATGAAGTACGTCCTGTTCATCTGCACACCGGTCGGCGGCGAGGAACTCAGCCCCGAGGAGATCGCCGAGGACCCCCGTTTCACCTCGTACATCGACGAGGTCCGCAGCCGTGACGTCGTCAAGGGCGGTGCCCGCCTGCGGCCGCACACCGACGCCACGACCGTCCGCGTCCAGGGTGACGAAGTGCTGCTCAGCGACGGGCCCTTCGTGGAGTCCAAGGAGTACGTCGGCGGCATCGACATCATCGAGGTCGCCGACCTGGACGAAGCCATCTCGCTGGCGTCCCGGCATCCGGCGGCCCTCGGCGGCGGCTCGATCGAAGTGCGGCCGGTCTGGGAGTGAGCGCCACGAACGGCGTCGCGGAAGCCGTTGCCGCCGCCTTCCGCGAGGAATGGGGCCAGGTCGTCGCCACCCTGATCCGGGTGACCGGCGACTGGGACCTCGCCGAGGAGTGCGCCCAGGACGCCTTCGCCCAGGCCCTCGACCGGTGGCGGCGCGACGGAGTGCCGCGCCGCCCCGGCGCCTGGCTGACCACGACCGCCCGCAACCGCGCCCTGGACGTACTGCGCCGGGAGGCGGTGGGGGCGGCGAAACTACGGGAGGTGGCGGTGCCGGCCCGCGACGAACCGCCGTACGGACCCGAGAACGACAGCGGTGACGGCAGCGGCGTGCAGGACGACCGGCTGCGGCTGATCTTCACCTGTTGCCACCCCGCGCTGCCCATCGAGGCCCGGGTCGCGCTGACGCTTCGCACGCTCGCGGGGCTGACCACACCGGAGATCGCGCGCGCCTTCCTCGTCCCCGAGGCGACCATGGCGCAGCGCCTGGTGCGGGCCAAGCGGAAGATCCGCAACGCCGGAATCCCGTACCGGATCCCGCCCGCGCACCTCTTGCCCGAGCGCGCGACGGGAGTGCTCGGTGTGATCTACCTGCTGTTCAACGAGGGCTACGCGGCCACCGCCGGTGCCGATCTCGTGCGTACGAACCTCTGCGCCGAAGCGATCCGCCTGGCTCGCGTCCTCGCCCGCCTGATGCCCGACGAGCCCGAGGTGCTCGGCCTGCTCGCGCTCCTGCTGCTGCACGACGCCCGCCGCCACACCCGCGTGGACGCCGCGGGCGACCTGGTGACCCTGGAGGACCAGGACCGTACGGCCTGGGACCGCGCCGAGGCCGACGAGGGCGCCGACCTGCTGGAGACCGCGCTGCGGCGCGGCCGCCCCGGGCCGTACCAGATCCAGGCCGCCATCGCCGCCTGCCACACCACCGCGCCCAGCGCCGAGGACACCGACTGGGCCGACATCGCCGCCCTGTACGGCGAGTTGGCGCGCCGGGTGCCCTCCGCCGTGGTCCGCCTGAACCGTGCGGTGGCCGTCGGCATGGCCGAGGGCACGGACGCCGGCCTCGCCCTGGTCGCGGAGCTGGAGGAGCAGGGCGACCTGGCCGGGTACCACCTGCTGCCGGCCACCCGCGCCGATCTGCTGCGCCGCAGCGGCCGTACGAACGAGGCGGCGCAGGCGTACCTCAGCGCGCTGGAGCTGGTCGAGAACGACGCGGAACGCAGGTTCCTCGAAAGGCGGCTCGCGGAGTGTCGATCCGGGTGAGGGCCGCGGCTGTCACGCCGACTGCGCCGCCTCCTTCGCGATCCGGTCGAACTGCGCGCCCATCTCCGCGGCCAGCGCCTGCAGGCCCGACAGCGGACGGATCATGACCATGAAGTCGTCGATCAGCCCGTCCTCGTCGACGTGGAGGAAGTCGCAGCCGGTGATCTCCCGGTCGCCCACGCGCGCGGTGAAGACCAGCGCGTGATCGCGGCCGCCGGGGTCGTTGATCTCGCGCACATAGCGGAAGTCCTCGAAGACCCGCACGACAGCGCGCAGAATCGCCGCCGTGATCGCCTTGCCGGCGTACGGCTTGAACACGGCCGGGCTGGTGAAGACGACATCCTCCGCCAACAGGGCCTCGACGGCTTCGGTGTCGCCTGCTTCCACCGCCTCGCGGAACGCGCGCATCGGATCACCTCATAGTCAAATAGTTGAGTAGGTGCCGATGAGAATAATCACCTGCTGTTACCGTGTCCACATGTCCCTCAAGTACGCCGTCCTCGCCGCCCTCCTGGAGGGCGAGGCCTCGGGTTACGAGCTGTCGAAGGTCTTCGACGTCTCGTTCGCCAACTTCTGGCCCGCGACGCCGCAGCAGCTCTACCGGGAGTTGGAGCGGCTCGCGCAGGACGGCCTCGTCGAGGCCCGGTTCGTGCAGCAGGAACGACGGCCGAACAAGCGGATGTTCACGCTCACCGAGGCCGGACGCGAGGACCTGCGGACCTTCGCCGCCGAGCCGCCCCGGCGGCCCACCGCCATCCGCGACGAACTCCTGATCAAACTCCAGGCCATGGAGGACCCCGAGGCCACCCGCGCACTGATCGAGGAGCGCATGACGTGGTCGCGCGGCAAGCTCGACCGCTACGAACGCGTCCGCGACCGCCTCCTCGACGGCCGCACCGAGGACGAGTACCTGCGTGAGTCCGACCGCATCGGGCCGTATCTGACGCTGCTGGCCGGAATCTCCTTCGAGCAGGAGATTCTGCGCTGGTGCGAGCGCGTGCTCACCGTGCTGCGGCACCGAGTGGCCACGGGGTGACGCGGATGTTCAGCCCCGAAGGGCCCTCCCTGCGCGAACTCGCCGTCCAGGCCCTGTCGTCCGTCGAGCGCGGATACGACCTGCTCGCCCCGAAGTTCGACCACACGCCGTTCCGTACGCCGGACTCCGTGCTCCGTGCGGTCGCGTCGGCGCTCGGCCGAACGGGCTCGTACGACGACGGCCTCGACCTGTGCTGCGGTACGGGCGCGGGTGTCGACGTGCTGGCCGAGGTGTGCCGGCGCAGCGTCACCGGCGTCGACTTCAGTGCCGGCATGCTCGACGTCGCCCGGCGGCGGGTGCGGGTCGGGGAGCAGCGCGTCGGCTGGGTGCGTGCCGACGCCCGCGCCCTGCCGTTCGCCCCGGCCTTCGACCTCGTGGTGAGCTTCGGGGCGTTCGGGCACTTCCTTCCCCGTGAGCTGCCGGGCCTGTTCGCCCAGGTCCACTCCGTCCTGCGGCCCGGCGGGTGCTTCGCCTTCCCGGTCGTGGCCCCGCCCCGCCCCGCGTCCCTCGGCTACTGGATGCTGCTGGGCTTCGACACGGTGATGCGGGTGCGCAACGCCGTGTGGCGGCCGCAGTTCGTCATGTACTACAGGGCCTTCCGGCTCGCGGAGGTACGCGACGAACTGGCTCGCGCCGGCTTCGAGGTGGAGTCGCAGGTTCTGTCCGAGTTCGGACGGCGACGGGACGGGAGCCCCCGCGTGCGGATGGTGGTGGCGCGGCGCCCGGACCAGGCTGGTCAGACCGCCGCGGGCAGTGTGAACTCGTAGACCAGAGCGTCCTGTTGGGCGTCCATCACTAGGTCCGTGATCTCCAGGGGGCGGGCGTACTGGTCGTGCACGCGCCGGGTGACCCGCACCGAGGGTGCGCCCGGGAGCCGGGTGATGGTGTCCCGGTGGTGGAGGGTGAGGCCCGCCTTGCGCATCCAGTCGTAGGTGCGGTGCAGTTGGGCGGACCCGGTGCTGTCGGCGTGGTCGCCGTCGGCGCGGTCGCGGCAGCGGGCGAGCTCCGCCACCTCGGCGAGGGCCACAGCCGAGAACGACGTCACTGCCGTACGCCGGCCACCACCGTCGGCGCCCGCGGACTCGTACCGGTGCACCAGGGTCGGCCGGTGCGTGGCCAGCCCCAGGGCCGCGGCGTGCTCCGGCGGGGGAGTCTCCCAGGCGACCGTCGCGCGGTCCACGGCGCCCGGTCCGGCCGTCCGGGCGCCGACCGGGAAGGTGAGCGTCGACGGGGTCTCGACCGGCGGACCGGACAGGGTGGCATGGCTTCCTCGGCGGTCGGTGGCGACCAGGCCCCGGTGGCGCAGCACCTCCAGCGCCTGCCGTACGGTCTCCCGGCTGACCCCGTAGTGCAGCGCCAACTGCCGTTCCGACGGAAGCCGTTCACCGGGCGGGACGGTTCCGTCGCTCAGTTCGTCGAGCAACTGGGTGGCGATTCTCCAGTACAGCGGCTGCGTTTCGGTGAGGGGGCGGTCGTGCGGGGTGGTGCGGGCCATGCCGCGCCTCCTGTTGGTGACGTGTTGTAGCCGTGCGGGTTCGTTGCGCCACCAGATCTAAGCATTGGTCTAAACCACGGCGGAAGGGTGGTCTGTCACTTCGGCCGAAACGGTCCGCGCGGACAGGCCGTCACAAGACTCCGTACAGGGCGTCGATCAGCGCCATCTTCCGCGGGTCGTCGGCGATATGAGGCCCCATCCGGTTCATCACATAGCCCAGCGACACCCCGGCCTCCGGGTCGGCCAGACCGCAGGAGCCGCCGAAGCCGTCATGTCCGAAAGCCCGCGGGTTGGGCCCGTACGACCCGTTGTCCCCGCTCAGCCACAGGCCGAGCGCGACCTCCGTCTCGCTCTCGAACCCGGCCCCGAGCACCAGATCGCGGCAGGCGCCCTGTCCCTCACGCACCCGCTCGGCCGCCTCGGGGGACAGGACGCGATGGCCGTCGTACGACCCGCGTCCCGCGAAGATGCCGTACAGCGCGGCGATCGCCCGAGCCGTGCCGTGCCCGTTCGCGGCGGGGACCTCGGCAGCCCGCCACTCGGCCGAGTTGGCCTGAGCCGCCCCCACGGCGGGGTTGGCCAGCGCGGCGATGGCGGCGGGCGCCAACTGGCTGAAGATCGCCGCCTGTTCACTGTCCGACGCGACCGGCGCATGCACCAGCTCGGCCGCCCGTCCGCCCTCCTTCTCCGGCAGCCCGATCACGAAGTCGATGCCGAGCGGCCCGGTCACCTCCCGCTCCAGGAAGGCTCCGGGCAGCAGCCCCGAGACCCGCCGCACGACCTCCCCGACCAGGAACCCGTACGTCAGGGCGTGATATCCGGACTGTGTCCCCGGCTCCCACCACGGCTCCATCGCCGCGAGCCGCTGGGTCGTCAACTCCCAGTCGCAGAGCTGCTGAAGCGAGTGCGGATCCCGCAGCCCGGCCAGTCCGGCGCGATGCGACAGAAGATGCCGTACGAGGATCTGCTCCTTGCCCGCGGCGGCGAACTCCGGCCAGTACGTGGCCACCGGCGCGTCCAGGTCGAGCAGACCCCGGTCGGCGAGGATGTGCGCGCACAGTGCCGTAGGTCCCTTGGTCGTCGACCACACGTTGACCAGCGTGTCGCGCTCCCACGGGCGACTGTGAGCCGCGTCGGCCCACCCGCCCCACAGGTCCACGACGGTCTCGCCGCCTACCCTGACCGCGACCGCGGCGCCCAGCTCCCCGCGCTCGCGGAAGTTCGCCTCGAACGCCGTCCGCACCGCCGCGAACCGCGGATCGCAGTGCCCGTGCAGCTGTGCCTCGTGCTCCGCCATGGCCCACCCCTAGTCGTCCGCTGACGTCCGCCGGAAACCCGGACCGCGACCGCGCGTGACCGGGCTCCCTGAACGTACCGACTGGTCGGACTGGGCGGAAGGTGTCGGACACACGCCGACGCGCCGCACTCACCCGAAGAACAGCTCACCTTCCGGCTCCCGGTGACCCTCGACCGTGTGCCAGTAGTCGCGGGTCTCGACGGCGAGCCCGGCGGCGTCGAACCGCACGAAGACACAGCCGGCCAGCGTGGCCGGCGCGCCGTCCTCCTCGGCGAGGACCCGGAACTCGGCCACGGCCACCCCGTCCTCGCCGACCACCGGCGCGGAGAAACGCACGTCGGTCACCTGCTCACCGGCGAACGACCAGCGCAGATACTCGGCCAGCGCCGCCCGCCCGCGGTGTGGCTCGCGGAACGGCATCGAGCGGTGGACGCACCCCTCGGCATACAGCTCCAGCAGGGCGTCCACATCGTGTTCCGTCCAAGCCCGCTGCCAGACCCGGACGAACCGCTCCGCGGCCTCACGCGTCTCCATGCCGGACCTCTCAGGCGTGCGAGCGCAGCCAGTCGAGCTTGGCCGCCTCGTGGAACGGGCCGCCGCCCTCGTGGTCGTTGAAGTCGTAGACCTCGATGGCCTTCTCGTCGTGGGCCCAGGCGTTGAAGGCCGCGAAGACGGTGGACGGCGGGCAGGTCTGGTCCTCCAGGGCCGCCGAGAACAGGGCGGGGGCCCGGCCGCGGGCCGCGAAGTGGACGCCGTCGAAGTACGACAGGGTGCGCAGGACGTCCTCGGTGCGGCCCCGGTGCGTCTTGAGGTAGAGGGCGATCTCGCGGTAGGGGTGGCGGTCCGTCAGGGTGGCCGCGCGCGGGTAGTCACACAGGAACGGCACGTCCGGCGCGATCGCCGTCAGGTCCGGGACCAGGCCGCCGACCGCGATCGTGATGCCGCCGCCCTGACTCGCGCCCAGCGCGACCGTGCGCGAGGCGTCGGTCAGCGGGTGGGAACGGGCCGCCTCCACGGCACGGACCGCGTCCGTGAACACCCGGCGGTAGTAGTAGTTCTCGGGAGCGTCGACGCCTCGCGTCATGAACCCGGGGTACGCGGGCGCCGCACCCACCGGGTCCGGCGTGCCACCACCGGCGCCCCACGCGCTGCCCTGGCCACGCGTGTCCATCATGAAGTGCGCGCGGCCCGAGGAGGCCCACAGCAGGTTCTCGTGCGGCAGGCCGCGCCCGCCGCCGTACCCGAGGAACTCCACCACCAGCGGCACCGGCTCGGTCGCCCCGGCGGGCAGCCGCAGCCAGCCCTTCACCGTGTGACCGCCGAACCCGGCGAACGTCACGTCGTACACCTGCACCGTGGCCAGCCCCGTGTCGACCGGCTCGAAGCGGGCGTCCAGATCGTGTTCGCGCGCTTCCCCAAGGGTCTTGGACCAGAACGAGTCGAAGTCCTCGGGTTCGACGGACTTGCTGCGGTACTCGCGCAGTTCGTCGAGCGGAAGGTCGAACAGGGCCATGAAGGACCGCCTTTGCCAAGAGTGACTGCGGATGATCACACCGTACGTGGATGATCGGACGACTCGCCAGACTTTGCCGTGCCGTGTGCCTACGATGGCGCCATGACGTCTGCCGTCGAACCCCCGGTGCAGGCCGCGGAACTGCTGGTCAAGGACGCCGAACTGCTCATCGTGGACGGTGACCGGGAGATCCCGGGCGGCTGGCTGGCCGTCACCGGTGGTCGGGTCACCGGCGTCGGTACCGCCGGGAGCGAACCCGAGGCCCGCACGACCGTCTCGGCGGCCGGACGCCTCGTCACCCCGGGCCTGGTCAACACCCACCATCACATCTACCAGAACCTCACCCGCTCCTACGCGCCCGCGGTGAACGGCTCCCTGTTCGACTGGCTGACCGCCCTCTACCCCCTCTGGGCGGACCTCGACGAGGAGGCCGCGTACGTGTCGGCGTACGTCGGCATGGCCGAACTGCTGATGGGCGGCTGCACCACGTCCGCCGACCACCTCTACGTCCATCCCCGCCCGCGCCTGGTCGACGCCGAGATTCGCGCCGCACGCGACATCGGCTTCCGCTTCCACGCCACGCGTGGCTCGATGACCCGCTCCGTCGACGACGGAGGCCTGCCACCGAGGAGCGTCACCCAGACCGAGGACGAGGTGCTGGCCGACAGCGAGCGCCTGATCACGACACACCACGACCCCGGACCGGGCGCGCTGGTGCGGGTCGCGCTCGCGCCCTGCTCACCGTTCTCGGTGACCAAGTCGCTGATGACGGCGACCGCCGAACTCGCCGAGCGCCACGACGTACGGCTGCACACGCACCTCGCCGAGGACCACGACGAGGACACGTACTGCCTCGAGACCTACGGTTGCCGTCCCGTCGAGTACTTCGAGCAGACGGGGTGGATGAGCGACCGCAGCTGGGTCGCGCACTGCATCTACCCGACCGGCGACGAGCTGCGCCGGCTCGCGGCCGCGGGTGTCGGCGTGGCGCACTGCCCCAGCTCCAACATGCTCATCGGCGGCGGCACCGCGCGCGTGAAGGAGATGCGCGAGCTGGGCCTGCCCGTCGGCATCGGCTGCGACGGCTCCGCCTCCACGGACCACGCCTCCCTCTGGATGGAGACCCGGGCGGCACTGCTGCTGGGCCGCTACCGCGGCGGACCCGGCGCGATGACCGCCCGCGACGCCCTCGACATCGCGACCCGCGGCTCGGCGCGCTGCCTCGGCCGGGACGACGAGCTGGGCCACCTGCGGCCCGGGGCCTGCGCCGACCTCGTCGTCTGGGACCTGCACGAGGTCGCCCTCGCCGGCGCACTGACCGACCCCGTGGAGGCCTGGCTGCGCTGCGGACCGGCCCGGGCCTGGACCACGGTGGTCGGCGGCCGGATCCTGGTGGACCGGGGCGAGCCCCGGTTGACCGGGCTGGCGGACGCGTTGCGCGGGCATGAGCGGATCGCACGGCGGATGCAGCGGCGTGCCTAGACAGCAGTCCGCAGATGGCAGGTGGCCCACCGTAGAAGGCCTCGCCAGGCACGCGCCACGCTCACGCCCGCCGGTCCGACCAGTCCGGCTCCGTCTGGGCCCACTCCTGCTCCCACTCGGCCAGCCGCCGCCGCATCGCGCTGTGGCGTACGACGGCATGGCCGAGCAGAATCACCGCGACCGCGCCGCCCGCGGCGCAGACGCCGATGGTGACGGTGTGCTGCCAGACGGCCGTGCCGCTCGCAGGCGGGGCCGTGCTCCGGCCGCGGGAGTCCAGCCACACGTCGACCGTGTCGCCGACCCGCGCGCCCGCCGGGACGCGCGCCGTGGCCGTACGCTGACCGCCTTCCGGCTCGGTCCAGCGCACCGTCGTTCTGGCTGACGGCTGCCGACCGCCCTGGGCCATGGGAAGCGCGTCGGAGGACTTGCCGAGGACCTCGGCCCTGACGTGCCGGCGATCGGCCCGCTGCTCCCGGGCCACGCCCCGGGCGCCGTCATGGGCCCACCATGCCGCGACCACCCCGACCAGCGGCGCGACCACGAGCAGCAAGACGGCCACCGTGAGTACCGTCCACGCCTCGACGACATCCGACCGGCGCCGCAGTGGACTGCGCCGCCGGCGCCGGCCGAGCACCCGATATCGCATGGCGTCCAGGTACCCCGTACGCCGGACATGGTTCCTGACGATCCCGGACGAAATGCGTCCCGTGCGGGGCGCATTTCAGCCGAAGCGTTCGATCCGGATGCGGTCCACGGGCTGACCTGCCGCCACGAGCAGACGTGAGGCGTGCTCGGCGAATCCGTTGGAGCCGCACACATAGGCCTCCCACCCACCGGGAGGCTGCTCGGCCAGGAGTGGCGCCACATGGGCGGCCGCCATACGTCCCACGGGCACACCCTCCGGCGCACTTCGCGTGAACACAGGCGTCGTCTCCGGGCCGTACTCCCGCGCGTAGATCAGCTCCTCGGGGCTGCGCGCCGACACCAGCAGGCGCAGCGGCACGTCCAGGCCCCGCGCCCGGTGGTGCCGCACCATCGACATCAGCGGTACGACGCCGGACCCGGCGCCGATCAGCAGCGCGGGCCGGTCGCCGGGCCAGGCGAAGAAGCCGCTGACCGGGCCGCGCACCTCGACCGTGTCACCGGGCCCGGCCACGGTGTGGAACCAGCTGGAGACCTCACCGTCCTCGACATGGTCCACGGTGAGCTCGATGTGGCCCGAGCCGTCCGGCGCGGACGCGATCGAGTAGTGGCGCTGGGCCACATAACCGTCCTGTGCCGTCAGGCGCAGCAACAGGTGCTGGCCGGGCAGATGGCCCACCCAGGCAGGCACCGCGAGACGGAACGTGGCGGCGTGCGGAGTCTCCCGGCGCACCTCGGTGATGGTGGCGGTCTGCCACATCGCGGCGGCCTGGTCGCCGACGGCGATCCGTCCGGGCACGGCGAAACGGGTCGGGGGAGCGAACACCAGGGTTGCCCCGGCTGCCCCGATTGCTTCAGTCACGTCCATCGCCTCAGTCACCCGAGTACCGCTGCTCTTCCCACGGGTTGCCGCGGGCGTGGTAGCCGTTCTGCTCCCAGAAGCCGGGCTCGTCGTGGTCGAGGATCCTCAGGCCCGCGATCCACTTGGCGCTCTTCCAGAAGTACAGGTGCGGCACCAGCAGCCGTGCGGGGCCACCATGCTCCGGGGCGAGTGGCTTCCCGTCGTACTCCCAGGCGATCCAGGCCCGTCCGCCGGTCAGGTCGGCGAGCGGGAGGTTGGTGGAGTACCCGGTGTGTGAATAGGCGACGGCATGTGTGGCGGACACATGGGGCCGGACCACAGCAAGGAAGGCGTCCAGCGAGACGCCCCCGAACCGCACGCCGAACTTCGACCAGCTCGTCACACAGTGGATGTCGCCCTCGTACCCGGACGCCGGCAGCTCGTGTGCCTGATCCCAGCTCCAGCTCCGTGGCTCCTCGACCAGACCGTCGATGCGGAAGGTCCACTCGGCGGGCGTCAGCTCGGGGGTGACCTCGGCGGACAGGACGGGCCAGTCGTCGCCCGCGTCGTACTGGCCGGGCGGCAGCGCGGCGTTCCGGACGCGGGGGCGGCCGGTGAAACCTCGGGTGACGTTCATACGGGTGGTGCCTCCAGGCCGCCGTCGGCGCGGCCCGCGGGTCGTGCGTGATCAGTGCTTGCTCATTCTTGCTCATTCAACCGTACGCGCTCCGGTGGCCCGCCTTCGCCGATGCACGGGAGCGTTCGTGATCGTTGGGGTAGGGTTGCCGTCCGGCCGGGACAGTCCCCGCCGCACGGAGTCCAGGAGGTGAGACCCATTACCGCTGTGTCAGGTCGGGTGCTCACACCTCGAATCGGCGCGGATCACCGCCGCTAGGGCGACCGCGAGAGCATCCTTCGGCTTCCGAAAGGCTCTCGGCTTCCATGCCTTCTCTCTCCTCACCGTCAGCCTCGTCCTCTCCGTCCCCCACGTCCGCCTTGCCTGCTGCTCCCTTGCCGCTCTCGGGCGACGCCGTCGCGACCGCACTGCGCGCCGCCGGCTGTGTCTTCGCCGAGGACGAGGCCCGGCTGATCCTGACCGCAGCCCGCACTCCGGACGAGCTGGCCGCCATGGTGGACCGTCGGGTCACCGGCCTGCCCCTCGAACTCGTCCTGGGCTGGGCCGAGTTCCGCGGGCTGCGCATCGCCGTGGAACCCGGCGTCTTCGTCCCCCGTCGCCGTACCGAATTCCTGGTCGAGCAGGCCCTCGCCCACGCCCGGGACGCGTCCCTCGTCGTGGACCTGTGCTGCGGCTCGGGCGCGGTCGGCGCGGCGCTGGCCGCGGCCCTCGGCCCCGTCGAGCTGCACGCCGCCGACATCGACCCGGCGGCGGTGTGCTGCGCCCGCCGCAATGTGGGCCCCTTCGGCGGCCGGGTGCACACCGGCGACCTGTTCGAGGCGCTGCCCGGCACCCTGCGCGGCCGGGTCGGGATACTCGCGGCGAACGTGCCGTACGTGCCCACCGGCGAAGTCGGACTCCTGCCCGCGGAGGCCCGCGACCACGAGCCGCACGTCGCCCTCGACGGCGGTCCGGACGGCCTCGACGTGCTGCGCCGGGTAGCCGCCGAGGCGCCCCGATGGCTGGCCCCCGGCGGCTGCCTGCTGATCGAGACGAGCGAACGCCAGGCGCCGGCAGCCCTGGAGGCCTTCACCCGCAGTGGACTGGCGTCGCGTCTGATCGTCTCGGAGGAGCTGTACGCGAATGTCGTGGTCGGCCTCAACCAGGCCGACCACGGGGCCGACCAATAGGCCGCCCACTGGGCCGGCCCGCGGATCCGGATCGGGTGTCCTTGCTCGCGCCCTCGGGAGCACCCCGTCGATCAACCCGGCGGCAGAACACGGGCGATGAGCAGCGCCACGTCGTCGGAGTTCTCGGGCTGGTGGAGGGTGCGCAGCAGGAGGTCGCAGACCTCCTCCAGTGGACGGTCGGGGCCGTCGAGGAGTTCCAGGAGGGCGGCCAGGCGTTCGTCGAGCGGGTGTTGGCGGGTCTCGACGAGGCCGTCAGTGTAGAGGACCAGGCGGTCGCCGGGTTCGAGGTCGACGGTCGTCGTGGAGAACGGGACTCCGCCGACACCCAGTGGTACGCCGGTGGGCAGTTCGAGGAACTGCGGGCTGTGGCCGGGGCGGAGGCGGGCCGGCGGCAGGTGTCCCGCGTTGGCGATCCGGCACTGGCGCTGCTGCGGGTCGTGGACGACGTAGACGCACGTGGCGATGGAGTGGTCGAGGCCCTCGGTGATCTTGTCGAGGTGTTGCAGGAGCCGGGCCGGTTCGAGGTCGAGGGAGGCGAGCGTGTGCGTCGCGGTACGCAGTCGGCCCATGGTCGTCGCGGCGTCGATGCCGCTGCCCATCACGTCGCCGACGACGAGCGCGGTGTTGCCGCCCTCCAGTGGAATCACGTCGAACCAGTCGCCGCCGACCTCGGCGCTGGCGCCCGCGGGCTGGTAGCGGGAGGCGACCTCCAGGCCGCCGGTCACCGGAGGATGGCTGGGCAGCAGACTGCGCTGCAGGGTGAGGGCGGTGTCGCGGGCGTTCTGGTACCAGCGGGCGTTGTCGATCTGCACGGCCGCGCGGGACGCCAACTCACGGGCCAGCAGCAGGTCGTCCTCGCTGAACGGCAGCGGATTGCGGGTGCGCTTGAGGTCGAGGGCGCCCAGCACCTCGCCGCGCGCGATCAGCGGCACCGCCAGATAGGAGTGCACGCCCGCGCGGCCCAGCTGGACGGCGGCCTCGGGGGAGCGCGCGATGCGTGGCAGGTCCTCCTCCTCGACCTGCGCCACCATGATCGGGCCGGCGGTGCGCACACACTGGGTGACCAGACGGTCGGGTCCGTAGCGGGCGACCTGGCCGGGCTGGTCGGCGGCGTCGAGGGCCACCGTGTCGTGCTCCGCCTTGACGGCCAGGGCGCGGATCACCGCCGATTCCGCGGGTCCGAGGCTGCTGCGTCTGCCCTCCACCACGGCTTCCAGCAGATCCACGGCCGCCACGTCGGCGAGCTCCGGCACGGCGACCTCGGCCAGCTCGTGGGCCGTGCGGTCCAGCTCCAGCGTGGTGCCGATGCGCGCGGAGGCATCGGCGATCAGGGCCAGACGCCGCCGGGCCGTCTCGGCCTCGACGGCCGCCTGGTGCTGCTCGGTGATGTCCACTGCCATGCCGGCCACGCCGAGCACCGTCCCGGCGGAGTCCTCCAGCCGGTACAGCGAGATCGACCAGAAGTGCTCCACGTCCGGGTCGGCCAGGGTCCGGCCCATGATGCGCTGGTTGATGAGCGCATCGCCGGTCCGCAGCACCTCGCGCAGGGCCGCTTCGATGGCCTCGGCGGCGTCGGGATCGGGCAGCAGCTCACGTGGTGTGCGGCCGAGGTGCTCGTCGGCCGGGATGCCGTTGAGCTGCGCCAGCGCCGGGTTGACCGAGACGTAGCGCAGCTCGGTGTCCATGACGGCCAGCCCGATCGGAGCCTGAGCGATCGTCCGGGTCGACAGTGCGACGTCCCGCTCCACCTGGCGGACCGTCGTCTGGTCGGCGCACAGACCCAGTGCGTAGACGTCCCCCTGGTCGTCGAGCAGCCGCATGTTGCGGAACTCCACCAGCCGCGTGCTGCCGTCCTTGCGCCGGATCGGGAACGCACCGGCCCAGCCCTCACCGGTCTCCATGACGTCGGCGAACAACTTGACGACCAGGTCCACGTACTGCTCGTGGACCATGATCCGGGCGGCGTACTCGCCCAGCGCCTCCTGCGCCGGATAGCCGAACAACTCCTCGGCCTGGGGGCTCCACAGCACGATGCGGCCCTCGATGTCCAGCACGACCGAGGCCACGCCGAGCACATCGAGCAATCCGCTCGGCCCTACCGGCCCGCGCACCGGCTCGTCGCCCCCGGCCACGGGACGTTCGGCTGCTGACATCCGCACCGCCTTCGCCCATCCTCCTTGCGGCACGCCATTCCCCCGTGCCGACTCCCCTTGTTCTACCGCGTTCAACCCCCTCCGGGCCCCCCTTGGTCGTTCTCCTCCACCATCCCTCAACACGGCGGCGGGCGTCCGCCGAAGTCATCACCGGGGCACGCGGCTGTGGCCGATCAGACAGCACATGTTCGCTCGCTTGGTCTGTACATGACCATACGGTCCCGTCAGACTGTCCGCCGACCCGCACCCACCCCCCAAGGAGTCGGTCCCATGGCCCTGCGTGCCCGGCAACGTTGTCAAACCGCTCTGACCTGCCTCGTCGCCCTCGCCTCCGCCGCCGTGCTGTCCACCGCGACGCCCGCGCAGGCCGCCGACACCTGGACGGAGGTGGGCTCCGACCGCGCCGACCCGCTGACCGAGAGCCAGGGGCTGGCCTCCGTGGAGGTCCCGGCGAACAGCCCGAACCGTTACACGGGCATCGGCACCATCCCCGTCTCGGTCAGCAGCCGTGGCTGGAACCACGTGGGCGACCCCGACGCCTCCTACAACGGCTACTACATCGAGCCGTACCAGGCGGACTCCGGCAGCGCGAAGATGTTCCGGGTGCAGGCACCGAACGGGACCTGGTCCGAGTACGTCCACGCGCTGGGCTCCGGAGAGGCGCTGAACAACTCCTTCGTCGCCATCACGCCCGGCGGCCAGTGGATGGTCTCGGGCGAGTGGGGCACCATGACCCGCCTGCTGGTCCACCCGACCCCGGGCGTCAACCCGAGCACGTCGCCGTCGGCGAACCTCCCCTGGACGTCCAGCATCCGGCTGGACCACGCCGTACGCGACATCCAGGGCTGCGACTTCCTCAGCGCCACGACCCTGCTGTGCGCCTCCGACGATCCCGCGGGCACCCTCTTCGGCATGACCAAGCCGCTGCTCCGGATCGACCTCTCCGCCGAGCCCGGCTCGTCCGACGTGACCGGACACGTCACGGCCCTGCGTCAGCTCCCGCTGCGCAGCTCCTGCTCGGGCGAGTTCGAGACGGAGGGCATCGACTACGACCGCCGCACGGGCACCCTGCGCGTGATCGTCATCTCGCCGGGCTTCTGCGTGCTGACCGACAGCAAGACGTACCGGTTCACGCGATGAGCTGCCGGTCCAGGTGCGGCCAGGGCGGGTCCTGGGTGCGGATGGTGCGGTTCCGCCGGTAGTGCCCGGCCGGACTGGGTGCTTTTCTTGGGATTGGGGTCCGGTTCCGCGGGCAACCCGTGGCACCGCGGTGCGGCCACGAGAGGAGCGATCACGATGGTCCGTGAACGACTGCACGAGGAACCCGTCTCCGTCGAGATCAGCGGATGCAGCAAGGAAGACGCCCGGATCGTGTTCGACGCGCTGAACGCGTGCTTCGAGTCCGACCGGACCCCCGAGGACGTGCCGCAGCAGCTCCATGAGACGCGCCCCATGGTGTGGCTCGGCACGTTCGAGGTCACCGACGCCCAGGAGTGCCCGGCGCCCGCCCGGCTCTCGGCGTCCGTCGAGGCCGATGCGCAGGGCGGCTACTGGGCCATCGAACGGCTCCGTACGACCCTGGACTCGCTGTTCACGGTGCACGACCTGACCTCGGCCTCGGGTGACCAGGAGCGGGAACTGCACGTGGTGCTGGAGAGCCGGTCCGGTGCGTCGTGACGCGCTCGTCCCGGGCCCCTCATGAGGGGCCCAGCAGGCTGAGCACGGCACGCCGGTAGACGGCGTGGACGACGGGCAGGTCCGCCAGGCAGGCCCGCTCGTCCACGCCGTGCAGCCCCTCGTACCGGACGCCGAAGCCGGCCGTGGCCGGGATGCCCTCGCCCGCGAGCAGGTTGCCGATGTTCGACGGGCCGGCGGTCTTCGGCCGCACGACCAGACCCTCCCCGGCGGCGGCATCCAGCAGCGCCGCCGCGGGCTGCCGGCCCGTGCCCAGTCGATACGGCGGCCAGGACGCCACCGGCGTGATCTTGGTCGCCCGCGGGGCCGACACCTTCGCGTCCAGCTCGGCCACCGCCTCGCGGACCAGCTGCTCGGCGGCGCGGGCGTCGAAGGCCGGGGTGGTGCGGATGTCGACGCCCAGCTCGCACAGGTCGGGCACGACCGAGAAGCCCTGGCCGCCGTGGCAGGAGGTCACGGTCAGCTTGGGCGGCAGGGGGACTCGCCGTCGGAGTCGGGTAGTTCGGCACTCTCCAGGAGCCTTACGAGATGCGCCGCGCGGGAGATGGCGCCGGGTGCCGAGCGGCGTGACCCCGAGTGGCCCGAGGCCGCGTGCACCGCGATCGTGGCCCGCCACAGGCCCCGCCCGCCGACCACGACCTCGTCGAGCCCCGGGTAGCCGATCATCACGCCGGCCGGGCGGGCCGCCTCCGAGTCGGCGAGGTAGGCGCGGGCGCCACCGAAGCCGCCCGTGTGCTCGTCGACGTCGAGGAGCACCGCGAGCCCGCCGTGCAGGGCATCGGCCCGCCCGCGCAGTTCGGCCGCGATGCCGCAGAACATCGCCGCGGCGAGCTTGGAGTCCGCGGCGCCCCTGCCGCGCAGCCAGCCGTCGACGACCTCGCCGGAGTCGGGCGCGAACGACCAGGCGGCCTCGTCGCCGTAGGGGGCGGTGTCGACGCAGGCGTCCAGCGCCCACCAGGGGCCGGGCCGGCCACCCGCGACCTCGATCAGCAGACCGACGGCGCTGCCCGTGTCGCCGTGGAGCCGGCGATACGGCAGCTCCCGGGCGGCGAGCCAGTTCTCCAGGACGCCGAGGACGGGCCCGTAGTCGTCGATGCCGGCGCGGCTGGGGCGGCGGATCAGGCGCTGGGCGAGGTCGATCACGTCGGCGTGTGCGGTCATGGGGCCTCCGTGTGGGGTCATGGCGCCACTGTGCCCGAGCGCGATCGGTGTCGGGGGTGGCGGCAGTGGTCGGTGTCACCCCTCCTCGGTTGTGCAACTAGTTGCATAAACCCGGTGCGGTCCTCTACAACTACGTCAGGCACGACACCGCCCACGGAGGGTCCCCATGAGCCGTTACCCGCACCTGCTGAGCCCGCTCGACCTGGGCTTCACCACGCTGCCCAACCGCGTCCTCATGGGCTCCATGCACGTGGGCCTGGAGGAGGCCGAGCGCGGCTTCGAGCGCATGGCCGCGTTCTACGCCGAGCGGGCGCGCGGGGGAGTGGGGCTCATCGTCACCGGTGGCATCGCGCCCAACGACGCGGGGCGGCCCTACGAGGGCGGCGCCAAGCTCACCACCGAGGCGGAGGCCGAGCAGCACCGGGTCATCACCGACGCCGTGCACGGCGCGGGCGGCCGGATCGCGATGCAGATCCTGCACTTCGGCCGGTACGCCTACCACCAGGACCTCGTCGCCCCGAGCCCGATCCAGGCGCCGATCAGCCCCTTCCAGCCCCGCGAGCTCGTCGACGCCGAGGTCGAGCGGACCATCGACGACTACGCCCGCGCCGCCCGCCTCGCCCGGCATGCCGGCTACGACGGCGTCGAGATCATGGGCTCCGAGGGCTACCTCATCAACGAGTTCATCGCCAGGCAGACCAACCGCCGTACCGACCGCTGGGGCGGCGCGTACGAGAACCGGATGCGCTTCCCGGTCGAGATCGTCCGGCGGGTGCGCGAGGCCGTCGGCGAGGACTTCATCATCGTCTACCGGCTGTCCATGCTGGACCTCGTGCCCGGCGGTTCGACCCTCGACGAGGTGATCACGCTCGCGAAGGCCGTCGAGGCCGCCGGGGCGACGATCATCAACACCGGCATCGGCTGGCACGAGGCGCGCATCCCGACCATCGCCACCTCGGTGCCCCGTGGCGCGTACACCTGGGTGACCAAGCGGCTGATGGGCGAGGTGTCGGTCCCGCTCGTCACCACCAACCGCATCAACACCCCCGAACTGGCCGAGGAGTTGCTGGCCGACGGCTGCGCGGACATGGTGTCCATGGCCCGCCCGATGCTCGCCGACCCCGACTTCGTCGCCAAGGCCGCCGCCGGGAAACCCGAGGCCATCAACACCTGCATCGGCTGCAACCAGGCCTGCCTCGACCACACCTTCAGCGGCAAGATCACGTCCTGCCTGGTCAACCCGCGCGCCTGCCACGAGACCGAGCTGACGCTGTCCCCGACCCGGCGGCGTCTGCGGGTCGCCGTCGTGGGCGCCGGACCCGCCGGCCTCGCCTGTGCCGTGAGCGCTGCCGAACGCGGCCACGAGGTCACGCTGTTCGACGCCGCGAGTGAGATCGGCGGGCAGCTGAACGTCGCCCGCAAGGTCCCCGGCAAGCAGGAGTTCGACGAGACCCTGCGTTACTTCCGCCACCAACTCGACTGGCAGGGCGTGGATGTACGGCTGAACACCCGCGTCGCGGCCGACGACCTCGCCGGCTACGACGAGGTCGTGGTCGCCACCGGCGTCAGCCCGCGCACTCCGGACATCCCCGGCGTCGACCACCCGAGCGTCGTGGGCTACCTCGACGTCCTGCGCGACCAGGCCCACGTGGGTGAGCGCGTCGCCGTCCTCGGCGCGGGCGGCATCGGCTTCGACGTCGCCGAGTTCCTCACCGACGGCGGCGACAAGGCGAGCGAGGACCCGGAGACGTACTTCCGCCTCTGGGGCGTCGACATGGACTACACGGGCCCCGGCGGCCTCGCCGCCCCCGAGCGGCCCGCCCCGCCGCGCACCGTCCACCTGCTCCAGCGCAAGACCAGCAAGGTCGGCGCCGGCCTCGGCAAGACCACCGGCTGGATCCACCGCGCCGAGCTCAAGCACCGGGGCGTCACCATGGTCCCGGGCGTGCGCTACGACCGGATCGACGACGCCGGACTGCATGTCACCGTCGGCGAGGAGAGCACCGTCCTCGAGGTCGACACGATCGTGCTGTGCACGGGGCAGGAGCCGCGTCGCGACCTGTACGAGGCGCTCATCGCCGCGGGCCGCAGCGCACACCTGATCGGCGGCGCCGACGTGGCCGCCGAACTGGACGCCAAGCGGGCCATCAAGCAGGGCACGGAGCTGGCGGCGAGCCTGTAGGGGCGAGTGGCCGCATGCGTAGGACGACCTCCTCGCGTCCCTAGGATGAGCCCCATGTCACTCCCGCACGCGATCCTCACCGCCCTGCTCGAAAAGCCGTCCTCGGGGCTGGAGCTGACCCGTCGCTTCGACAAGTCGATCGGGTACTTCTGGTCGGCGACGCATCAGCAGATCTATCGCGAGCTGGGAAAACTGGAGGGCGAGGGGTTCATCCGCACCCTGCCGAGCGAGCAGCCGGCCCGCGGGCAGAAGAAGTCCTACGACGTCCTGCCCGCGGGCCGCGCCGAACTGGCCCGCTGGACGGCCGCGTCCCAGGACCCGAGGCCCCACCGCGACACCCTGCTGCTGCGGATGCGTGCCGCGGCGGTGGTGGGGACCGAGGGCATCGAGGCCGATCTGCGGCGCCATCTCGATCTGCATCAGCGGCAGTTGGCCGAGTACGAGCAGATCGAGCAGCGCGACTTCCCGCCCGGCAAGGACAGTTCCCAGGACCGGTTGCGGCACCTGGTGCTGCGCGCCGGCATCGATCTGGAGACCTTCTGGACGCAGTGGCTCACGCACGCGCTTGAGGAGTTCGCAGAGCTGCCGGGGCGAGAGCCTGCGTGAGCCGACCCGGCAGCTGTGCCGGGGGCCCGGCCCTCAGAGCCGGTACGGCTTGGCCTTGCGGCGCAGATACCAGGCCGCGGCCAGGCCACCCGCGCCCACCAGGACGCCGCCGCCCACCAGCGTGAGGGTGCCGTAGTCCGTCGAGGAACCGCCCACGCCGCCCATCACGCCGCGCGAGGGTGAAGTCGAGGGGGCGGGTGTACGGGTCGGGGTGGTCGAGACGATGACCGACTGGGTGCCCGCCGTCGAGCCGTTGGAGCACACCACGATGACGGTGTAGGTGCCCGGGTTCACGCTCGACCACGCCGCCGACTGGAGCCGGTCCGTGCCGGACAGGGAGACCTGGCGCCCCTGTGAAAAGTTGGCCTGGCTTCTGTTGAGCAGCGAGGCGGTGCCCCAGCTGCCGTTGACATTGGTGCACGCACTGGTCGTGACGGAGACCGTGGACCCGGTGGTGCTCACGGAGATCCCCGATTGCGCGGCGGCCGGACCGGCGGCCACGACGAAGGGGAGTGAGGCGGCTGCCACGGTCAGGCCCGAGCGGAGGAAGAGCGATGAATTGCGCATGGAATGCCCTCCGGCGGCACGGTTGGCGGTACATCCCTTGCGCCGCCGAGGGTCGGGAACGCCCGTGCTGCCTCAGGGGCAGCCAACGCGCCCCGGGGGCGGCCCGCATGCGGGCCGCCCCCGGTCAGGTGACTCCTTGCTGCATCCGGGGGAGGCCGGACCGGCTGTCACCCCCGCGCGCCGGTCGTCACCGTCCGCTCCGCCGAGAAGCCGCCCCAGGTGCCGTCCGGTAGCCTCCCCCGGATCCGCACCCGGTGGCTGACCTCGGAGTCGGGGCCCAGGTAGAAGCTGTACGTGGCCTTGTCGCGCGGCGGGTTTCCGCCGTACACCAGCGAGGTGGCCGCCCTGCCGTCGAGCTGGATCTGGTACTCCGCGACGACGCCGTCCGTGCGCGGCGGTACCCAGCTCAGGTCGAGGTGGTACGCCCCGTCCGCGCGACGCGTCGTCGCCCGGAAGGCGGTCGGTGCGGTGCCTCGTCCGTCGTCGGTGCCGGGCGTGGTGATCCGGACGGACGCCGTGGCCGGTGACAGGTTGTCGGCCGCGTCGCGGGCCCGGACGGTGAAGGAGTAGCGGGTGCCCGGCCTGAGCCCGGTGACCACGGTCGCCGTCTGGTTGCCGCCCACACTGTGGATCTTCGTGCCGCCCTGATGGATGTCGTACGACACCACGTCCCGGTTGTCCGTGGCCGTCGACCACGACAGCTGAACCGCCCGGCTGCCGACCGCCCGGCCGGTGATCTTCCCCGGCCGCGTCGGGGCCGCTCGATCGGCGGCCACGGCCCGGGGAGTCGTCGCCCGGACCTCCTTGCTCGGCGGCCCGAGCCGCCCGCCCGTGTCACGGGCCCGGACGGTGAACGCATAGGTGGTGGCGGGCTTGAGCATGGTGACATCCACCATGTGTGCGGAGCCCGGCACTTCCTTGACCTTCGTGGGGCCCCGATACACCTCGTAGACGCGGACGCCGCCTTCCGTGGAGACCGCGGTCCACATGACGTGCACGCTGGTCGCGCTGCCCGCGGCGGCCGTGACACCCGTCGGTGCCCCGGGCGGCCGGGCCCCGTCCCCGTCCGCGCCGCCCCACGTGCAGGACGAGAGCAGCGCGAGCGCCGCGCAGAGGGTGGAAACGAGTGCCAGAACGCGTCGCACGACTCTGCCTCCCGGGGGCGGCCTCGCGGCAATGGTCCGGACCAATATGACGCGGCTGACGCGATCACATCAAGAGGGCGGTAGCTGGTGGTCGTTGATGGTCCGTCCGGCGGGTTACGTATGCTGAAGCTCCTCACCGCCGAACTCACCCTGAGATCTGGGGAGTTCGTGCCGCCTGCGCGGGCCCGCTGTCGTCGCTGATCCCGCGCCGGACGCGGGTGGCCGGGCGGCCGGGTCCTGTCGCGGACTCAGGCCCCCGGCCCCTGGCGGACGTTCGGGGCGGTCGTCATGTCCGTCGTGCCGTCGTCGGCGGGTGAGGGGCGGTCAGACCGCCGACCAGCCGTCGTCGACGGGCAGGATCACGCCGTTGATGTTGCTCGCCTGCCGGGATCCCGTGCGTCGGCCGTCTGGGCTGCAGGGGTGCCTGGTCACCGCTTGAGCGGCTGCTGTGCGCGTGCCGTGTGGGGTGTGGCTCGTGGAGCGGGGGTGGGCGGCTGAAGGCGCCGGGGTGGGAGCCGGCGTCATGGGGCGAGGTCCCGTGCGTCGGTCGGGGGTCGGCCCGAGGAGCGGTGGCAGGCGGCTGAGGGGCGCTGGGTGGGCGTCGTGGGACCGGAGACCCCGTGCGTCCGGTCGTCAAGGCTCCAGTGGCCCGGCCACCGCCCGCAGAGCGGCACCGGCTGGCAGGGCCCTCGGTGCGCGTCCCGGTAGCCGGAACACTGCCGAGGGGCCCTGGCCGCCACGGCTGCCGTAGGGCGTTACACCTTGCGGTACGTGTACGCCTCCGCAGCCGCCGCCTCCACCGCCGCCAGGTCGGCGCCCGCCGCCGCTGTGACGACCGCGGCCACCGCGCCCTCGACGAACGGGGCGTCCACCAGGCGTGTGTTGTCGGGGAGTTCGTCGCCCTCCGCGAGGAGGGCCTTGACGGTGAGGACCGCGCTGCCGAGGTCGGTGAGGACCGCGACCCCGGCGCCGCGGTCGACGGAGGCCGCAGCGGCGGCGATCAGTTCGGAGCTGGTGCCGAGCTCGCCGCCCTCGGTGCCGCCCGCCGGGGCCACCGGCACGGGCGTCGAGCCGCCCGCGAGCCCCTGGGCCAGCTCGGCGACCGACGCCGCCACCTGCGCGCTGTGCGAGACCAGCACGACGCCCACGAGTCCCTGGTCCTTCTTCGCCTCACTCACCGTTCGCCTCCGCCAGTGCCGCGATCAGCAGCGCCGATGACGTGGCGCCGGGATCCTGGTGGCCGATGCTGCGCTCGCCGAGATAGCTCGCCCGCCCCTTGCGGGCCTGCAACGGCGTCGTCGCCAGGGCACCCTCCTCGGCGGCGGCCCGCGCCGACGCGAAACCGTCACCGAGGGCGTCCACGGCCGGCACCAGCGCGTCGATCATGGTCTTGTCGCCCGGCGCCGCACCCCCGAGCGTCATGACCGCGTCCACCCCGGCCCGCAGCGCCTGGCCGAACTGGTCCTCGCTCACCTCACCGGCATCCCCGAGGGCCTTGCCGGTCCGGCGCAGCAAGGTCCCGTACAGCGGTCCGGACGCCCCGCCGACCGTCGAGATCAGCTGCCGCCCGGCGAGCATCAGGATCGCACCGGGCGTCTGCGGGTCCTCCTTCTCCAGCGCCGTCGCGACGGCGGTGAACCCGCGGTGCAGGTTGCTGCCGTGGTCGGCGTCCCCGATGGGTGAGTCGAGGGAGGTGAGCCGTTCCGCCTCACGGTCGACGGAGGCGGCGGTCGCCGTCATCCAACGGCGGAAGAAATCGGCGTCGAGCACTGGATCTCCTTGCATGGCAGGTGCGTTGCGGTCGTCCGGCTCCGGATCACATACCCCACCGCAGCCCCGGCGTCTTCACCGGCGCGTTCCACAGCCGCAGCAGCTCCTCGTCGACCTGGCACAGGGTGACCGAGGCGCCAGCCATGTCGAGGGAGGTGACGTAGTTGCCGACGAGTGTGTGGGCGACGGTCACTCCGCGCTGGGCCAGCACCCGCTGGACCTCGGCGTTGAAGCCGTACAGCTCCAACAGCGGTGTCGCGCCCATACCGTTGACCAGGACGAGCACGGGATTGCGCGGGGTCATGTCGTCGAGGATCGCGCCCACCGAGAAGTCGGCGATCTCACCCGAGGTCATCATCGCGCGGCGTTCCCGGCCGGGCTCACCGTGGATGCCGATGCCCAACTCCAGCTCGCCGAGCGGCAGATCGAAGGTGGGGCTGCCCTTGGCGGGGGTGGTGCAGGCGCTGAGGGCGACGCCGAAGCTGCGGGAGTTCTCGTTCACCTGCCGCCCGATCGCCTCGACCCGCTCCAGCGGCTGCCCCTCGTCGGCGGCGGCACCGGCGATCTTCTCCACGAACAGGGTCGCGCCCGTGCCGCGCCGCCCGGCCGTGTAGAGGCTGTCGGTGACCGCCACGTCGTCGTTGACGAGCACCTTCGCGACCTGGATGCCCTCGTCCTCGGCCAGCTCGGCGGCCATGTCGAAGTTGAGGACGTCGCCCGTGTAGTTCTTCACGATGAACAGCACACCGGCCCCGCTGTCCACCGCGGCCGCGGCCCGCGCCATCTGGTCGGGCACCGGCGACGTGAACACCTCACCCGGACAGGCCGCCGACAGCATCCCCGGACCGACGAATCCACCGTGGAGCGGCTCGTGCCCCGACCCGCCGCCGGAAATGAGGGCGACCTTCCCCTCCACGGGCGCGTCTCGCCGAACGATCACCCGATTGTCCACATCGACGACCAGCTCGGGATGAGCGGCAGCCATTCCGCGCAGTGCGTCCGCGACCACGGTCTCCGCGACGTTGATCAGCATCTTCATGGGTACCTCCTGGTGAGACTGGCGCCGGCCTCCTGACCTGTGCTTGTCCAGGTCAGGGCAGGTGGGGCAAGGCTTCGATCTTGGCGGTCCGTGGCGGTCGTGGGCGGGTTCGG
Source organism: Streptomyces sp. NPDC055013 (assembly GCF_053608645.1). Lineage (NCBI taxonomy): Bacteria > Bacillati > Actinomycetota > Actinomycetes > Kitasatosporales > Streptomycetaceae > Streptomyces > Streptomyces sp. NPDC055013. Next base: position 62,528 of record NZ_JBSGVW010000027.1, read on the forward strand.
GAGGTTCCGGCGATACGGCGTGTCGTCGCCGAAGCCCTGATGTCGGCAGTATCGCCCTTGCGGCAGCGAAGGTCACGTGCGCAGGTGCCCGGGGGCGCGCCCCCGGCCAGGAGGACGCCTTCGAACCGCGGTCCTGACCTGGTGCGCCGGCAGGTCCTCCGTCGTCCGGTCGCGCACGGCGGACAGTGCGCTGACCAGCTGAAAGGGGAGGAGCGGCGGCCGCCCACCGGCCGCCGGACTCCGAGGCGGCACCCCTCACGGGCACCGGCTCACGACGGTGCGACCGCCGGGCCGGCGTTGTGCGGGTTGAGGAACTTGGCCTCCTGCGGCACCTGCGGCGCGAGGTCGGTGCGCGGGTCGGGAGGGCGGGGCACGAAGACGGGGACTTCCGACTGGTAGAAGATGTCGATGTCGGCCTCCTCACCGCTGACGATCAGGGTGTCCCACGCCCCGCTCTCCTGAAGCGTGCGCAGTGTCTCCGGGGCGAGCGCGGCGAGGTGGGCGCGCAGCACCTCGTCGGTCGGCATGCCCGGCAGGCGGGACGACAGCCGCTCACGGATGGCGACCATGCGGTCGAGCAGGAGGTCGAGGTCGGACCGGTGCGCCGCGGAGCCGTCGTCCGGCTGCATGCTGCCGGCGACGATGTCCTTGATGGCACGGGTGATGCCCTCGTCGTCGGTGGCCACCATCGCGTTCCAGGCCCGGGACTTGTGCCGGTACTGAAGCATCGACATCGCCGCCTCGTGCCGGATGAAGTCGGCGTCCCGAAGGGGTCGGCCCTGCCAGACCCGGCTGAGGGAGCGGGCGAGCGAAGTGGCCGACGCCAGGCCACTGTTGAGGCCGCGGCCGGGCCAGAAGTGGATGGCGTTCGCCGCGTCGCCCAGCAGGAAACCGAAGGTCCCCGGGCTCTTCGCGGTGGGCCGGCTGAGCTGGGCCGTGAAGCGCGGGCGCTGCACCATGTCCAGACGGAACGAGGTGACCGCCGACAGGTCGTCCTCGGGCACCCCGAACATCTTCAGCCCCTCCAGGATCCGCTTCCACAGCGGCGAACCTTGAAGCAGGGCCGGCAGGAACAGGGTTCCGTGCGTGGGACAGACGAACTCGTTGTGCTCGCCGCGGGTCATCACGCAGGGGCGGGCGGCGATGCACTCCTCGAAGACCTTGCGGACCGGATCGATGCCGATCACGTCCTCGGCCTCCTCGCGGGTGAGCCGCATGTTCAGGAAGCCCTCGCCGCGCAGCGAGTTGAGCAGGAAACGGTTCTGGGACACGGTGAGCAGGACGCTCATCGGGTCCGGCAGCGTCGACTTCACCCGCAGCCCCAGCACGATGTCCCGCAGGTGCTCGCCGTCGAGGGAGTAGATCGAGGCGTCCGCCGCCCCGAAGCGGTCGGCGTAGTGTTCGCGGGTTCGGGAACGTCCGCCCTCGGCGATGACGAGCACGTGGTCCTGGGCGATCCGGTTCTGCTGCTCCTCCACGTCGAAACGACTGGGGACCAGCCTGATCGCCTCGCGCTTGTTGGCCAGCTCCAGCAACTGGTCCTCGACGTAGGCGATACGGATGTTGCGCGGCGGACGGCCGTCCACCGAGTCCGGTCCGACGGGCCACATCTCCGAGTAGCCGGCCGCGTCGTCGAACAGCGCCGAGCGAACCTCCTCGGACAGCGCCAGATACTGCCGGCTCTGCACGGTCACGACCTGCTGGCGCCGTACGTTGCCGTGCCGCTCGTCCTTCCAGACGACGGTGGAGCCCTCCTTGTGCCAACGGGCGTCGTACACGGTGATCTGCGTACGTCCCCGGAGTTGCTCCTCCAGCGCCAGGGCGAAGGCCAGGCCGACCGGTCCACCGCCGGTGACCGTGACGCGCAGGGTTCCGGAGTCGGCGCTCGGATCGATGCGCGGCGAGTTGAGGAGGGAGAGGTCCATGACCGTCTCCATTGCCTCCTGCGCCTCGTAGAGGAAGGTTTCGTCGCCTATTCGTATGCGGTCGTTGGGCCGCAGCACGTGTCGCGTGACGCGTTCGTCGTTGACGTACGTGCCGTTGCGGCTGTCACGGTCGTACAGGACGAAGCCGGCGTCCTCCGTGACGATCTCGGCGTGCAGGCGCGAGGCATTGGCGCTCACCAGCACGATGCCGTTGTCGCCCTTACGGCCGAGGGTCAGCGGTGCACCGTCCAGAACCACACTCTGACCAGTGAAGGGACCTGTTTGTCCCACGATGATCGACGGCACCTGCGTACTCCTCGCACTCCGTGTGAGGGTGAACTCCCCCGGGACATACACGTAAGTATGCCCCGCCGCGGTTCAACCGATCTTGGAACACCGGCCTACTCGCACGTCACCGAGAAGGGCACCGTGTTCGAGGTCGTCCCCGGAGGGCCCTTGACCTCCACGCCGACCTCGCTGGTGAAGGTGCCGGTTCTGGAGTACGCCGTCAGGCGAACGACGTCCTGGCCCGTACGGTCCCCGTCGCTCGCGAAGTTGAGGGAGCGCCACTCGCGATCGACCACCGAACCGTCCTTGGACACCCACCGATAGGTGATCCTGGCCGGTACCTCGTCCACGGCGAACGTCGCCGTGAAGGTGGGGGCCTGATCGGCGGGCGGCGAACACTCCCCGACATAGGTCGTGTTGACGCCCGTCACCGTCGCACGGACCTGCTGCGTCGTGGCGGTGTCCTTGTCGTTCCCGCCCTCGTCCTCGCCCCGATTGACCAGCACGTAGCTCAGCCCGGCGACGAGGAGGGCGCACGCCACCGCGCCGGCGATCAGGGCCGCTGTGCGTCGGCTGCGGCGCGGCACTCCGGCAGGCTGCGGCTCGAAGGGGATGGGTGGGCCGAAGACGCCGGGCGGTGCGGTGGCGGCAGGTTGAGCGGGCTGTGGTGGCTGAGGGGAGTGAGAGGTCTGGGCCGGTGATGGCTGTGTCACGGCGTGCGTCGCCGCCGGTGGCGCTGGCGCTGACGTACCGTCACCGGCGGCCGGTGCGTCACCAACCGTGGGTGTGTCACCGACCGTGGGCGCGTCACCGACGGTGAGGGTTCCGTCGGCCGTCGGGACCTCCGAGACGCCGGCCGTGGGGGATTCGAGGGCGGCGCTCGTGGGCGCTTCCTCGGCGGCCGTCGGGGGCGTACCGCCCGTCGCGATCGCCCGCAGCTCCCGCTCGGCCTGTTCGGCGGCCATCCGCTCGGTGGGCTCCTTGCGCAGAAGCCCCTCGATGATCGGGGTGAGCGGGCCGCACCGCCGTGGTGCCGGGGGTTCCTCGTCGACGATCGCGCGCAAGGTGCTGAGCGGGGTGTCCTGACGGAACGGGGAGAGGCCCTCCACGGCCGCGTAGAGCAGAACGCCGAGCGACCACAGGTCGGACTCGGGACCGGGAGTGCGGCCGAGGGCCCGTTCCGGCGGAAGGTACTCGGGGGAGCCCACGACCTCGCCGGTCATCGTCAACGAGGAGTCGCCCTCGACCATGGCTATGCCGAAGTCGGTGAGTACGACGCTGCCGTCGTCGCCGAGCAGTACGTTCGCGGGCTTCACATCGCGGTGCAGCACCCCCTCGCCGTGCGCGGCGCGCAGAGCTGACAGGACCTCGGCGCCGATCTGCGCCGCCCGCTTCGGGCTCAGCGGTCCCTCGGCGCGCAGCAGGTCTCCGAGTGAGCGTCCCCGCACGAGTTCCATGACGATCCAGGGGCGGCCGTCGTCGGTGGCCACGTCGTAGACGGTCACCACGTTGCGGTTGGGGATGCGGGCGGCGGCCCAGGCCTCGCGCTCCAGCCGCGTGTACATCCTCTCGATGTGCGCGGCGGACAGCCCGGCGGGGGCACGCACCTCCTTGACGGCGACGTCGCGGTGCAGCGTCTCGTCGCGCGCCCGCCACACCGTTCCCATGCCGCCCTCGCCGAGGCGCGACAGCAGCAGGTAGCGGCCCGCGACCCTCCGCTCCTGGTCCGGTGGCACCTGTACGGCCTCCTTGTTGTGCATCCGGACGGCTCTCCCTCTCCTCGTGCGGCGGCCGGGGCGATCGCCGATGTCGCCCTCGCGCAGCAGTTCCGCATCCCCGTATACAGCGCTCAACAGCGAGCCCGCCACCCCGCGGGTGGTGTCCCGCGTCGCGGCCCGGCGATCACCGACCGGCGCGGACACATGATGTCGCACGTGCCCGACCGGCCGTCATGGCCCCCACCCGTTCCCTCCTACAACGCGCCGTCCCTCCGGGACAGTTCCTCGCACGGAGTCGAGGCGACCGTGCCGCCGGCCGCTTCCCGGACCTTCCGGGAGCCGCCTTTTGCTACACGCGGAAGCCCGTCCGAAGGGTTCCACCCATCGCGGGAAACGAGGAGTCAGGGAATCTCCGCCCCCCGGTACTCACTCATCGCGTCGATGAGCCAGCGGGCCAGGTGGTCGGCGAACGAGGACCGTGGGAGGAGCCGGTACGTCGGCTCGTCGTCGACCTGCCAGAGCAGTACCGCCACGGGTCCCACCGTGGTCGACAGCGCCCGACCGGGGCCGAAGGTCCGAGGGTGCAGGTCGAGCGCGCAGCCCTTCTCCAGAACCTGCCGGGCGGTCGGGCCGCTCAGCTCCAGGGTGGTGCGGTTCGCCGAGACGTCCACGACCGAGCCGGGGTCCGCTCCGAGTGCCTCCTTCAAGTCGGCGGACACGTAGGTGCCTTCGGAGACTACGAGCCACTCGTCGGGACCGAGCCAGGCGATCGTGTGGGCGTCGGATGCGGCGGTGCGGCCGCATTGTCGGGGGAGGGGTGTCCCCAGGACCTTGGCCATGCGGTCGGCCGCATCGGAGGCGGGATCGACGCGCAGGTTCACCATCGTGAGGAACGGCCGCTCGGCCAGCGCCACGCCCCGGGCGCCGGTGACGGTCGCGGCGCGCATCCGTTCCTCCAGATGTGCCAGGGGGCTGGTGCGCGGTGCCACCGGGCCGGAGCCTATGTCGGTCGTGGGCTCAGCCATCTCGCTTGGTCCCTTCGGGGTCGTAGAGGACGAAGTCGGTCACCTCGACGGGCACCAGGCCCTCACCCACGGGGGCGAGCAGGGTCTCGCCGATCCTCGCCCGCCCGTCGGCGACGAGGGCGAGGGCGAACGGTCGGCCGAGGGCCGGGCTGTGGTAGCTGGAGGTGACGTGGCCGAGCATCGGCACGGGCACGGTCTCCAAGGAGACGTCCGGCGCGACGAGTTGGGCGCCCTCGGGCAGCCGGGTCGTGCGGTCGGTCGGCAGCAGGCCGACCAGTTGCTTGCGGTCGGCGCGGCAGGTGTCGGCGCGGGAGTAGGACCGCTTTCCGATGAAGTCCTTCTGCTTGGAGACCACCCAGGACATGCCCGCGTCCTGCGGGGTGACGGTGCCGTCGGTGTCCTGGCCGACGATGATGTAGCCCTTCTCGGCGCGCAGGACGTGCATGGTCTCGGTGCCGTACGGGGTGATGTCGTACGGCCGGCCGATCGCGTACACCTCCTCCCAGACCGCCAGGCCGTACCAGGCGGAGACGTTGATCTCGTAGGCGAGTTCACCGGAGAAGGAGATCCGGCAGATGCGGGCCGGTATGCCGGAGGCGAGGGTGGTCTCGCGGAAGGCCATGAAGGGGAACGCCTCGTTCGACAGGTCGACGTCGGGGGCGAGATGAGCGACGACCTCGCGCGACTGCGGTCCCACGACGGCGATCGTCGCCCACTGCTCGGTCACCGAGGTGCAGTGGACGTCGAGTTCGGGCCACTCCGTCTGCAGCCACTCCTCCAGCCAGTCCAGGACGCCGGCGGCACCGCCGGTCGTGGTGGTCATGAAGTAGCGGTTGTCGTCGAGGCGCAGGGTCACGCCGTCGTCGAAGATCATGCCGTCGGGCTTGCACATGACGCCGTAGCGGGCCATGCCGGGCTTCAGCTTCTTGAAGGCGTTCGTGTACATGCGGTTGAGGAACTCGCCCGCGTCCGCGCCCCGGATCTCGATCTTGCCGAGGGTGGAGGCGTCCATGAACGCCACCCCCTCACGGGCCGCCCGGCACTCGCGGGCCACGGCCGTGTCCATGTCCTCGCCGTGGTCGGGGTAGTACCGGGGCCGTTTCCACTGTCCGACGTCCTCGAACACCGCCCCTTGAGCGACGTGCCAGGTGTGGATGGACGTCGTGCGCTCCGGGTCGAACAACTCGCCGCGCTCACGCCCCGCCAGGGCCGCGAAGGCGATCGGCGTGTACGGCGCGCGGTAGGCCGTGGTGCCGATCTCGCCCAGCGAACCGCCGAGGGCCTCGGCGATCACGCCGATGGCGTTGACGCCGGAGGTCTTGCCCTGGTCGTTCGCCGTGCCGAGCGAGGTGTAGCGCTTGACGTGCTCCACACCGCGCATGCCGGCACCGGTGGACCGCCACACGTCGGCGACGGTGACGTCGCGTTGGAGGTCGACGAAGTGAGTGTCCCAGGTGGCGGGTTCGCCGTCGGGGGCGGGGACCAGCCACAGCGCGCGCACCGGGCCGGGCACGGATCGCGCAGCGTCGGGCGACGGTACGACGACCGGGAACCCGGCGTCCGTCGCGGCCCGAGCCCCGGCCCGCGCCCCCTCGGCCAGACAGCCGTCGAGGTCGTACGTCCCACGCGCCGCCCCCACGACCTGCTGGTCCCGCACGGTTCCGTCGGGGACGAACGCGACCAGCTCCTCGTCCCAGCGCAGCCGCCCCCGACGCTGGCTGTGCAGGTGCACCACCGGGCTCCACCCGCCCGAGACGGCGAGCAGGTCGCAGTCGAACGACTCCGCCGCACCGGTGAGTCGGCCGTCCTCGTCCAGGTCCTGCACGGTGACGCCGGTGAGCCGTCCGCCGCCCGCAGCGGAGACCACCGCACCGCCCGTCAGCACCCGCACCCCGGTCGCCGCGGCGACCTCGGCGGCCCTGTGGGACAGTTCGGGGCGCGCGTCCACGACGGCGGCGATGTCGATCCCGGCGGCGTGCAGATCGGCGACGGTGTCGTACGCGCTGTCGTTGGTCGTGCTGACGACGGCCCGCGAACCCGGCACCACCGCGTACCGGTTGAGGTACGAACGCACGGCCCCGGCGAGCATCACCCCGGGCAGGTCGTTGCCGGCGAACACCAGTGGACGCTCGTGGGCCCCGGTCGCCAGGACGACCTGGCGGGCCCGGATGTGCCACAGCCGCTGACGCGAGACGCCCTCGGACGGGTCGGGGGCGCCGGCTCCGAGGTGGTCGGTGCGCCGCTGGAGGGCCAGTACGTAGTTGTCGTCGTACGACCCGAAGGCCGTGGTGCGTTGCAGCACCACGACGTCGGGGGCGGCGTCGAGAGCCGCACGCACGTCGGCGACCCACTCGAGGCCGGTCCGCGTGCCGGAGAGCAGCGAACCGCCGGGCTCGGGCTGGTCGTCGACGAGGATCACCCGGGCGCCGGAGCCGGCGGCAGCGGCTGCGGCCGCGAGTCCGGCCGGTCCGGCGCCGACGACCAGGACGTCGGTGTGGACGTACTTCTTGTCGTACGCGGCGGGGTCGGGGGTCGGGTCGAGCCGGCCCATCCCGGAGAGGGTGGTGGCGGACAGCCCGTCGTACAGCTCCACAGTCGTGGCCGGGAGCATGCCCTCCGAGCACGAACCGTCGATCTGCACCAGGGCGTTGGGCTCCTCCACACCCGCGGCGACGATGCCGCGCGGGCGGCCGCGGTACAGCGACGGGGCGACCTCGACAACACCGTTCGCCAGCATCGCGGAGGCGACCGTGTCACCGGGGTGGCCGGTCAGCTCCCGCCCGTCGACGGTGAACCGCAGCACGCGGGCACGGTCGACACGGCCGCCCTGCCGCCGCCGGAATCGCTGGTCGGTCATCGGTCGTTCCCTCCGGCCTGGGGCAGTTCGGGGCGGGGCTCGCCGAGCCGGTAGGAGCTCAGCACCTCGTAAGTGGTGGTGTCGCGCTGGACGTTGAACCAGCGCCGGCAGCCGGTGCTGTGCATCCACCGCTCGGCGAAGGGGCCCTTGGGGTTGTCGCGGTAGAAGACGTACTCGGCCCACTGCTCGTCGGTGAGGTCGGCAGGGGTCTCGGGGTAGGGGACATGGGCCTGTCCGCCGTAGTGGTACTCGGTCTCGTCGCGGGGGCCGCACCACGGGCAGCTGATCAGCAGCACGGTGTCCTTCTCTCAGCAGGCTTTCAGTGGGCCACGGCTGCCGCGCCGTGCTCGTCGATCAACGCACCCGTCGCGAAACGGTCGAGGGCGAAGGGGGCGTTCAGCGGATGCGGTTCGCCCGTGGCGATGGTGTGCGCGAAGGTCCAGCCGGCGGCCGGGGTGGCCTTGAAACCGCCGGTGCCCCAGCCGCAGTTGACGTAGAGGTTCTCGACGGGCGTGGTCCCGATGATCGGGGAGGCGTCCGGACTGACGTCCACGATGCCGCCCCAGGTCCGCAGCACGTGCGCCCGGGCGAAGACGGGGAACAGCTCGACGGCGGCGGCCATCTGCTGCTCGATGACGTGGAAGGAGCCGCGCTGGCCGTAGCCGTTGTAGGAGTCGACGCCCGCGCCCATCACCAGCTCGCCCTTGTGCGCCTGGGAGACATAGACGTGCACGTGATTCGACATGACGACCGTGGGGTGCACCGGCTCGTGCAGCTCGGAGACCAGTGCCTGCAGCGGGTGGGACTGCACCGGCAGCCGTACGCCCGCCCGCTCGGCCAGCACGCTGCTGTGCCCGGCGGCCGCGAGACCGACCCGGCCGGCGAGGATGCGGCCCCGGTTGGTCTCGACGCCCACGACCCGGTCGCCCTCCTTGAGGAAGCCGGTGACCTCGCAGCCCTGGATCAGGTCCACGCCCATCTCGTCGGCCCGGCGGGCCAGTGCCCAGGCGACGTGGTCGTGCTTGGCGATACCTGCCCGGGGCTGAAAGGTGCCGCCGAGGACCGGATAGCGGGTGCGGGACGAGACGTTGAGGATGGGGCAGACCTTGGCGACCTCGTCCGGTTCGAGCCACTGGGCGTCGACTCCGTTGAGGCGGTTGGCGTTGACGCGCCGCACGCCCTCGCGGACGTCCTGGAGGGTGTGGGCGAGGTTGAGGACGCCGCGCTGGCTGAACAGGAAGTCGTAGTCCAGCTCCTCCGGGAGCTTTTCCCACAGCTTGAGCGCGTACTCGTAGATCGCCGCGCTCTCGTCCCACAGGTAGTTCGAGCGGATGATCGTGGTGTTGCGCGCCATGTTGCCGCCGGCCAGCCAGCCCTTCTCCAGTACGGCGACGTCGGTGATGCCGTGGTTCTTGGCGAGGTAGTAGGCGGTGGCCAGGCCGTGCCCTCCGGCGCCGACGATGACGACGTCGTAGGAGGAACGCGGCTCGGGGTTGCGCCAGAGGAAGTCCGGGTGCTCCGGCAGCGGCTGGGCGGTCATGCCGCGTCTCCGATCAGGTGGGGATTCCCGGTCAGGTGGGGATAGAGGGGGAACGCGCCGGCGAGCTTCGCGACCCGGTCCCGCAGCAGGTCCGCGCTCTCGTCGCCGAGCCGCTCCGCCATCAGGGCCTGCGCGATGATGTCGGCGACCTCGCGGAACTCCGTCTCGCCGAAGCCGCGGGTGGCCAGGGCCGGGGTCCCGATCCGCAGCCCCGACGAGACCATGGGCGGGCGCGGGTCGAACGGCACCGCGTTGCGGTTGACGGTGATGCCGACGCGGTGCAGCCGGTCCTCGGCCTGCTTCCCGTCGAGCGCGGAGTTGCGTAGGTCGACGAGGACCAGATGGACCTCGGTGCCGCCGGTCAGCACGGTGATCCCGGCCTCGGCCACGTCATCGGCCAGCAGCCGTCCGGCGAGGATGCGGGCGCCGTCCAGAGTGCGTCGCTGGCGCTCCTTGAACTCCTCGCCCGCCGCCACCTTGAAGGCCACCGCCTTCGCCGCGATGACATGCTCCAGCGGGCCGCCCTGCTGGCCCGGGAAGACCGCCGAGTTGATCTTCTTCGCCAGGTCGGCACGGCTGAGGATCACTCCGCCGCGCGGCCCGCCGAGGGTCTTGTGCGTGGTGGTGGTCACGACATCGGCGTACGGCACCGGGCTCGGGTGCAGGCCCGCGGCCACCAGCCCGGCGAAGTGCGCCATGTCCACCATCAGGTACGCGCCCACCGCGTCGGCGATCCGCCGGAACGCGGCGAAGTCCAGCCGCCGGGAGTAGGCCGACCAGCCGGCGACGATCATCTTCGGCCGGTGCGCGAGAGCGAGCTGCTCGACCTCGTCCATGTCGACGCGCAGGTCGGACTCGCGCACGTGGTACGGCACGACGTCGTACAGCTTGCCGGAGTAGTTGATGCGCATGCCGTGGGTCAGGTGACCGCCGTGCGCCAGGTCGAGGCCGAGGATCGTGTCGCCGGGGTCGAGCAGCGCGAACATCGCGGCCGCGTTGGCCTGGGCCCCCGAGTGCGGCTGCACGTTCGCGGCCTCGGCGCCGAACAGTTCCTTCACCCGGGCGATGGCCAACTGCTCGACGACGTCGACGTGTTCGCAGCCGCCGTAGTAGCGCCGGCCCGGGTAGCCCTCGGCGTACTTGTTGGTCAGCACCGAGCCCTGGGCCTCCATGACGGCGGCCGGGGCGAAGTTCTCCGAGGCGATCATCTCCAGGGTGGACTGCTGCCGGTGGAGCTCCGCGCCCACGGCGGCGGCGACATCCGGGTCGAGCTCACCCAGCGGGAGGGAGAGAGGAGAGGTGGACGTGGTGATCGACGGGTTCGCTGCCATCTGTGCACCATCCTGGGAGCCAACTAATGAGCAACTGATATATCAATCTCTGCGGTACGGTATGAGAGCTCGACGGACAGGTCAAGGGGGCCTCATGCAGAACGTGGCGACCGCGCCAAGAGGTGAGGAAGTGTCCCTCGCCGAGCGGGCCTACCGCGCCATCCGCGACCGGCTCGTCATGCTCGAGATCCGCCCGGGCGCGCCGATCAACGAGGACCAGCTCGCGCAGTCCCTCGGCGTCGGACGCACGCCGGTGCGCGAGGCGCTCAAGCGGCTCCAGTACGAGCGGCTCATCACGACCTACCCGCGACGCGGCACCTTCGCCACCGACGTCAACATCACCGACCTGGCGCACATCTCCGAGGTGCGCCTGGAACTGGAACCACTGGCCGCCGCCCAGGCCGCACGCCGTGCGACGGCCGCGGACCGGGCCGTCCTGACGGCCCTGCGGGTGGAGCTGGAGAGCGAGGGGCCCCGACAGCGCGACGCCTCCGAGCTCATGCACCTCGACCTTCAGGTCCACCGCGCCATCTACGCCGCCACGCACAATCCGTACCTGGAGGACACCCTCGTCCGCCACGACAACCTGGCGACCCGCATCTGGTGTCTGTTCGTAGACCGGCTGTCCGACATGGCCGGCCATGTCGAGGAGCACGGACCGCTGGTCGAGGCGATCGTCGCCGGGGACCCCGACAAGGCGGCGCAGCTCGCCCGCAGCCATGTCGAGGGCTTCGAACAGGCCATCCGCGAGGCCATCTGATCCGCGCGGGGGCACCGGTGACACGAGCGTCCACGTCCGCACGCCGTACGACCCCGATCACCTCGAGGCCCTCCCCGCCTCAGTCGCGTGACGTGATGATGCTCAGCGCGTTGGCGGCGACGATGGCGCCGATGCTCGCCCATTCGAGCCCGCCCAGGTCCTGACCCAGTCCGACCAGTCCGACCACGGCCGCGAGCACCGGGTTGACGCTCATGAACAGACCGAAGGCCCGGGCCGGGACGTGGCGGAGGGTGAACAGGTCCGCCAGGTACGGCACGGCCGAGGAGAGGAGCCCCGCGGCTGTGGCGCAGGCGAGGGCGCCGGCCGTGGGCGGGTGCTGGACGGCGATGACGATGCCGATGGGCAGGAACATCACGGCGGAGATGCCGGACGCGGCCGCCGCGCCCTGGGCTCCGGGGATGCGCCGGCCGACGGTGCGGTTGAGCAGGATGTACGACGCCCAGCACGCGGCGGCCAGCAGGCCCAGGGCCAGCCCGGCGTAGTCGGTCGAGGGCTGTGGACGCATGAGGGTGATGACACCGGCCGCGGCGATCACCGCGCAGCACACGTCCACGCGGCGGCGCGACGTGGCCAGAGCGATGGTGAGCGGGCCGAGGAACTCCAGCGTCACCGCCAGCCCCAGGCCGACGCGCTCGATCGACGAGTACAGCGAGAGGTTCATGGTGCCGAACACCAGGGCCAGCGCGACGACCGGCCACCACTGATGCCACGTGAACGAACGCAGCCTCGGCCTGCTCACGGACAGCAGGACGACGGCGGCGACGTACTGCCGCACGGCGACGACACCGACCGGCCCGAGGACGGGGAACGCGAGGGAGCCGATCGCGGCCCCCGTCTGGGTGGACAGTCCGCTGCCGATCATCGTGGCCACACCGGCGAGACGTCCGCCGGTCTGCTTGCGGCCATCGAACGGAACCGTGGACGAGGGCGCCGCGGCCGGCGCGGACGCGGCGACGAGCGCCGGCGGGGTGGCAGGCCCGGGTGCAGTGGCGGGCGCCGGGGCGGGACGGGTGCGCATACGCCGATCGTGCGACCGCTCGATCTTTGCGCAAAATGCGTCCCTGGAGCCATCTATACGCTTGAGTCATGGATGGAGCTGGAGCCACGGATCTGGAGCTGCGGCAGCTGCGCTGTCTCGTCGCCATCGTCGACGAGGGCACGTTCACCGACGCCGCGATCGCCCTCGGCGTCTCCCAGGCGGCCGTGTCCCGCTCGCTGGCCTCCCTGGAACGCGCCCTGGGCGTACGGCTGTTGCGGCGGACCTCCCGCGAGGTGACTCCGACGGGTACCGGGCTGCGGGTCCTGGCGCACGCGCGGCGGGTGCTCGGCGAGGTGGACGACCTGGTCCGGGAGGCCGCCTCCGGGCACGCCCGGCTGCGGATGGGCTACGCCTGGGCGGCGCTCGGCCGGCACACCCCGGCGTTCCAGCGCCGCTGGGCCGCCGCCCACCCCGGTACCGACCTGCAGCTCGTCCGCGTCAATTCGGCCACCGCGGGACTGGTGGAAGGCGCCTGCGAGCTGTCCGTCGTCCGCCGGCCGGTGGACGACCGGCGGTTCGAGACCGCCATCGTCGGACTGGAGCGGCGGCTGTGCGCCGTGGCCACCGACGATCCACTGGCCCGGCGCCGCTCGGTCCGGCTGGCCGACCTCAGCGGACGCACCCTCCTCGTCGATCGCCGCACCGGGACCACGACGGCCGACCTGTGGCCGCCCGACTCGCGTCCGGCGACCGAGGAGACGCACGACGTCGACGACTGGCTCACGGTGATCTCCACCGGCCGCTGCGTCGGCATGACCGCCGAGGCCACCGCCCACCAGTACCCGCGCCCCGGAGTCGTCTACCGGCCGCTGCGGGACGCCGAACCCATTGCCGTACGGCTGGCCTGGTGGCGCGACGACCCGCCTCCCGCAGCTCAGGCGGCGATCGAACTGCTCACGGCGCTCTACCGGGGCGACTGACACACGCACAGAAGCGCCCGGGCGACATCACGGGGACGGAGCAGGACACTGGGGCGGGAAGGGCCCTATCCACTTCTCGCGGATCCTGATTGCGCGGTGCGCGGCCGTCATCCGCTTCCCCGCGCCGGTGTGGGTCCTTCCCGTCACCTCCAGCACACCATGAGCGCGGCTGATGCGCCAGGGCCGGTCGGCGCACCTGGGCGGCAGGCGGCGGCGGTAGCGGTGGCAGGAGGTGACAACGCGGGCCCGGCGGGTACCCATGAGCGGATCCCGCCGGGTGCGGGAGCGCCGTCGAACGGAGGTGAGGGCGCCGTGCGGTTCGCGTTCTGTGACGCCGGTGTGCGCGGACATCCCCCGGATGCCGTAGGCGCCCGGCGTCGGCCCGCACATGGCCCGGGTGACGACCTGCCGCGGCGGGGGTGACCGATGCCCAGGCCCCTCACCCCCGACAGGGCGCGCGAGGCGCTCGCCCCCGCTCTGCACGACGTGCGTGCCGTCGTCTTCGACACCGACGGAGTGATCACCGACTCTGCCCGGGTGCACGCCGCCGCGTGGAAGGTGGCCTTCGACGGCTACCTGCGGGCCCACCCGCCCGAGGACCCCGATCAGCGCCGCCCCTTCGACGTGGGCGACGACTATCTGCGCCACGTGGACGGCAAGTCCCGCCTCGACGGCGCCGCGGCCTTCCTCGCCGCACGCGGCGTCGACGCGTCGGACGAGACGGTTCGGGCCGTCGCCGAGGACAAGGAGCGCCTCTTCACCCAGAGGCTGCGCGAGCACGGCGTCGACGCCTACCCGGGGACCGTACGGCTGGTGCAGGCACTGCGCGCGGCCGGCGTGCCCCGGGCGGCCGCCTCCGCGTCCCGGCACGCCGGGGAACTGCTGGAGCGGGCCGGGATCCTCGGCCTGTTCGACGCCCTGGTGGACGGCGGTGAGACGGCCCGCCTGGGCCTCGCGGGCAAGCCGGAGCCCGACCTGTTCCTGGAGGCTGTCCGCAGGCTCGGCGCCCCCGCCGGTCGGGCCGCGGTCGTCGAGGACGCCCTGGTGGGCGTGGAGGCGGGCCGGCGCGGCGGATTCGCCCTGGTGGTCGGTGTCGACCGGGCCGCGGGCGCCGACACCGGAGCGCGGCTCCTGCGGCACGGCGCCGACATCGTCGTACGGGACCTCGGAGAACTCTGCGCGGGAGGAGCGCCGACGTGATGGACCGGAGCCTGGAGGCCGAGGGAGCTGATCTGAGCTCGGTGGCCGAAGAAGCGGAGCTGATCTCGAAGGCCGACGGAACGGATCTGGGCTCGGAGATCGACGGAACGGGCTGGAGCTGGGAGTACGCGGGCTACAAGCCCGGCGACGAACGACTGCGCGAGTCGCTGTGCACGCTCGGCAACGGCTACTTCGCAAGCCGGGGCGCGCTGCCCGAGTGCTCCGCCGACGACGTCCACTATCCGGGGACGTATGTGGCCGGCATCTACAATCGGCTCACGTCCAAGGTCGCGGGCCGCAAGGTCGAGAACGAGGACATGGTCAACGTCCCGAACTGGCTGCCGCTGCGCTTCCGCCTGCCCGGTGGAGACTGGATCGTCCCCGACACCGCGGACGTGCTCGACCACCGGCTGATGCTGCACCTGTCCGTGGGGCTGCTGGAGCGCCGGACGCGGTACGGCCTCGGCGACGACGGAGTACTGACGGTGCGTCAGCAGCGGATGGTGCACATGGCCGACCCCCATCTGGCGGGCCTGCGCACCGAGTTCACGGCCGAGGGATTCGCCGGCCCGCTCGAAGTGGAGGCGGCCCTGGACGGCGGCGTCACCAACTCCGGCGTGGCCCGCTACCGGGACCTGGACGGCCGCCATCTGACCCACATCCACACCGGCACCGCCGCCCCCGACACGGTCTGGCTGCGCTGCCGCACCCGCACCTCCGACATCCGGATCGGCATCGCCTCCCGGCTGACCACCGACGCCGGCGTTCCGGTCACGATCAGCCACGAACGGCCGTACGCCATCCAGCGGTTGACCATCGACCTGGAACCCGGCCGCACGGTCACCGTCGACAAGACCGTCGCCCTGCACACCTCCCGCGACCCGGCGATCAGCGACCCGCTGCACGCCGCCGTCGACCGGGTGGGCCGCGCGCCCGGCTTCGACGCGCTGATCGGGTCGCACCTCACGGCCTGGGCCCAGCTCTGGCGCCGCGCCGCACTCGACGTCCCCGGTGAGTCGGGCCGCATCCTGCGGCTGCACCTCTTCCACGTCCTGCAGACGCTCTCCCCGCACACCGCCGACCTCGACGTGGGAGTCCCCGCCCGCGGACTGCACGGCGAGGCCTACCGCGGCCATGTCTTCTGGGACGAGCTGTTCGTGCTGCCCTACCTCAACATGCACTTCCCGGAGGTCTCCCGCGCCCTGCTCCGCCACCGCCACCGACGCCTCGAACAGGCCTGCACCAGCGCCAGGGCGGCGGGCCACAAGGGCGCGATGTACCCCTGGCAGAGCGGCAGCGACGGCCGTGAGGAGACCCAGCAGCTCCATCTCAACCCGCGCTCGGGACGCTGGCTGCCCGACCACTCCCGGCTCCAGCACCACGTCGGCTCGGCGATCGCGTACAACGTGTGGCAGTACTGCGAGGCCAGCGGCGACATGGAGTTCCTGCACACCAAGGGCGCCGAGATGCTGCTGCAGATCGCCCGCTTCTGGGCGGACAAGGCCGTCTACGACGACAGTCTGGGCCGCCACAGCATCAAGGGCGTCGTCGGCCCCGACGAGTACCACGAGGCGTACCCGGACGCCGACGCACCCGGCCTGGACGACAACGCGTACACCAACGTCACAGCGGCCTGGGTGCTCACCCGCACCCTCGAACTGCTGGAGAGCCTGCCCGAGCCCCGCCGGCGCGAACTCGCCGAACGCACCGGCTTGGACGGGGGTGAGCTCGAACGGTGGGACGACGTCTCGCACACGCTCCACGTCCCCTTCCACGACGACGTGATCAGCCAGTTCGCGGGCTACGGCGACCTCGACGAGCTCGACTGGATCGGCTACCGCGAGCAGTACGGCGACATCCGGCGGCTGGACCGGATCCTGGAGGCGGAGGGCGACACGGTCAACCGCTACAAGGCCTCCAAGCAGGCCGACGTCCTCATGCTCGGCTACCTCTTCGCCCCGTCCGAACTGGGCAGCCTGTTCCACCGGCTGGGAGTCCGGCTCGACGAGCACATGTGGCAGCGCACCGTCGACTACTACATGCACCGCACCAGCCACGGCTCCACCCTCAGCGGCCTGGTCCACGGCTGGGTCCTGGCCCGGTGCCGGCGCACGGAGGCGTGGAAGTTCGTCCAGGAGGCCCTCCAGGGCGACATCGCCGACGTGCAGGGCGGCACCACCGGCGAGGGCATCCACCTCGGCGCCATGGCCGGCACCCTCGACCTCGTCCAGCGCGGCCTGACCGGCCTGGAGACCCGCGGCGGCGCCCTGTGGCTCGACCCCGTGCCGCTGCCCGAGCTGTCCTCCTACGGGTTCCCCCTGCGCTACCAGGGCCACTGGGGCGTACGGCTGCGCCTGGAACGAGGGCTGCTGGAAATCCAGGTGCCGTCCTCCG
This sequence comes from Streptomyces sp. NPDC055013, assembly GCF_053608645.1. Taxonomy (NCBI): domain Bacteria; kingdom Bacillati; phylum Actinomycetota; class Actinomycetes; order Kitasatosporales; family Streptomycetaceae; genus Streptomyces; species Streptomyces sp. NPDC055013. The sequence goes on from NZ_JBSGVW010000027.1 coordinate 79,546, forward strand.
ACGCCTCACCGATCGACGTACGGCTGCCGGGTCGCGGTGTGTCGCTGCAACCGGGGGGAACAGGGCGACTGGTGCTGCACGACTGACGCGGCTCCTCCTCGGCTCCCCCCTGCGCGACGCACCGCCCGGTGCGGGATGCGGCCCGCGGGGAGAGGCTGGGAGGACCAACCCTCGCGGATCCTGCGTGGAAGGCGGATCCTGCGCGGAAAGGGGAGCGCGATGCACGGCCCGGTTGTCGTAGGGGTGGACGGCTCGCCGTCGAGCATGGCGGCCGTGGAGATCGCGGCGCGCGAGGCCGCGCTGCACGGCGTGGGGCTGCGGCTGGTGCACGCCTTCGGCTGGCCGGCCGCACACATCCCGCACGGCGGGCGGCCCTGGGAGCCGAGCGGCGCCGGGATGCGTGAGCTGATCGACGGCACGCTCGCCAAGGCCGAGCAGCGCGCCCACGAGCTTGCGCCGGACGTCGAGATCACGCGTGACATCGTCGTCGGGGAACCGGTGACGGTGCTGGAGATCGAGTCGCGCACCGCGTCCCTTGCGGTGGTGGGAAGCCGGGGCCAGAGCCGGTTCGGCGCCCTGCTGCTCGGCTCCACCGCCGGTCACATGGCCGCCCACGCCGCCTGCCCCGTGCTGGTGGTGCGCGGCAGACCGGACCCGGACGGGCCGGTACTCCTCGCTGTGGACGGTTCGCCCGCGGCCCGGGGAGCCGTCGAGTTCGCCTTCGCGGTGGCGGCCGCGCGCGGCACGGACCTGGTGGCGCTGCACGCCTGGAGCACCCGCTCCGAGCGCGCCTACGAAAGCCCCGCCGACCCGCCCTTCGTGACGTACGACGAGGGCCGGCTGCACGATGAGGAGGAGCGTGTGCTCGCCGAGGCGCTCGGCGGGCTGCGTGAGCTGTATCCCGACGTCGCCGTGCGCCGCAGGCTGGTGCGCGGCCGGATCCGCCACACCCTCATCGAGGCCAGCGCCGACGCCGGGCTCGTGGTGGTGGGGGCGCGGGGCCGGGGCGGGTTCGCCGGACTGCTGCTCGGCTCGGTCAGTCAGGCACTGCTCCACCACGCGCAGTGCCCGGTCGCCGTCGTCCGTTCCGGTGCGCAGTGAGGCTCACAGGCTCGCCGCGTGGTCCGGGACGTAGTGCTGCAGATGGCGTGGCGGTCGCTGGTAGCCGGTCGAGGCCGGACGCTCGGGCAGGTCCAGGACGGGCGGGAGCGCGTCCTGGTACGGCACGGAGCCGAGCAGGTGGGCGATCATGTTCAGCCGGGCCCGGCGCTTGTCGTCGCTCTCGACGACGTACCAGGGCGCCTCGGCGATGTCGGTGTGCACCATCATCTCGTCCTTGGCCCGGGAGTACGCCTCCCAGCGGGTGATCGACTCCAGGTCCATCGGGGACAGCTTCCAGCGCCGTACGGGATCCTCCAGCCGACGCCGGAAGCGTTCCTGCTGCTCCTCGTCGCTCACCGAGAACCAGTACTTGCGCAGCTGGATCCCGTCCTCCACCAGCATCCGCTCGAAGAGGGGGCACTGGCGCAGGAAGCGCTGGTATTCCGCCTTGGTGCAGAAGCCCATGACGTGCTCGACCCCGGCGCGGTTGTACCAGCTGCGGTCGAACAGCACGATCTCCCCGGCGGCGGGCAGATGCCCGATGTACCGCTGGAAGTACCACTGGGTCCGCTCGCGCTCGGTCGGCTTGGGCAGCGCCGTGATCCGCGCGACCCGGGGATTGAGGTGCTCCGTGACCCGCTTGATCGTGCCGCCCTTGCCCGCCGCGTCCCGCCCCTCGAAGATGACGACCAGCCGGGCACCCTCGGCCCGCACCCACTCCTGCAGTTTCGCCAACTCCAGCTGCAGGCGCAGCAGTTCCTTCTCGTACGCCTTGCGCGGCAGCTTCTCCGCCTTGATGCCGGCCATGCCGCCTCCCAGCTTCGAACGCCAGAACAGCACCGTACTGACCGGCGACGGTCACTGCACGTCCACCGGCCAGGTCCGCCACGGAGGCGGCTGCCCGGGTGAGGGGGCTTACGCCACCAGGCTGGGGACAGGTGCCACCCGTGCGGCGGCCTCCGAAGAGCGCCGGAGGCGTCACGTACCGCCGCTGCCGCCCTCGCTCCAGCGCGGGCGTTCCTGCGACGGGCTGGTACGGGAGGGGATGTTGCCGTGGGCGGGAAGGTCGTGCGGAGTGACCCGCTGGTCACTCTTCGGCACCTCGGCGGGCTCCCGGCGCTCCCGGACCTCGTGGACCGGGCCCTCGGCGGGCAGCCTCGGCTGTTCCTCGGGACGGGGCGGACGCGGTTCCCGGCGCCTGATCCGGGCGCCCAGGACAAAGGCGCCGATGAGCAGCGCCACGACGACCACACCGGCGACGAGCAACCCGACGGCGAGCGCGCCCCGGGCTGCGGCGATGTCCATCCAAGTCGTGTCCATGGGCCCGCGGGTACCCCTGGCGACTCGATGAACACGTACGGCATCCGTGAAGAACCCGTTTGCCACGACCGGCTGGAACGCCCGGCCGCAAGGTGTGAGAGTCGGGTTTGGTGCCCTCGGCTCCGGCTACCCGCCCCTTGTGACATCGCCAGCATCCCAGCAAGAACTCGTCCAGTTCCTCGAGGACCGCTTCGCGTGCGCCCAGGCCTGCACCGAGTGCGCTCGGACCTGCGCCCTGCGTGCGAGCCTCGTCGATCCGGACGCGGCCGAGGACCAGGAACTCGTGCGACGCAAGGGCATCCTGTGCGCCGAGGTGTGCGACACGACCTGCCGTGTGCTGTCCGAGCAGGGCGGCATGGACGAGGGCGCCGAGGCCGCGCTCCGGGTCCAGCTGGAGTGGACCCGGTCGGTGTGCCTGGAGTGTGCGCATGTCTTCGACCGGCACCCGGGCGCCGAGGACGCCGCGGAGGCATGCCGTGCCTGCGCACGGGCCTGCACGGACTTCATGAGCACGCTCGACTGACGGTCTGCACCGCTCGCCTCAGCGGGTCGCTCCGCATCCCGCCGCTCCTCGCCATTCCCAATTTCTGGAACACGTTCTACCGTGTGCGCCGACAGGACCGGCCTTGGGGAGCCTGGAGGCGCCGTGCATCTCGAATACACGCCCGAGCAGCAGCGGCTGCGCACCGAACTGCGCGACTACTTCGCCAAGTTGGTGCCCGACCTCGCACAGACCCGCTTCACCGACCCGGCCGCCCAGAAACGCTACTACCGCAGGACGATCCGCCGGCTCGGCACGGACGGCTGGCTCGGCGTGGGCTGGCCCAAGGAGTACGGCGGCCGCGGCCTGACCGCGATGGAACAGTTCATCTTCTTCGACGAGGCGGCCCAGGCGGGTGTACCGCTGCCGCTGATGGCGCTCAACACCGTCGGCCCGACGATCATGCAGTACGGCACGGAGGAACAGAAGGCGTACTTCCTGCCGAAGATCCTCTCCGGCGAGATCGACTTCGCGATCGGCTACAGCGAGCCCGACGCGGGCACGGACCTGGCCGCCCTGCGGACCCGCGCCGTGCGCGACGGCGACGAGTACGTCGTCACCGGCCAGAAGATCTGGACGACCAACGGCGACACCGCCGACTGGGTCTGGCTGGCCGTCCGCACCGACCCGGACGCCCCGCCCCACAAGGGCATCACCATGCTCCTCGTCCCGACCGCCGACCCGGGCTACTCCTGCACCCTCATCAACACGCTCGCCTCGCACGACACCACCGCCAGCTACTACGAGCACATCCGCGTCCCGGTCTCCCGCCGCGTCGGCGCCGAGAACCATGGCTGGCGCCTGATCACCAACCAGCTCAACCACGAGCGCGTCACCCTCGCCGCCCACGGCACCATGGCCATCCGTGCCCTGCACGACGTCCAGCGCTGGGCCATGGAGACCAAGCTGGCCGACGGCCGCCGGGTGGTCGACCTCCCCTGGGTGCGCCGCCGGCTCGCCCAGACCCACGCCAAGCTCGACGCCCTCAAGCTCCTGAACTGGAAGATGGTGAGCGCCGTGCAGGAGGGCACGCTCACCCCGCAGGACGCCTCCGCGGTGAAGGTCTACGGCTCCGAGGCGCGCCGGGACGCGTACGCCTGGCTGATGGAGATCGTCGCCGCACCGGGCGCGCTGAAGGAGGGTTCGGCGGGAGCCGTGCTGCACGGCGAGCTGGAGCGCGGCTACCGCTCGGCCGTCATCTTCACCTTCGGCGGCGGCAACAACGAGATCCAGCGGGAGATCATCTCGTGGATCGGGCTGGGGATGCCGAGGGTGCGGCGTTAGCCTGCGGGCATGGGCGATCCCGGGCTGTTCACCCCGAGTTCCGTGACCTGGCAGATGCACGGCGACCCCATGATGTGGGTCGCCGGAATCCGCGCGCTCTACTTCCAGGCCCTCCATCCGCGTGCCGTACGCGGCGTGATGCAGAACAGCGACTTCCGGCACGACGCCTGGGGCCGCCTCCTGCGCACCGCCAACTTCGTCGGGACGATCTCGTACGGCACCACCGAGGCCGCCGAGAAGGCGGGCGCACGTGTGCGGAAGATCCACAGCATGCTGAGCGCCACCGACCCGGACACGGGGGAGCGGTACGGCGTCGACGAACCCGATCTGCTGCTGTGGGTGCACTGCGCGGAGATCGACTCGTATCTGCAGGTCGCGCGGCGCTCCGGGTTCCGCCTCACCGACGCGCAGGCCGACCGCTACATCGACGAACACCGGGTCAGCGCCCGTCTGGTGGGCCTGGACCCCGACGCCGTACCGGCGAACCAGGCCGAGATGGCGGCGTACTTCGAGAAGGTGCGGCCCGAGCTCGCGTGCGGATCCGAGGCACGCGCGGTGGACGACTTCCTGCTCCGCCCGCCGACGCACCCCCTTCTCGTCCCGGCGCGCGAGGTGCTGTGGCGGCGTGTGGCGCAGCTGGCGTACGCCGCTCTGCCGCCGTACGCCCACGAGCTGTACGGCAGACCGGCGCCGAAACCCGCCACCGTCACCCGTCAGTTGCGTGCCACGGGCACCCTGCTGCGCGCTGTTCCCGCACGTCTGCGCTGGCAACTCCCGCCCAAACACATCCTGCGGGCCATGGCACGACTCGGCCCCGGCTCGCGCCCGGCACCGTACAAACTCGGACGATAGCTCGCCATACTGGACGAGCCGGGGGAGGGCAAGGCTGACCGTGACGGGGGGCGATCGCGGGCGATGGGGGACAGCAGGCTGATCCAGGGCCGGTACCGACTGCTCGATCCGATCGGGCGCGGCGGTATGGGCGAGGTCTGGCGTGCGCGCGACGAGTCGCTGGGCCGGCATGTCGCCGTGAAGTGCCTCAAGCCGCTGGGACCGCACCACGACCACTCCTTCATGCGTGTCCTGCGGGAGCGGTTTCGCCGCGAGGCCCGGGTGGCCGCGGCGCTCCAGCACCGCGGGGTGACCGTGGTCCACGACTTCGGCGAGTCCGACGGGGTTCTGTTCCTGGTCATGGAGTTGCTCCAGGGGCGCAACCTCAGCCAGCTCCTGGAGGACAACAAGCACCATCCGCTGCCCGTCCCGGACGTCGTCGAGATCGCCGACCAGGTCGCCGCCGCCCTCGCCTACACCCACCAGCAGGGCATCGTGCATCGCGACCTGAAGCCCGCGAACATCATGCGGCTCGCCGACGGCACGGTGAAGATCTGCGACTTCGGCATAGCGCGCCTCGCCCATGACATCGGCTTCACCTCCCGGCTGACCGGCACCGGCATCGCGATGGGCACCCCGCACTACATGTCGCCGGAGCAGATCGGCGGGGAGGAGGTGGACCAGCGCAGCGACCTGTACTCGCTGGGGTGCGTGCTGTACGAGATCGCCACCGGGGTACCGCCGTTCGATCTGGACGACCCCTGGGCGATCCTCGTCGGCCACCGCGACACCGCGCCCCGGCCGCCGCGCAGCCACCGCGCCGAGCTGCCCGAGTACTTCGAGCAGGTCATCCTCGACCTGCTGGCGAAGCGCCCCGAGGAACGCCCGCACGACGGAAGCGAGTTGGGCCGCCGGATCGGCCTGGGCCGTACGACACCGACGTATGTGCCGACCGTGGTGACCCCGCAGCCGGAGCTCAGGCCCCCGGCGCCCGTGACCCGCGAGCCCCGCCTGCCGTCCTGGACCCGCGGCATGACCACCGGCCACAAGGCCACCGGTGCCGGCCTGCGCACCACACCGCCGGACGCGGGGGCCGGTCTCACCGGCGAGTGGATCCCCCGGCCCACGACCGGCCGGCCCGAGGGGGCCGCCGTACCCGACGAAGCGCCCACCCCTTCCGCGGCGGCGCTCGCGGCGCTGGCCGGACGACACAACGCCGGGCTCAGCCTGGGCCGGCTGGGCCGCTGGACCGAGGCGGGCGAGGTGCACCGGGCCGTCGCCGCCGAGCGTGAGCACCTCCTCGGCGCCGACCACCCGGACACCCTCGCCAGCCGCTACGAGGTCGCCTTCACCCTCAGCCGCACCGGCCGCGCCGCCGACGCCCTGCGCGAGTACAAGCACGTCGCCCGTGCCCGCAGCCTCTCGCTCGGCCCCGACCACCCCGAGACGCTCGCGGCCCGGCAGGAAATGGCGTACGTGCTCGGCCAGTTGGGCCGCCACTTCGACGCGCATCAGGTCTACACGTCCGTGCTGACGGCACGGGAACGCGCGATCGGCGCCGACCACCCCGACACGCTGCGCTGCCGCCACAACCTCGCCTTCAACCTGAGCAGACTCGGCCGCCTGGAGGACTCGTACCGCATGGCCGGCGAGGTCGCCGTCGCGCGCGCCCGCGTCCTCGGCCCGCACCACCCCGACACCCTGGTCACGCGCTACGAAGTCGCCTACGCACTCGGCCAGTTGGGCCACTGGGCCGAGGCCCTGCAGACCTACCGCGACGTCGCCGACGCCCGCGCCCAGGCCCTCGGCCCGGACCACCCCGACACGCTCGCCGCCCGCTACGAGGTCGGCATCAGCCTCGGCCGCCTCGGCCGCAGCGCGGAGGCGCTCCAGCTCTACCTCGACCTGATCGACGACCGCACCCGCGTCCACGGCCCCGCCCACCCCGAGACCCTGCGCGCCCGCCACGGCCTCGGCGTGAACCTCGGGCGCCTCGGACGCTGGGAGGAGGCCCTCGCCGAGTCCCGTGACGTGTGCGCGATCCGTGAGCGCGTGCTGGGACCCGACCACACCGACACCCTGGTCAGCCGGCGCGAGGTCGCGGTGAGCCTGGGCTGGCTGGGCCGCTGGCCGGATGCGCTCGCCGAGTACCGCAGGGTGGCCACCGCCCGCGAACACGTCCTCGGCGCCGACCACCCCGACACCCTCGCCAGCCGGAACGACGAGGCCCACTGCCTGGAGCAGCTCGGGCGGGGCGCGGAGGCGGTCGAGCTGTACCGGAGGGTGGCGGTGCTGCGGCAGCAGCGGGCGTCCGGAGGCCGGTGAGGCCCGGTGGCGAGGCGTGACTCCGGTGCGTCCCACCTATGGCCGACCTAGATCATCACGTGTTACGAAGAACCATGCCAGCACACGAGGGACACCCGGGACACCGTACGTACGACGCCGTCATCGTCGGCGGAGGCCACAACGGTCTCGTCGCCGCCGCCTACCTGGCCCGGGCCGGACGGTCCGTGCTGGTGCTGGAGCGACTGGACCGCACCGGGGGCGCCGCGGTCTCCACGCGCCCGTTCGCCGGCGTCGACGCTCGGCTCTCCCGCTACTCGTACCTGGTCAGCCTGCTGCCCAAGAAGGTCGTCCGGGACCTCGGCCTGGACTTCCGCGTCCGTACCCGCAACGTCTCCTCGTACACGCCCGTCGACCGGGACGGACGGCCGACCGGACTGCTCGTGGGCGGCGGCGAGCGGCGCACCCGGGAGGCGTTCGCCCGGCTGACCGGGAGTGAGCGCGAGTACGCGGCCTGGCAGCGCTTCTACGCCATGACCGGCGAGGTAGCCCAGCGGGTCTTCCCGACACTCACCGAGCCCCTGCCGAGCCGGGAGGAACTGCGCCGCCGGGTGGACGACGAGGAAGCCTGGCGGACCCTCTTCGAGGAGCCGATCGGCGTCGCGATCGAGGACCGCTTCGCGGACGACCTGATCCGGGGCGTGGTCCTGACGGACGCCCTGATCGGCACCTTCGCCGACGCCCATGACGCGTCGCTCAAGCAGAACCGTTGCTTCCTGTACCACGTGATCGGCGGCGGCACCGGCGACTGGGACGTCCCCGTCGGCGGCATGGGCGCCCTCACCGACGCCCTGGCCACGGCCGCACGAGACGCGGGCGCGGTCCTCGTCACCGGGCACGAGGCGGTACGGATCGACACGGACGGACGTACGGCGGAGATCAGCTATCGCACGGCCGACGGTGAGGGCGTCGTCTCCGCCCGGCACGTCCTGGTGAACGCCTCCCCGCAGGAACTCGCCACCCTCACCGGCGACACCACCCCGACTCCCGCCGAGGGCGCCCAGCTCAAGGTGAACATGCTGCTCAAGCGCCTGCCCCGGCTGCGCGACAGCTCCGTCGACCCGCGTGAGGCGTTCGCCGGCACCTTCCACATCGCCGAGGGCTACGACCAGCTGGCCACCGCCCACGCCCAGGCCGCCGCCGGGGAACTCCCCGCCGCCCCGCCGTCCGAGATCTACTGCCACTCGCTGACCGACCCGACGATCCTCGGCCCCGCCCTGGTCGAGCGGGGCTACCAGACCCTCACCCTGTTCGGTCTGCACACCCCGGCCCGGCTCTTCGAGCGCGACAACGACGCCGTACGCGACGAACTGCTGAAGTCGACGCTCGCCCAGCTGGACGTCCACCTCGCCGAGCCGCTCGCCGACTGTCTGGCAACGGACGCCGACGGACGGCCCTGCATCGAGGCGAAGACCCCGCTGGACCTCGAGCGTGACCTGCGCCTGCCCGGCGGCAACATCTTCCACCGTGACCTGGCCTGGCCGTACGCCCAGGAGGACACCGGCCGCTGGGGCGTGGAGACCCGCCACCCGAACGTGCTGCTGTGCGGGGCGGGCGCGGTGCGCGGGGGAGGGGTGAGCGGGGTGCCGGGGCACAACGCGGCGATGGCGGTGCTGGAGGCGGTCGGGGACTGACGCCCTCCCTGCTCAGGCCCGGACGCCGCCGTCCACCTGAAGGATCACGCCGGTGACGTAGGACGCGCGGTCGCTCAGCAGCCAGGCGGCGGCCTGGGCGATCTCCTCGGGGTCGGCGGCCCGGCCCAACGGGTTCTGTGCGGTGAGCCGGTCGATGATGCCGGGGGAGTTCTGCTCCCACTCGTCGACCATCTCGGTGAGGGTGAGGCCGGGTGCGACGGCGTTGACGCGGATGCCCTCCCGGCCGTACGTGACGGCGGCCGACGCGGTGAGGCTGTTGACCGCCCGCTTCATGGCGCCGTACACGGGCAGCTCGGGGTTGGCCGCCAGGCTGCCCACGCTGGAGTTGTTGACGATCGCCCCGCGCCCGGCGGTGGCTCGGATGGCGGCGATCTCGGCCTTCATGGCCAGCCAGGGTCCCCGGAGGTTGACCGCGCCGACCCGGTCGAACTCGGCCTCCGTCAGCCGGTCCAGCGGGCCGGGCGGCTGGGATCGTCGCACCGTTGTTGAAGGCGACGTCCAGACGGCCGTACAGCTCCACGGCCCGGTCGACGGCGGCCCGGACGCTGTCCCCGTCGGCCAGGTCGCACCGCACGTGGTCGGCGGTGCCCCCGGCCGCCCGGATGTCCTCGGTCACCGCCTTGAGCTGCGTCTCGGTGCGCGCCGCGAGCAGCACGCGGGCCCCTTCCCGGGCGAACAGCCGAGCGGCGGCCGCGCCGATGCCGCGGCCGGCGCCGGTGACGAACGCGACCTTGCCGTCGAGCAGGCCTGTCGGTGTGATCGGTGTGTTGTCCATGCCGATGGGTGCGTTGTCGTCCATGCGATCGAGCCTGTGACCGGCCGCGCCGCTCATCCAGGCACCGGTGGTACCTGGCTCGGCGGCCGTTCGCCCGCGCACACTGGGGACGTGGACCGACGACAGATGGCGGACTTCCTGCGCAGCAGGCGCGAGCGCATCGCCCCCGGCGAGGTGGGGCTTCCGGCCGGGCCGAGCCGCCGCACTCCGGGGCTGCGCGCGAGGAGGTGGCGCAACTGGCGTTCATCTCGACCGAGTACTACACCCGCCTCGAGCAGGCCCGCGCCCCGCACCCGTCCCGGGAGGTACTGGCCCAGCTGGCCCGAGCCCTGCGCCTCACGGACGCGGAGCGGACCCACCTCCACCATCTCGCCGGAGCCCCGCCCGGACCGCCGCGGGGGCCGGCGCGCGAGGTCCGGCAGAGCATCGTCGACCTGATACACCGGCTGCCGCACGCCGCGGCGACCGTCATCTCGGCGACGTTCGAGATCCTCGCCTGGAACGACCTCGCGGCCGCCCTGATGGAGGACTTCTCGGCCCTGCCCCGCAGCGACCGCAACCTCGTCCGGCGCGCCTTCCTCGGACCGCACCGGGACGGGCGGGCGCTCTACGGCGTATCGGACGTGGCAGAGTTCGCCCGGAACTCGACGCAACAACTGCGTGCCGCCGCGGCCCGCTACCCGGACGACCCCGAACTCACCGCGCTGATCGGCGAACTTCTGGACGGCAGCGAGGAGTTCGCCCGGCTGTGGGCGGCCCACGACGTGACCGCCGCACCCACGCTCCGCAAGACCTTCGACCACCCCGTCGTCGGCCCCGTCACCGTCAACTGCGACGTCCTGGACATCGCCGACCGCGACCAGCGGGTCGTCATCTACACCGCCACCCCGGGCACGCCGTCCGAGGAGGCGCTACGACTGCTGTCCGTCCTCGGCACGCAACGCCTGGACGTGCCCGGCTGAGCCGGCGGCGCCATCCAGGCGCTCAGTTCGTGGAAGCCGTCCACCCGCTCGCCGTGATCCGCGCCGCGTCCGCCGGCCGGGCCTCGTCGAAGAGGACGCCGTGCGCCGTCTCGACGTGCAGACCGTCGACGTACGCGCCGCGGCCCACGTACAGCTTGTCGGTGGTGTATCGCCAGCGGAGCACCAGCCGGCGGTGCGCGGGGAGTTGCGCGGTGAGGCGGTGCCAGACGCGGCCCGACCAGCCGGTGACGGCGCCGGTCGGGTGGGCCTGTGGCCGCTCGCCCTGGCGTTTCGTCGCGAAGGGGAGCGGAGTCCAGGTCGTGCCGCCGTCGGTCGTGGACTCCAGGACGAGGACGTCCGCCTGCGGCTCGGTGTCCCACCACAGGGCGCAGTGCAGCTCCGCCTCGCCGGAGGAGGTGTCGAGCGTGGGGAGCGCGAGGGTCGCGCTCGTGGCGGTCGCCATTCCCGAGAACCATGCCGTACGGCCGTGCCGCGGGCGGACCGCTGCGGCACGGGCCATGTTGTCGGCCGCGGCGACCCGGGGCGCGGAACCGGAGCGCCAACTGCGCACCGGGTGGATGGAGTTGCCGAGCACGACGAGGAAGGAGTCGGTCGTCGGGTCGAGGACGAGGGAGGTGCCGGTGAAACCGGTGTGCCCCGCCGTGCGCGGGGTGGCCATGGCGCCCATGTACCAGTGCTGGTAGAGCTCGAAACCGAGGCCGTGCTCGTCGCCGGGGAAGGCGGTGTTGAAGTCGGTGAACATCAGCTCCACGGACTCCGGCTCCAGGATGCGGCACCTGCCGTAGGCGCCCCCGTTCAGCAGCGTCCGGCCGAGGACCGCCAGGTCCCACGCGTTCGAGAAGACGCCGGCGTGACCCGCGACCCCACCCAGGCTGAAGGCGTTCTCGTCGTGCACCTCACCCCAGACGAGCCCACGGTCCAGGCCGGACCACGGCAGCCGGGCATCCTCGGTGGCCGCGATCCTCGGCTTCCAGGCGGCGGGCGGGTTGTAGCGGGTGCGGCGCATGCCGAGCGGGCCGGTGATCTCGTCGTGGAGGAGGGCGTCGAGGCCGCGGCCGGTGATCTTCTCCAGGACGAGCTGGAGGGAGATCAGATTCAGGTCGGAGTAGAGGTACTTGGTGCCCGGCGGGTTCAGCGGCGCCTCGTTCCAGATGAGTTGGAGCTTCTCCTCGTACGTCGGCGCGTTGTACAGCGGGATCCAGGCGCGGAACCCCGAGGTGTGGGTCAGGAGCTGCCGGACCGTGATGTCCTGCTTGCCCGCGCGGCCGAAGTCCGGGAGGTAGGAGGCGACCGTCGCCTCCAGCCCGAGCTCACCCCGTTCGATCTGCTGCACCGCAAGGATCGACGTGAACAGCTTGGACACCGAGGCCAGGTCGAAGACGGTTTCCTCGGCCATCCGGATCTGCTGCTCCGACGGAAACTCCACGCCGGTGTCGCCCGTTTCGTCGTACGCCTCATAGCGCACGGACATCCCGATGGGCTGGTGCAGGGCCACCGTGCCGCCGCGGCCGGCGAGGAGGACGGCGCCGGCGTACCAGGGGTGCTTGGGGGAGGGGCCCAAGAACCGCTCGGCGTCGGTGACGAGTTGGCGGAGATGGGTGGGGAGAAGGCCCGCGCGTTCGGGGGAGCCGTGACGCAGGGTGGGCTTTGCGGTGCGTGCCGCTGCTGCCGCCGCGGGTCCCGCGGGCAACGGGGCGATGGCCAGGGCGCCGCCCAAGGCCATCGCGGTTCTGCCCAGTTGACGCCTGGTCAGTCCGGTTCCGCCGTCGGTCATCGAGGTTCCTCCCGCCACTCCGGCTGAAAGTATCTTTCCGGGATCACCTTGCGTGATGAAACTTTCGTGTCAGGCGGGAGTGGTGTCAACGGGATGGTCGCTCAAGAGATCTGACGGTGTATCAGAAAAGGCCTTCCGTCGTCCGGAGGTCTGCGGCATCCTGCGCCCATGCAGACGGAGCTGAGCAAGAAACTGGGAGTCGAGCACGCCATTTTCGGCTTCACGCCGTTCCCCGCCGTCGCCGCGGCCATCAGCAGGGCCGGCGGCTTCGGAGTGCTCGGCGCGGTCCGCTACACCGCCCCCGACGACCTCAAACGCGACCTCGACTGGATCGAGGCACATGTCGACGGCAGGCCCTACGGCCTGGACGTCGTCATGCCCGCGAAGAAGGTCGAGGGCGTCACGGAAGCCGACGTGGAGGCGATGATCCCGGAAGGGCACCGGCAGTTCGTCAAGGACACCCTGGCCAAGTACGGCGTGCCCGAACTGGCCGAGGGCGAGGCGTCCGGCTGGCGGATCACCGGGTGGATGGAGCAGGTCGCCCGCACCCAGCTCGACGTCGCCTTCGACTATCCGATCAAGCTGCTCGCCAACGCCCTCGGTTCACCGCCCACGGATGTCGTGGAACGTGCCCATGACCGGGGCGTGCTCGTCGCCGCGCTCGCGGGCAGTGCCCGGCACGCCCGCAAGCACGCGGAGGCGGGGATCGACATCGTCGTCGCCCAGGGCTACGAGGCGGGCGGCCACACGGGTGAGATCGCCTCCATGGTGCTCACCCCGGAGGTGGTGGAGGCGGTCGCCCCCCTGCCCGTGCTGGCTGCCGGGGGCATCGGCAGCGGCCAACAGGTGGCGGCGGCACTCGCCCTCGGCGCCCAGGGTGTGTGGTTGGGCTCCATGTGGCTGACCACCACAGAGGCCGATCTGCACTCGCCAGGCCTGACCCGCAAACTGCTCGCCGCCGGCTCGGGCGACACCGTCCGCTCCCGCGCCCTGACGGGCAAGCCCGCACGCCAGCTGCGCACCGAGTGGACCGACGCCTGGGACGCCCCGGACGGGCCCGGCACCCTCCCCATGCCCCTGCAGGGGCTCCTGGTGGCCGAGGCCGTCTCCCGGATCCAGAAGTACGAGGTTGAGCCGCTGCTCGGCACACCCGTCGGGCAAATCGTGGGCCGGATGAACAGCGAACGCAGTGTCCAGGCCGTCGTCGACGACCTCACCCGCGGCTTCGAGCAGGCTGTGCACCGCATCAACCGCATCGCCGGAAGGAGCGGCCAGTGACGAGCACCCCCGCCACCCCCACCGTGAACACCCCGCCGGTCGGCTTCTGGGCCCAGGCAGCCGCCGACCCCGGCCGCCCGGTCCTCGTCGCCCCCGACGGCGAGCAGTGGACCGCCGGGCGTCTGCACGCCGCCGCCAACCGTCTCGTCCACGGCCTGCGCGCGGCCGGCCTCGGACGCGGCGACGCCTTCGCGGTCGTCCTCCCCAACAGCGTCGAGTTCTTCACGGCATACCTGGCCGCCACCCAGGCCGGCCTCTACCTGGTCCCCGTCAACCACCACCTCGTCGGCCCCGAGATCGCCTGGATCGTCGCCGACTCCGGCGCCAAGGTGCTCATCGCCCACGAGCGCTACGCCGACCCTGCCCGCCAGGCCGCCGACGAGGCCGGTCTCCCGGCCACCCACCGGTACGCCGTCGGCGAGGTCGAGGGCTTCAGGCCGTACGCCGAACTCGTCGACGGACAACCGGAGTCGGCGCCCGCGGAACGCGAGCTCGGCTGGGTCATGAACTACACCTCGGGCACGACGGGCCGCCCCCGCGGCATCCGCCGCCCCCTGCCCGGCAAACCGCCCGAGGAGTCCTACCTGGGCGGCTTCCTCGGCATCTTCGGCATCAAGCCGTTCGACGCCAACGTGCACCTCGTCTGCTCGCCGCTCTACCACACCGCGGTCCTGCAGTTCGCGGGCGCATCCCTGCACATCGGCCACGGACTGGTCCTGATGGACAAGTGGACGCCCGAGGAGATGCTCCGCCTGATCGACAACCACAAGTGCACACACACCCATATGGTCCCGACCCAGTTCCACCGTCTCCTCGCGCTTCCGCAGGACGTACGGGGCCGCTACGACGTCTCCTCCATGCGGCACGCCATCCACGGCGCCGCCCCGTGCCCCGACCATGTGAAACGGGCCATGATCGAGTGGTGGGGCCACTGCGTGGAGGAGTACTACGCCGCCAGCGAGGGCGGTGGGGCCTTCGCGACCGCCGAGGACTGGCTGAAGAAGCCCGGCACAGTGGGCAAGGCCTGGCCGATCAGCGAGCTCGCGATCTTCGACGACGACGGCAACCGGCTCGCGCCCGGCGAACTCGGCACCGTCTACCTGAAGATGAACACCGGCGGCTTCAGCTATCACAAGGACGAAGCCAAGACGAAGAAGAACCGCATCGGCGACTTCTTCACCGTGGGCGACCTCGGCTGTCTGGACGAGGACGGCTATCTCTTCCTCCGCGACCGCAAGATCGACATGATCATCTCCGGCGGGGTCAACATCTACCCGGCCGAGATCGAGTCCGCCCTGCTCGCCCACCCGGCCGTGGCCGACGCCGCCGCCTTCGGCATCCCGCACGACGACTGGGGCGAGGAGGTCAAGGCCGTCGTCGAACCGGCCCCCGGCCACGAGCCCGGCCCCGCCCTCGCGGCCGCGATCCTCGACCACTGTGCCGGGCAGCTCGCCGGGTACAAGCGGCCCAAGAGCGTGGACTTCATCGCCGAGATGCCGCGGGATCCCAACGGGAAGCTGTACAAGCGGCGGTTGCGGGAACCGTACTGGGAGGGGCGCACGCGCCAGGTGTGACGTCAATGACGCATACGCGGCGGTGCCTCCAAGGCCTTGGCGAGGCCTGCCGCGTCGGTGCCGATCTTGCGGTAGATGCTGGACAGCAACTGCCGCACGCCCTGCTCGGTCAGGTGCAGTTCCTTGGCGATCACTGTCACCGGACGTCCCTCGACGGCCAGTGCGGCCGTACGGTGCTCCTGCGCGGTCAGTGTGTCCGCCTGCACATAGCGCAGGGGCAGCGGGCGCAGACCGGCCGTCGAGAGTTCCTCCCGGGCGCGGGCGGCGAGCGCCTCGGCTCCGCAGTGGACGGCGCCTTCCAGACCCTGGTAGAGCCGGTCGGCGGCCTCCTGGAGCCGCCCGTTGCGGGACAGCGCGGCGCCGTGGCCGACCTGGGCGCGAGCGAGTTCGTACGAGGCGGGGGACTGCTCCAGGTGGTCGATCGCCTCCGCGTACAGGTCGAGTGCGGCAGGCCCGCCGGTCACTTCGGCGAGGGTGTGGAGGGCCTGCCCGATGGTGGAGGCGGCGCCGAAGTCCCGGGCACGCTTGACGGCGTCCTGGGCGTGATGGATCGCCTCGTCCGGGGCGGTGGGGGCGAGCGCGGTCGCGAGCCGCAGCTGCCACGGGCACCAGGCCGGATTGCGCCAGGCCCGTCCGTCCAGCCAGTCCCCCACCGCGGACAGCAGCGCCGCCGCCTCCGCGTGCCGTCCCTCCGCCAGCAGCAGTTCCGCGTACACGGTGCGCGGGTCGGGATAGATGACGGCGTTCGGAGCCATCTCACCGAAGTGGTTGTCGTCGGCGAGCGCGCGAGCCTCGGTGATCCGGCCACGGGCCAGCAACGTCTGGATCAGGACGCTGACGCCGTACCACTGGGCGGCCACGATGCCGTCCACCTTGTCGGCGATGCGCAGACCTTCCCGGACCAGGTCCTCGGCTTCGGCCAGACAACCGCGGTGGTAGCGGACATAGCCGGCGATGGACTGGCCGAAGGCCAGGTGGGAGCCGTGCCAGCCCTTGCCCACGCACTCCGCGATCCCCTGCTCGAACAGCTCCTCGGCCCGTCGCGGCTGGTCGCTGTACATGAACACCAGGGCGACCGAGAGGGGTACTTCGAAGCCCCGGTTCTCGTCGGTCCAGCTCATGCCGCCGCGCAGGGACTTCTCCGCATAGGCGAGGGCGGTCCGGCGCGGTTCGCCGCGCAGGACGGCATCCCAGGCCCGCAGTCCCAGGATGTAGCGCTCCTCCAGGCTGCGGCCGGGCAGCTGCTCGGCCAGCCGCGCCAGGGTACGGGAGCGGGCGGGTGAGTCGGGATCGTCGGCGCGCATCGTGCTCCAGACGAACTGATCGGCCTGCATACGCAGTTTGACGCGCGGGTTCGTGGCCTGCCGGGCCTCCCCGGCGGCCACGGTCGCGGCCTCGGCCATCCGATCGGTATGGGCGAGCGCTGTCGTCAGCCGATAGACGATGGAGGCGCGCAGGTCGGGGTCGACATCCGGCTCCGCCAGCGCCTGCTGGAGATGCCGCACCGTGGCCGTGGGCTCGATCAGGAAGGTGGCGCACGCGAGTTCGTGCAGGACCGCGGCGCGGTCCTCGGGGATCGGGGGCTCCTTCAGCGCGCGGGTGAGCATGCGCCGGGCGGCCTCGGTCGCCCCGGCACCGAGGTACTCGCGAGCGGCCTGGCGCAGGCATTCGACCGTCTCGGGGCTGCCCTCGCAGGGCACCTCCAGCAGGTGCCGGGCGGCGGCGGTGGGGCCGTATCCCGCGTTCAGGACGGCGTCCGCGGCCGCGTTGTGCAGACCGGCCCGGAAGCCGGAGCGGATGGACCGGTAGATCGTCGTGGTGATCAGCGGGTGGACGAACTCGAGCTCACCCTCAGGGCCGTGGCCGTCGGTGAGGATCCGGGCCGCGCGGAGCTTCCGGGTCGCCTCGGCGGCGGTCTCGTCGCCGAGTACCGCGATGGTCGCGGCGAGCTGGGGTGAGAAGGGCGATCCCAGCACGGCAGCGGAGTGCGCGAAGCGGACGGTCGCGGTGTCGAGGCCTTCCAGACGCTCGATCAGCCCCGGACCCTTGATCGCGGCGGCCAGTTCACGCATCGCGGGCAGATCGCCCTCGCTGCCGCTCAGGTTCCGCTCGGCGAGGCCGAGGGCGAGCTCCACCGTCTCGAAGGGACTCCCTCCGGTGGCCGACCAGCACTCCTTGCAGAACACGTCTTCGGCGCTGTCCCCGACTTGGTTCCTGATGATCTGTGCCACGCCGTCGGCGGTGAGGCATGCGAGGTCGTGGGGGCGCTCTCCGTGATGCCCGACGAGCGTACGGAGTTCCCCCGCCTCGGACGGCAGTTCCTCGGGCCGGTAGGCGACCACGATCAGCAGGGGGAGGTCATCGACCCGTGACGCGAAGGAATCGAGCCAGCTCAGGGACTCGGCGTCCGCCCAGTGCAGGTCGTCCAGGAGCAGGACGACGGGTGCCTTCTTGATGGTGAGGCAGGTCATGACCCAGTCGAGGCCTTCGCGGACCCCGGTCGGATCCGGCGCGGGGGCGGCGGGGCCCCTCGCCTCGAGGCCGAGCACGGCGGCCATGACTTCGTACCAGCTTCCCAGGAAGGCGCGGAGTTCCGCTCCGTCCATCCTCGCCAGCGAGGGCTGCACGAGCTGGCGCACCACGCGGAACGCCGACCCTTGTTCCTTCTCCCCGCCTCTGCCCGACAGCACGGTGAATCCCGACGCCATGGCGCGCTCACGCGCTTGCGTGATGAGTGCTGTCTTGCCCAGTCCGGCCGGTCCGCTGAAGGCGAGCAGCCCCCTGCGCCTGGCTTGCGGCACACCCTCCGTGGTGTGTCGCAGTTCCTTGAACGCGGCGTCGAGGGCCTGAAGTTCCCGTCGGCGCTCGATCAACGTCCGCTGTTCCGTGATCGGGTGCCGCGGCTCCATCGCCATGTGCCGTACCGCCTTCTGTCGTTCGGCTCGGAGGAGCCGAGCGTACGCCTCGGCGAGGTGCGGCAGGACGAATTGAGCACCATAGGGTGAATCGTTCACCGCAGGTGGGAGAACGTCCGCCCGCTGGGTAGTGGGCACGGATGGACGTCTCCCGGGTGAAGCGGAAGCGGGAGCACATCAGAAGGGCTACGGCACGGCCGGCACCGAAGTCACATCCGCGTAGCGAGGCACGGTGCGGGCCCAGTCGTAGCACCCGCGGATCCAGCCGATCATGCCCTCCACATAGGCGATGCCCGCGTGGCTCAACACCGGTTCGATCCCGGCACGCAGCCTTTGGAATTGCTCGATCGTGCTGTTGATGTCCTCGATGGCCAGGAGCACGGCGGCCTGCAGGGAGCATCGTCGTTCGCGCTGGTGGGCCAGGGCGAGGTTGATCATTTCGCCCGCGTGCCGTTCTTTCACCGCGGAGAACAGGTCGGCCGTCCACACCGCCGCGTCGGCCGACAGCCGGCTCAGTCGCCGCACGACGGGATGATGCACGTCGGCGTCGTTCAGTTCACTCGCCCGGGCGCCCTCGTACAGCGGGTAGAACGGCTGGACGCCCGCGGTCAGCGACCGTATGGAGGTGCAGTCGCCGGTGCGCAGCACCAGGGGGTGGGCCTGGGCCACGGCTTCGTACAACAGGCCGTGCACGTATTCACAGCTCTGCCAGGCCCATCGGGAGGCCTGCGCGGGGGTGCACTGCTCCCGGACCTGTCGATGGAGATCGGCCAGCGCGGCTCCGAGGCGAGTGCTGGGCGGTCGCCCCTCCCGCAGGATCGCGACACTCTCGCAGAGCATGGGCAGCAGCCTGCCCGGAGAGCTTCGGCCGAGGTGCTCGGCAAGGTCGTCGAAGACGAATTGATAGGCGATCTGGTGGGCCACGATCTGAAGGACGCCCAGATCCACGGTGGGACTGGTGTAGCTCGCGAGTTCGGCGGGGCGAGTGAGGGCGATCATCGCCGCCGTATCCGGTTCGTCCGTCAGCCCCCATACCCTCAGCCATGCGTCGACCCCGGTTGCGGCCTCGGTTTCATGTGGATTCCGCCGGAACGGAAAAGGCATATGGAGGTTGGTGTCGATCAGGTCCCGCAGATTGGAGGCCGGCATTCCGTCCGGTACGCCCAGCGTGATTTCCTCATGCGTCGTCGACAACGTGGTCACCTGCCGTTCGGGTGTCCGACGTGCGCCGGTCGGCCGTCGCTCGGCCGGTGCGCGCGTCGGGGGAGGGCATACGGGAACGGGGTTCGCAGATCATGACCAGCGAGCGCGGTCCCATCGTGATCCCGGGGCGCTGTTTCCGGTCGGCATGATCCGGCAGATGACGCAGGCGTCGGCGGCCGGCGATGGTTGCGAGCGCGAGGGTGGCCTGCACCATCGCGAACTCGTCACCGAGGCACTTACGGCTTCCCGCGGAGAACGGCATCATCGCGCGACGTTGTTCGGCGGTGGGCTGCCCCGGCAGCCAGCGGGCGGGATCGAAACGCTCGGGTTCCGGGAACGACGAGGGATCGTGGTGCAGGAGGTGGGGGCTGTACAGGACGGCGGCTCCCTTGGGCAGGCGGCATCCGGCGAGTTCCGTCTCCTTGGTGGCGACGCGCGTGAACAGCCAACCGGGCGACGAGTGGCGCAGCGTCTCGGAGACGACGCACCGCGTGTAGACGAGGTGCGGCAGATCCTCGGGACCGGGCCGCCGGCCTTCGGCGAGGAGGGAGTCGAGCTCGGCGTGCAGTCGTCGCTCCGCCTCCGGATTGCGGGCCAGCAGACTGAAGGCGCCGGCCAGGGCGAGCGCCTGGGTCTCGACGCCGGTCAGCAGCAGCGTGATCAGGTGATCGTGGACCTCCTGATCGGTGATCGCCGCGGTCGGTCCGTCGCCGTTCGCGGCCTTCAGCAGCGTGCCCAGCACGTCGTCGCGGTCGGTGCCCCGGCGGCGCTCCGCGATCGCCGTGTCGATGATCTCGTGCAGGCGCGAGAGCGCGCGCCGATAGCGCCGGTTGGCGGGGGTGGGGAAGCGGAACAGGGCATCGATCGGTACGACCGTGCGGACGAACAGGCCGCGGACGACCGCGGTGAGACAGTCCCGCACCTCGGCAGTCGTCCGGTCGTCCAGGGCATCGGAGAGGAGAACACGGCTGGTCACCCGTGTCGTGAGTGCCATCATCGCCTCGGTGACAGGAACGTCCTGGCCGACCGGCCAGGCGCGGTACAGCGCCTCGGCCTCCTCGGTCACCAGGTCCGTGTACTCGGCGACGTGGGAAGGGCGGAAGGCGGGCTGTAACAGCTTGCGCTTTTCCCGATGCGTCGCCTGTCGGCAGGTGACGAGGCCGTCGCCCATCAGCTTCCCGAGCCTGTCGTAGAGCGGGCCCCCCTTGTCGAAGGTGTGCGGGTCCTTGAGCATCTCGTGGACCAGCTCCGGGTGGCACACCATCCAGGCACGCTGGGGGCCCAGCCGTATCTCGACCAGATCCCCGTACGAGGGCAAAGAATTCAGAAACGCCAGCGGTCGGCGGAACAACGCGATACCGTGACCGAGAATGGGGAATATGCCTGGAGCAGTACCTGTCCGCCATACTCGCTCCTGTGCAGGAACAACACGGCTCATGAATACCTCCTGCCTGACGCGGCACGCGAAATCGCCGAACGTGCCACGGACTTGATCCTTGAGACAAGTCCTGCCCAGTCCGAGCGGTGTTCGGTTTCCCGAAACCTTTCTCCAAAGGGGCGCACAGGAGCACAGAGAGGCAAAAGAAGCATTCGGTGAAATGGTCGTTTGTGATCGTGCTTCGACGGCCGTGTTCATCCGTCACGCAGGTGTGGTCCCGCCCCATGGGGGACGGGACCACCATCGCTCAGCGTTCGCGCACGCGGACGACCTTCAGGACGGGCGACGACAGGATGTCCTTCTCACAGAACCGCGCCGTCACCCACCTCTCACCCGAGAACAACCGCGTCTGGTCCCGGAAGTGGGCCGAGTTAGGGTTCGACGACTGCGCGTACGTCAGCAGCGTACGGGCCACCGGGCAGCGGCCGGCGTCCCAGCCCACCGCCTGGATGTGGCTGGAGCCGGTCGTCACCTCGGTGTAGCCGCCCTGAGCCGCGTTCCACACCGGCTCGATCTTGTTCCACACACCGAGTCCCTCGGTGCCGCCCGGAACGGGGATGCGCTGACCGTTGCGCACGACGAACTGGTGCTCGCCGAGGCGGGAGTCGAGGGCGATGCCCGCGAGCGTGCACACCTGGTCGGCGGCCTGCGCCCAACCGGTGCCGAAGCCCATGGATCTGTAGTCCTTGGCGACTATGTGCGGTATGCCGTACTCGGTGTAGCGGATGACGGCGGACATTCCGCCGTGCGAAAGCTGTTCGTGCCGGTTGTGCCGATCCTGCTGTTCCTGCCGGTCGGCCGCGGCCGCGGGCAGCCCGGCCACGGTGGCGAGCAGGGCGACGGCCGCGACGACGAACCGTCTGGGGCGGGTGCGCATGGTGCCTCCCAACGTCATTGAGGGAAGGAGCCGTTGAGCGTACCAACGGGTATGTGTCCCCGGTCAGTGTCGGGCCTGGTTCTTGACCCGTCCCTGCGACGCACCGAGGATCATGTGTCATGACGCCAGGACACGGCAGCACGGTTGACGGAGTGCTGCGCCGCAGCGCCCGACGCACCCCGGCACGCGTCGCGGTCGAGGACCGCGAGCGCGCGTGGACGTACGAGGAACTCGACGAGGCCGTCTCTCGCACGGCGAGCGTCCTGCTCGACCAGGGCCTGACCCCCGGCGACCGGGTGGCCGCCTACGGCCACAATTCGGGCGCGTATCTGATCGCCTTCCTGGCGTGCGCCCGCGCGGGCCTCGTGCACGTCCCCGTCAACCAGAACCTCACCGGCGACGACCTCGCCTACATCGTCCGCCAGTCCGGCAGCTCCCTGGTCCTCGCCGACCCCGGTCTGGCAGGCCGCCTGCCTGACGGCGTCCCCACGATGCCGCTGCGCGAGGCCGACGACTCCCTGCTGGCACGGCAGGCCACGGCAGCCGTCCACGACGGCCCGGAGCCGCGCAGCGAGGACCTGGTCCAGCTGCTCTACACCTCCGGTACGACGGCCCTCCCGAAGGGCGCGATGATGACCCACCGCGCCCTGGTCCACGAGTACCTGAGCGCGATCACCGCCCTCGATCTGAGCCCCGGCGACCGTCCCGTCCACTCGCTGCCGCTGTACCACTCGGCGCAGATGCACGTGTTCCTCATGCCGTATCTCGCGGTCGGTGCCACCAACATCATTCTGGAGTCGCCCGACGGCGACCAGCTCTTCGACCTCATCGAGGCGGGCCGCGCGGACAGCCTGTTCGCCCCGCCCACGGTCTGGATCGGCCTCGCCGGCCGCCCCGACTTCGCGACCCGCGACCTCGAGGGACTGCGCAAGGCGTACTACGGCGCCTCGATCATGCCGGTGCCGGTCCTGGAGCGGCTCCGTGAGCGGTGGCCGAAGCTGGCCTTCTACAACTGCTTCGGCCAGAGCGAGATCGGCCCCCTGGCCACGGTGCTGGCCCCCGACGAGCACAAGGGCCGGATGGACTCCTGCGGGCGGACCGTCCTCTTCGTCGACGCCCGGGTGGTCGACGAGGACGGGGAGACCGTGCCCGACGGCACGGCCGGCGAGATCGTCTACCGCTCCCCGCAGCTGTGCGAGGGTTACTGGGACAAGCCCGAGGAGACCGCGGACGCCTTCCGGGACGGCTGGTTCCGCTCCGGGGACCTCGCGGTGCGCGACGCGCACGGCTACTTCACGATCGTCGACCGGGTGAAGGACGTCATCAACTCCGGTGGCGTCCTGGTCGCTTCACGTGAGGTCGAGGACGCCCTGTACACCCACGAGGGCGTCGCCGAGGTCGCCGTGATCGGCCTGCCCGACGAGCGCTGGATCGAGGCCGTCACGGCCGTCGTCGTCACGCGTGGCGAGGTGAGCGACACCGAGCTGATCGACCACGCGCGCGAGAAGCTCGCCCACTTCAAGGCGCCGAAGCGGGTGGTGTTCGTGGACGGGCTGCCGCGCAACGCGAGCGGGAAGATCCTCAAGCGGGAGCTGCGGGACCGGTTCGCTCGCGATTGACTCGCCTAGCGCGGGCGCAGGTCCTGGATGCGCCGGATCTTGCCCACGGAGCGTTCCAGTGACTCCGGTTCGACGATCTCCACGGCGACCGACACGCCGATACCGTCCTTCACGGCCGCCGCGATGGCCCGCGCCGCCGCGTCCCGGGTCTCGGGGGAGGCGTCGGGGCGGGCTTCCGCCCGGACGGTCAGGGCGTCGAGCCGGCCTTCACGGGTGAGACGCAGCTGGAAGTGGGGTGCCACACCCGGGGTGCGGAGTACGATCTCCTCGATCTGGGTGGGGAAGAGATTGACGCCGCGCAGGATGACCATGTCGTCGCTGCGCCCGGTGATCTTCTCCATCCGCCGGAACACCCGGGCGGTCCCCGGCAGCAGCCGCGTCAAGTCCCGGGTGCGGTACCGGATGACGGGCATGGCCTCCTTGGTGAGGGAGGTGAACACCAGCTCGCCCTCCTCGCCGTCGGGCAGCACCTCGCCCGTGATCGGGTCGACGATCTCGGGGAAGAAGTGGTCCTCCCACACATGCAGCCCGTCCTTGGTCTCCACGCACTCCTGCGCGACCCCGGGCCCGATGACCTCCGACAGCCCGTATATGTCGACGGCGTCGATCGCGAACCGCTCCTCGATCTCGCGACGCATCTGCTCGGTCCAGGGTTCGGCCCCGAAGACGCCCACCCGCAGGGAGGTCCCGCGCGGATCGACGCCCTGCCGCTCGAACTCGTCGAGGAGGGTGAGCATGTACGACGGCGTCACCATGATGATCCGGGGCCTGAGGTCCTGGATCAGCTGGACCTGGCGGGCCGTCATGCCGCCGGACGCGGGGATGACCGTACAGCCGAGCCGTTCGGCCCCGTAGTGTGCGCCGAGCCCGCCGGTGAACAGCCCGTAGCCGTACGCCACATGCACCGTGTCCCCGGGCCGCCCGCCCGCCGCCCGGATGGACCGGGCCACCATGTCGGCCCACAGGGACAGGTCGCCGTCCGTGTAGCCGACAACCGTGGGCCGGCCGGTCGTGCCGCTGGACGCGTGGATGCGGCGGATACGGTCCTGTGGCACGGCGAACATCCCGTACGGGTAGTTCTCGCGTAGGTCGGCCTTGGTCGTGAACGGGAAGTGCGCCAGATCGGCGAGCGAGCGGCAGTCGTCGGGCCGTACGCCCGCCTTGTCGAAGGAGTCCCGGTAGAACGGCACGTTGTCGTACGCATGCCGCAGCGACGTCCGCAACCGCTCCAGCTGCAACGCCCGCAACGCTTCCGGCGCGAGCCGTTCCCCCGAGTCCAGCAGCTCCGTCGCATCCGCCATGGGGACTTCTCCCTCGCCAACCGCGTCAATCCGGACGACCGATCATTCGGTCTGGGTGTTCGGGATCAGTAATCCAGGAGCTGGTTGATCAGGCAAGGGGGCGGGCCGCACTTTCTGTGAGACACGGCACCGGAGTGGCGTTCATGGACTTGCGACCGGAGCTGCTCCCCGCCCCGGTGCCGGAGGCGCGGCTGCGGAAACTCGCCAGTGCGGTCGAGTGGATCGAGAGTCTGCTGTGCAGTGGCGAACGGGCGGCGGCGGACGCGGCTGTCACCGCGTTCAACGAGGACACCGGTCATGCCTACGATGCGTACCAGTTCCTCGCGTGCAGCGGGTTGCGGACCGTTGAGATCCCCCCATGGTCCTGTGAGGCAACTCCGTTGCGATGGCTGAGACCGACAGCCAAGATCGACGTCATGCCGACCTTCACTGCCGCCGATGGAACCGAGATCGCCTACCACTTGCGAGGAGCGGGCGAACCGCTCGTCGTTCTGCCCGGTGGGCCGATGCGGGCCTCCGCCTATCTGGGTGACCTGGGTGGACTGGCCGCGCACCGGCAACTCGTCCTCCTCGACCTGCGCGGCACCGGGGATTCCGCGGTGCCGGTCGATCCGGCCACGTACCGGTGCGACCACCTGGTGGACGACGTCGAGATGTTGCGCGCCCACATGGGGCTGGAGCACATGGACGTGCTCGGGCACTCGGCGGGCGGGAGCCTGGCCATGTTGTACGCCGCCCGGTATCCGGAGCGGGTGGCGCGGCTGGCCTTGGTGACCGCGACGCCGTGGGCGCTGGGGATGCCGGCCGCGGCCGAGGACCGTCTGGCCGCCGCCCGGTCGAGGCAGGGCGAGCCGTGGTTCGCGGGGGCATTCCCGGCATTCGAGGCGTGGCTGGCAGGGACTGGAGAATTCGACCGCGTGTGCGCGCCCTTCTTCTACGGTCGTTGGGACGACGTTGCCCAGGAGCACGACGCGCGCGGCGACCACGAGTTCAACGACGAGGCCGCCGACATCTACCACTCCGACGGCGCCTACGACCCGCCCACGACCCTCTCCCGGCTCTCCCGGCTCACCGCCCCGGTCCTCGTCCTCGCCGGCCGGCTGGACGGAGCCCCGACTCCGGAAGTCGCCCGCCGCACCGCCGACCTCTTCCCGAACGCCGAGTGTGCCGTGCAACCCGGCGCCGGGCACTACCCGTGGCTGGACGACGCGGAGTGGTTCGTACGGTGTCTCGTGGCATTCCTGGAGGGGGAGGATGCGCCGCGCCTGCGAACGGGCTGAGTTCGGCCCGCGCCGATGGATGACGATGCCGCCCGCCCCGAAACCGATCAGGCAGGGTTCGGCGGACGCGGCCAGGAACCGCGGGCCCGCATCGCCGTCGCCCGTCGCGCCCCCGACGACATCGAAGCGGGCCTTCGCGGCCGGGCCGTGCGTCTACCCCGAGGGACGGAGGGCAGCGCGTCCCGACGTGCGGCACGAGTCGGCTGGACCCGAGTGGTCCTCACTTCGCCTGCGGCCCGTACGCCGTCATGAAGCGATCCCGGAACTTGTCCATGCCCCATGTCGGAGCGTTCTGCGCGGGCTTGAGGCCGTCCGTCCAGTGCCAGTCGGCGATCTTCTCGAGGACCTTCGGGTCGCGGGCGACGACCGTGACGGGTACGTCCTTGTTGGTGCTGCCGGCGGTGACGGTCGGT
Source organism: Streptomyces sp. NPDC055013 (assembly GCF_053608645.1). Classification (NCBI taxonomy): domain Bacteria; kingdom Bacillati; phylum Actinomycetota; class Actinomycetes; order Kitasatosporales; family Streptomycetaceae; genus Streptomyces; species Streptomyces sp. NPDC055013. The sequence goes on from NZ_JBSGVW010000027.1 coordinate 106,051, forward strand.
ACGGGCTGGTGGTCGCCGAGGAAGACGAGGACCGTGTCGTCGGTGCCGTAGCGCTCGACCCATTCGGTGAGGCTGTCGATCGAGTACTCGATGGCGCGGCGGTACTCGGTGCGGACGCGCTCGGGGTCCTTCCAGACCTCCTTGGGGTCCGTGCCCTCCTTCTTGATCCGGTGGAAGACCGAGCCGTCGCCGAGGTCGTCCCAGTCGACCATGCGGGCGATGGGGGACCAGGGGTTGTGGCTGGAGGCCAGGATGATCTCCGCCATGATCGGCTCGCGGTCCTTCTTGCCGTGCTCCAGACGCTGGAATGCCTCCAGGCTGAACTGGTCGGGCACGGGGGTCCAGCTGAAGTACGGGCCCTGGTAGCCCAGGTGCTCCGAGTCGTAGATGTGATCGAGGGCGAAGTACTTGCCCTCCGGCCAGGCCCGCCGCACGCCGGGCACGACGCCGACCGTGCGCCACGCGCCGGTCTTGCGGAAGTAGCTGTTCAGCGTCGCGCGGTCGCTGGTCGTCAGACTCCGGTAGCGCTGCTGGTTCTTGATCCACAGGCCCGAGAGGAAGGTGGAGTGGGCGAGCCAGCTGCCGGCCCCTGTCACCGGGGACTTCAGCCAGGCGCTGCGGGACTGGAACCCGGCCTCCTTGAGCCTGTTCGTCCCCTCCTTGAGCGTCGCGTCGAGCTGCGGCGCCATCGCCGGATCGTCGATCGCCACACGGCCGTAGCTCTCGATGAACGTGAACAGGACGTCCTTGCCGCGCAGCCCGGTCAGCAACTGGTCCGGCGGCGTCTTCGCGAAGGCGTCGACGGCCGCCTGCTTCTGGAAGACCCGCCCGTCCCTGAGGCCCGCGCGCACCTGCTCGACACGGTTGTTGAGGAACTCGGCGTTGCCCTTGGTGGCGAGCGGCACGCCGGTGACCTGGATGCCCAGCGTCATGCTGGTGATCCACGCGGTACCGAGGATCAGCGTCGTACGGGCGGCGACGGCACGGTGGCCGACCATGAGGTTCGTCACCCGCACCATGGCGAGCGTCATGAGGACCAGCACGGCGAGGAACAGCACGATCACGCCGACCACCGCCAGCACCTGCCCGGTCCGGCCGAAGGACTCCCGGACGAACTCCGCCGCGTCGTCGAGCAGGATCCAGTCCAGGACCAGGTCGAAGGGGCGGGCCAGTACCTGGTAGAAGCCCATGTCGACGAACTTCAGGACGGTGAGCAGTCCGAGCAGCGCACCGGAGACCACCGCCATCAGCCGCCGTGACCGCGGCGGCAGCGCCAGCAGCAGACCCGCCAGCAGGATCCCCTCGGCCGGGAGCCGGAAGAACGACTCGGGACCGAGCCGTTCGAGCCGGTTCGGCACAAGGAGCGCGAACAGCAGGAGCGCCCCGGCCAGCACGGTCGTCCCCACGGTGACGCCGCGTGCCGTACGGGGGTAGCGGCGGCGCCAGCCGAACCAGCCGGGGGACTCCGCAGGGCTGGTCGCCTCGGCCGGCTCGGCGTCCTCGATCGCCGTCTTCGCCTCGGCCGGGTCAGCGTCCTCGATCGCCGCGTTCCCCTCAGCTGCGTCGACCGCCCCGGCGGCCTCGCCCGCTGCAGCCGTGGCCGAGTCCTCCGACTCTCGTGTTACCTGCTCTGCTGCCTCCTGCGACACCCGGAGGTCCTCCCGTGCGGTCTTGCGATGGCATGGCAAACAGCGCCCGATGACCGAGCCTGCCACCACGAGTACGTCCGCACGTCACCTTAGGTTCAATCAGACCTGCCCGGAATTCATCCGTCCGCTGCCGCCGCCACCTCGCGCGCCCACCGGTAGTCCGCCTTGCCGCTGGGGGAGCGCCGTATCGAGTCCGTGATCACCAGCTGGCGGGGGATCTTGTAACCCGCGAGATGGGAGCGGCAGTGCGTCTGGATGTCCGCCAGCGACGGCCGTACCGCCCCCGCCCGCAACTGCACCACGGCCGCCACGTGGTGCCCCCACTTCGGGTCGGCCACTCCGGCCACCAGGGCGTCGTACACGTCGGGGTGGGACTTGAGCGCCTGCTCGACCTCCTCCGGGTACACCTTCTCGCCCCCGGTGTTGATGCACTGCGAGCCGCGGCCCAGCACCGTGACGACGCCCTCCGCGTCGACCGTGGCCATGTCGCCGAGCAGTACCCACCGCTCGCCGTCCTTCTCGAAGAAGGTCTCGGCGGTCTTCCCCGGGTCGTTGTAGTAGCCGAGCGGCACGTGACCGCACTGCGCGACCCGACCCACCTCGCCGACGGCGACCGGTTCGTGGGTGGCCGGATCGACCACCTGCGTACGGGAGTTGACGCGGATGCGGAAGCCGCGCTCGGGGCCGGAGTCCTCGGTCGCCGTACCGTTGAAGCCGGATTCCGAGGAGCCGAAGTTGTTCAGCAGCATCACGTTCGGGACCAGCTCCTGGAACTGCCGGCGCACCGTGTCCGACATGATCGCCCCGGACGACGACACGCTGAACATCGATGAGCAGTCCGTGCCCTTCATCGGCCCGTTCAGCGCGTCGACCAGCGGCCGCAGCATCGCGTCGCCGACCAGCGACACGCTCGTGACCTTCTCCCTCTCGATCGTCCGCAGGACCTGCTCCGGGACGAACTTGCGGTGGATCACGATGCGTTGGCCGAAGTTGAAGCCGATGAAGGCGGTCAGCGTGGACGTGCCGTGCATCAGCGGGGCGGTCGGGAAAAAGGTGATCCCGTCGCCGCCCGCCGCCACCCGCTCGGCGAGTTCCTCGGGCTTCTTCACCGGCTCACCGGTCGGCGCACCCCCGCCCAGGCCCGAGAAGAACAGATCCTCCTGCCGCCACATCACGCCCTTGGGCATGCCGGTGGTGCCGCCGGTGTAGATGATGAACTGATCGTCGCCCGACCGCGGCGGGAACCCGCGCTCGGGCGACCCGGCGGCCTCGGCGTCCGTGAAGGCCACCGCGGGCACGACCGGCGCCTTGGCGGCGCCCGGGGTCACGCTGCCCACCCGCACCAGATGCCGTAGCCCGTCCACGCGCGGCAGGGCCGCCGCCACCCGGTCCGTGAACTCCGCCTCGAAGACCAGGGCCACCAGATCGGCGTCCCGGTAGAGGTACACCAACTCCTCCTCCACATAGCGGTAGTTGACGTTGACGGGAACGATCCGCGCCTTCAGGCAGCCCAGCACCGTCTGCAGGTACTCGATGCCGTTGTAGAGGTGGAGCCCGAGGTGTTCGCCGGGGCGGATCCCGCTGTCGGTCAGATGGTGCGCGATCCGGTTGGCGGCCGCGTCCAGCTGCGCGTACGTCAGACGGCGCTCCACGCCCGTGCCCGGGTGGTCGATGTACACGAGCGCCTCGCGGTCGGGAACCGCGTCGACGACCGACTCGAACAGGTCGGCAATGTTGTACTCCACCGCTCCTCCTGACCTCGGCCACGGCCTGGCTCTTCAACGGTTCGCCGGTCATCAGAGCAAAGGGCGGCACAACTGTGAAGCCTCCGCGCAAAAGAATCTGACTGACTGTCAGAAAACCCTTGAAGTGCCTCCGCGCCTACTGCAACCTGTTCTCGTTCTGTAAGAGGGGAGACTGGTCATGGCTGGGACGGAACACCTCGCCGTGCGGCGCGAGGGCGCCACACTGGTACTCACGCTCAACCGGCCCGAGGCGAAGAACGCGCTCTCGTTGCCGATGCTGGTCGGCCTCCACGACGGCTGGGCCGAGGCCGACGCGGACGACTCGATCCGCTCGATCGTGTTCACGGGAGCCGGCGGCACCTTCTGCGCCGGCATGGATCTCAAGGCCCTGGCCGGAAACGGCATGGCGGGCGAGCAGTACCGCGACCGGCTCGAGGCCGATCCCGACCTGCACTGGAAGGCAATGCTCCGCCACCACCGGCCGCGCAAGCCGGTGATCGCGGCGGTCGAGGGCTACTGCGTCGCCGGTGGCACGGAGATGCTGCAGGGCACCGACATCCGGGTCGCGGGCGAGTCGGCCACCTTCGGGCTGTTCGAGGTGAAGCGCGGACTGTTCCCGATCGGCGGCTCCACGGTCCGACTGCAACGGCAGATCCCGCGCACCCACGCCCTGGAGATGCTGCTCACCGGTCGCCCGTACAGTGCCCGCGAAGCCGCCGGCATCGGCCTGATCGGGCACGTCGTACCCGACGGCACGGCGCTCGCCAAGGCCCTGGAGATCGCCGAACAGATCAACGCCTGCGGCCCGCTGGCCGTGGAGGCCGTCAAGGCGTCGGTCTACGAGACGGCCGAGATGACCGAGGCCGACGGTCTGGCCGCCGAACTCAAGCGCGGCTGGCCGGTCTTCGACACGGCCGACGCCAAGGAGGGCGCCCGCGCCTTCGCGGAGAAACGGCCACCCGTCTACAAGCGCGCCTAGCGCTCCGCCGGAGGTGCGGTTCGGACACTGCGGGCTGTGTGCGGCCGGTCGCGCCCACACGGCGGAGCCGCACAAGTCACAGCCCCGCGCCCCCCGGGGTGCAACCCACCGACCATGATCCGAAGGAGGCACGCTCTCGATGCCCGAAGTCCTCAAAGCACCGCTCGTCGTCGAGTTCCCCTTTACCCGCTCCCTCGGCCCCGTCCAGAGCGCCTTCCTCACCGGCCTGCGCGAACGCGTCGTGCTGGGGGTACGGACCAGCGACGGCCGCACGCTCGTCCCACCGGTCGAGTACGACCCCGTCACCGCCGAGGAGATCCGCGACCTGGTCGAGGTCGCCCCCACCGGCACGGTCACCACCTGGGCCTGGAACCACGCGCCCCGCCGCGACCAGCCCCTCGACACGCCCTTCGCCTGGGTACTGGTCCGCCTCGACGGTGCCGACACCGCCGTCCTGCACGCCCTCGACGCCCCCGGCCCCGACGCCGTGCACACCGGCATGCGGGTCCGCGTCCGCTGGTCCGGGGAACGCACCGGCGCCATCACGGACATCGCCTGCTTCGAGCCGTACGACGACGCCCCCGAGGGCAGCGGCCCGGACGACGGCAGCTCGGCCCAACCCGTGGATCACACCGGCCGGTTCGAGGACATGATCACCGGCATCGTCGCCGCAGCCCGGCTCGACTACACCTACTCACCGGGCCGCGCCCAGTCCGCCTACCTCAGCGCCCTGGCCGAACAACGCAACGTCGGCGAACGCTGTCCGTCCTGCCGCAAGGTGTACGTCCCGCCGAGGGGCGCGTGCCCCACCTGTGGCGTGGCCACATTGGAGCAGGTGGAAGTGGGCCCCGGCGGCACGGTCACCACGTTCTGCATCGTCAACATCAAGGCGAAGAACCTCGACATCGAAGTGCCGTACGTCTACGCCCACATCGCCCTCGACGGCGCCGGCCTCGCCCTGCACGCCCGTATCGGCGGCATCCCGTACGACCAGGTGCGGATGGGCCTGCGGGTCGAACCGGTGTGGACACAGGGCTCCCGCTTCCCCGACCACTACCGGCCCACGGGCGAGCCCGACGCGGACTACGACACCTACAGGGAGCTGCTGTGAACCGCGAGATCGCCGTCGTCGCCTTCGCGCAGACCGACCACCGACGCACCAGCGAGGAGCTCTCCGAGGTGGAGATGCTCATGCCCGTCCTGCACGAAGTGCTCGCACAGACCGGCCTGAAGACCGCCGACATCGGCTTCACCTGCTCCGGCTCCAGCGACTACCTCGCCGGTCGTGCCTTCTCCTTCACCCTCGCCCTCGACGGCGTCGGCGCCTGGCCGCCGATCTCCGAGTCGCACGTCGAGATGGACGGCGCCTGGGCACTGTACGAGGCGTGGACCAAGCTGCTGACCGGGGACGCGGACACCGCGCTCGTCTACTCCTACGGCAAGTCCTCGCCGGGTCCGCTCCGCGACGTCCTGACCCGCCAGCTCGACCCCTACTACGTCGCCCCTCTGTGGCCCGACTCCGTCGCCCTGGCCGCCCTCCAGGCCCAGGCCCTCATCGACGCCGGCGACACGGACGAACCCGCGCTCGCCGCCGTCGCCGCCCGCAGCCGCACCGACGCGACCGCCAACTCCCATGCTCAGCTGGCAGGTTCGGTGCCACAGGGGGAGTACGTCGTACGCCCGCTCCGCACCGGCGACTGCCCGCCCATCGGTGACGGTGCCGCCGCGGTGATCCTCGCGGCGGGGGAGCGGGCCCGCGAACTGTGCGACCGGCCCGCCTGGATCCGCGGCATCGACCACCGCATCGAGGCACACAGCCTGGGTGTCCGTGACCTGACCGACTCGCCGTCGACCCGTCTCGCCGCCGAGCGGGCCGGCGCGTTCGAACGGCCCGTCGACACCGCCGAGTTGCACGCGCCCTTCACCTCCCAGGAGATCGTCCTGGGCAAGGCGCTGAAGCTCGACGACGGCGTGCGCGTCAACCCGTCCGGCGGGGCCCTCGGCGCCAACCCCGTGATGGCCGCCGGACTCATCCGCATCGGAGAGGCCGCCGCCCGTGTCCACCGGGGCGAGTCCGACCGGGCACTCGCGCACGCCACCTCCGGACCCTGTCTGCAACAGAACCTGGTCGCCGTACTCGAAGGGGATCCGCGATGAGCAAGGAGCCCGTGGCCGTCGTAGGCATCGGCCAGACCAAGCACGTCGCGGCGCGCCGGGACGTGTCGATCGCCGGGCTCGTCCGGGAAGCGGCCCGAAGCGCCCTCGACGACGCCGAGTTGACCTGGGCCGACATCGACGCCGTCGTCATCGGCAAGGCGCCCGACTTCTTCGAGGGCGTCATGATGCCGGAGCTGTATCTCGCCGACGCGCTCGGCGCGGTGGGCAAGCCCATGCTGCGGGTGCACACGGCCGGCTCGGTCGGCGGATCCACGGCGCTGGTCGCCGCCAACCTGGTCGCGGCCCGCGTGCACGGCACCGTGCTGACGCTGGCCTTCGAGAAGCAGTCCGAGTCGAACGCCATGTGGGGGCTGTCCCTGCCGATCCCCTTCCAGCAGCCCCTGCTCGCCGGGGCGGGCGGCTTCTTCGCCCCGCACGTGCGCGCGTACATGCGGCGCAGCGGCGCGCCCGACACGGTCGGCTCGCTGGTGGCGTACAAGGACCGGCGCAACGCATTGAAGAACCCCTACGCCCACCTGCACGAGCACGACGTCACCCTGGAGAAGGTCCAGGCCTCGCCCATGCTCTGGGACCCGATCCGCTACTCGGAGACCTGCCCCTCCTCCGACGGCGCCTGCGCGATGATCCTCACCGACCGCGCCGGAGCCGCCCGCGCCCCCCACCCGCCCGCCTGGATGCTCGGCGGCGCGATGCGCAGCGAGCCCACCCTCTTCGCCGGCAAGGACGCCGTGTCGCCGCAGGCCGGCAAGGAGTGCGCGGCCGACGTCTACCGGCAGGCGGGGATCGCCGACCCACGCCGGGACATCGACGCCGCCGAGATCTACGTGCCGTTCTCCTGGTACGAGCCCATGTGGCTGGAGAACCTCGGCTTCGCCGCCGAGGGCGAGGGCTGGAAACTCACCGAGTCCGGTGTGACCGAGCTGGACGGCGACCTGCCCGTCAACATGTCGGGCGGCGTCCTCTCCACCAACCCCATCGGGGCGTCCGGCATGATCCGGTTCGCGGAGGCGGCCCTCCAGGTGCGCGGGCAGGCCGGAGAACACCAGCTGGAGCGGGCCAGGAGGGTCCTCGGACACGCCTACGGCGGCGGGTCCCAGTTCTTCGCTATGTGGCTCGTGGGAGCGGAACCCCCGACCTCCTGAAAGGTCCCCCTCACGTGGCCTGTCGGCACCCGGAACCGATCGCTAGGCTGGCCCGCGGACGACGAATCGGGAGGAGCACGGACGTGGCCGAGAGCACCATCCAGCAGCAGCCGATCACGGGCTGGGACAAGCCGGAGCTGGACCTCGCAGACGCCGACTGGCACTCGAGCAGCCGTGGCCTGGGGGATGTCCAGATCGCCTTTGTCGAGGGGTTCATCGCGATGCGCAACAGCGGCCGCCCGGAGAGCCCTTCCCTGATCTTCACACCCGCCGAGTGGGGTGCCTTCGTGTCGGGCGCGAGGGAGGGCGAGTTCGACCTGACCTGACATCGTGGACGCAGGCGAGCCGACGGGCGGTCGCCCCGCGCGTCGGCCGCCTTCAGGCCGATCCGGGGGTGTTCCGCCCGTTTTTCCGGACACGCGACCTTGAGAACGCCCCGTGGGCCGACGCCTGAGCCAGGCTGGCCCCGGAAGCGGGACGGGTCGTATTTCCGGAGGTGAGGAACCCATGAGCACCCTGCCGGTCATCGCGGCGGTCGACGGCTCGGACGACAGCCTGGTCGCCCTGGACTGGGCCTTCGAGGCCGCCCTGGTGCGCGAGGCGCCGCTGCGGGTGGTCCATGTGCAGCAGTACGCCGCGTGGGCCCAGCCCGTCGCGCTGCCCACCGGGCGGCCGGATCCGGAGGATGATCCGGTTCTCGAGCGGGTACGCCGGTATCTGGAGGGGAGAGCCGAGCGGCCGGCGACGGAGTACCTCGCCCTCGGGGGCGCTCCCGCCGCGATGCTTGCCGAACTGGGCTCCACCGCCGAGCTGTTGGTGCTCGGCAGCCGGGGTCGCGGCGGCTTCGCCAGCCTGCTGCTCGGCTCCAGCGGCATGGCCGCCGCCCGCGATGCCGGATGTCCGGTCGTCGTGGTCCCCAAACCGGGACGCGAGGTCCACGACGACACGCCGATCCAGCCCGGCCCCCGGATCGTCGTCGGCCTCCAGGTCGACAGCCCCGACGACACCACCCTCGCCTTCGCCTTCACCGAGGCGGCCCTGCGCGGCGCCCGGCTCCAGGTCATCGCCGCATACAACTGGCCGCTGCACGTCTGGACGGCAGCCACCGCCCAGATCGTGCCCCCGTCCGAGGACCAGGACGCCGTCGAGGCCGAGACCCGCACCCTCGCCGAGGGCTCCCTCGCCCAGCACCGCGAGCGCCACCCCGAGGTCCACACCAAGGTCCACATCGCCCCGGGCGACGCGGCCGGCCACCTCGTCTCGGCGTCCAGGGACGCGGACCTGGTCGTCGTGGGCCGCCATCGACGGCGCCTCCTGGCCCCCGCCCGCATGATCGGCTCGGTGACCCACGCCGTCCTCCTGCACACCGCGAGCCCGGTCGCGGTCGTACCGCCCCCGCCGCCGGAGGAGTGAGGGGCCCGCTGAGCGCAAGGGGATCCGAGCCCCGTCATGTCCCCCGCTCCGGGCGGCACCACGGTCTCGTCGTGAGGCAACTCGGGAGCCCCTGTCCACCGGCCAGCTGGCACGCCTCGAACCCACGCCCGCACGTCACGCAACAGGCCCGGCCACGTACCATGGCGACATGTCGTTCCTCCGCCGCCGCAGCGCCACGCCCGCCGGGCCCGACTTCGACGTTCTGGCCATGGACCCGGGCGACTGGCCCGGCAATCTGGGCGCCGGGCTGCTGCCCGCCCCGGACGGCAGCTGCCAGGGCGTCTTCCTGCGCTACGACCTCTTCGGCGGCCGCGGCCCCGCGATGATCATCGGCAATCTGCCGGAGGGCTCACCGGCCCGCGAGGTCGACGAGGACGAGATCCCGTTCGAGGTCGCACAGCTGCTGCTGGCGCTGGAGAACGACGAGGAGATCACCGTCGTCGGCAGCGAGGACGTGCCGGTGATGCAGGGCGACAACCTCCTGATCGTGCGCCGCCTGAAGCTCTCCGAGAGCCGGATCTCCTGCGTGCAGTTCGACCGCAGCGACAACGTCCTGGTCACCATCGCCGCATGGGACCGCCCCATCACGGACGACCTGTACGCCCTTCTGAAGCCGCTGCCCGCGGAGCTCTTCCAGCAGGGCTGAATCGTCCCGGCTACGACCCCGAGGCCAGCTCCCGTACGTCAGCCGCCCGCACGTACGCGACGCGGTGCCCGAACTGGATCTCGTAGTACATGTCCTTCCCGGTCACGACCCGGTGCGAGGCCGTGTCGAAGGACACCGCGTAGTAGTACTCGCCCGGCACCTTGGCACCGACCACGTACCGCTGACCCGCGGGCAGGGTGTACGGCAGCGGCGACACCGCCTGCGCCGGTACGCCCGACGGATAGGCGGAGGCCTCGGGGTAGGCGCGTCCGTACACCGGGACGCTCTGCGCGCCCTTCTTGGGCGTCACCACGCGGCCGGCCGCGTGCACCGCGGTCGGGTTCGTGGCCGGGTTCTTGAACCAGGCCTTCTGGCCCAGGTACCAGATCGCCGTCCAGTCGCCGTCCCGCCCGGCGACCGCGTACTGCTGGCCGGTCGAGACCCGCGACGACAGATCGTTGACGCCGGTGGTCGGGGCCGAGCCCAGGCCGACATCCTTGATCAGGGGATACGACTCGCCGGGCCCCGAGTACAGCCGTACCGCGCTCGAACCGTGGTCCGCGCACGGCTGGCCCGCGGACACACAGCCCGTGTACCGGGGCCGGTTGGTCGCGTAGTCGGGGCGGATCGTCACCAGACCGCCCTTCGAGCTCGCGGTGGGCACCAAGGGGCGGCCCAGCAGCTCGAAGTAGTGCCGCCAGTCCCAGTACGGTCCCGGGTCGGTGTGCATGCCACCGATCGTCGACGAGGTCGGACCCGGCACGGTGTCGTGGCCGAGGATGTGCTGCCGGTCCAGCGGGATGCCGTACTTCTTGGCGAGGTACGTCACCAGGCGTGCGGAGGACCGGTACATCGCCTCCGTGTACCAGGCGTCCGGCTTAGCCAGGAAACCCTCGTGCTCCAGCCCGATCGACTTGGAGTTGATGTACCAGTTGCCCGCGTGCCAGGCGACGTCCTTGGCCTTCACATGCTGGGCGATGTGGCCGTCGGTGGAGCGCAGCGAGTACTGCCACGACACGTATGTCGGGTCCTGCACCATCTTGAGGACGCCCTCCCAGGCGCCCTCGGTGTCATGGATGACGATGTTCTCGATCTTCTGGGACGCCGGCCGGTCTCCCAGGTCGTGGTTGCCGTAGTCGCTGTCCCCGAACTCCTCGTACGGCGCCGGGATCCACTCGCAGGACACCGTGGGCGGGCACTCCGTCTTGGCGGCGCCGGGCTTGCGCAGCCCCGCCCGCCGCAACTGCCCGGTGTCGGGCGCGAGTCCCGGATGGGCGGCCAGGGACACCAGTTGCCCCGCGTCCGTGTGGCGCTCCTGTCCGGTGCGCAGCACGTCGAAGACGTCGTTCGCGTACGCCGCCGCAGCCGCCGTGTCGTCGGCGCCGGTGAAGCGGGCCACCGCGCCGTACCACTCGGCCGGGTCGGAACTCAGCGGTTCGCCCAGCTCCTGCTGCGCGGCGGCGAGCAGGGCGGCACCGCCGGCCACGTTCGCCGCCGGGTCCGTACGCAACCGCTCCGCGCTCAGTCCGGTCAGTTCCGCAGCCTTCGGGAGCGTCCTGAGGCGGGCCGGGATCGTGGCCGGCTCCGGCGGCTTCGCCTTGGGGAGCAGGGGCGGGCGGGCGCTGTCGCCGCGCGCGTCCTCCGAGCCCTCACTGTGATGCGGCGGCGCATCGGCGAGGGCGGTGCGGACGTCGGTGAGGTGCATCGGGCCGTAACCGCCGGTCACACTCGGCGCGCCCGCGTGCGCGTCCCAGCGGGACTGCAGGTAGGAGACGCCCAGCAGGACGCTCGGCGGCACGTGGTACTCGGCGGCGGCGGACGCGAACGCCGACTGCAGGCCGGTCTCCGAGCTCCCGGCATCGGACGGCGCCGCGCCGAGCAACGGGAACAACAGGGTCGCAGCTGCCAAGGCGGTGACGGATCCTCGCAAGGGAGCCTCCAGGGACGGTCGGGCGCGATGAGCCGTGCGGGGGCCGGGCGTGCGTCTGTGGTACCGGCTGTCCGACGATCCGTCAATCATGCCAATGAACAGGCGAATTCCCTTGTCAACCGGGATTCCCGGGAGTTTCGTGGTGGCGGTCTCCTGGCCTGCGGGGCGTCAGTGGCGTATCCCAATGACGCCGTTCACACGAAAGCCCGCGGTGCGCCGCTGTCTCCAGGGCGCACCGCGGACCACCGTCCCCGTCAGCGAGTGCCGACCGCCGCGCGCACGGCCCGCCGGGCCAGTTGGCAGTCGTCGTGCAGCCGCCGCAGCAGCAGCCGCTGTTCCTCGCCGGACGGCGCAGCACCCGGGTGGGCCACTCCCGGTGCCGCCGGGGTCGGAGCGTCGTGCATCGAACGCTGCACGGCCGTCTCATAGGTACGGATCTCACGGGTCAGCACGAGCATCAGGTTCACCAGGAACGCGTCCCGTGACGCCGGACCCGCCGACTGGGCGATCTGGCTGATCTGCCGGCGGGCCACCGGCGCGTCCCCGAGTACCGACCACAGCACCGCCAGGTCGTAGCCCGGCAGGTACCAGCCCGCGTGCTCCCAGTCCACCAGCACTGGACCGGCCGGTGAGAGCAGGATGTTCGAGAGCAGTGCGTCGCCGTGGCAGAACTGGCCCATGCCCTGTCGGCCCGCGGTCGCCGCGATGCCGTGCAGCAGCTTCTGCAGATCCCCCATGTCCCGGTCGGTGAGCAGTCCCAGCTCGTGGAACCGGGAGATCTTGGCCGCGTAGTCCAGCGGCGCGTCGAACGTGCCCGCCGCCGGCCGCCACGCGTTGAGCCGGCAGATCGCGCCGAGTGCCGCCCGGATGTCCGCACGCGGCGGCGTCTCCAACGGGTGCCGCTGCAGTGCCGCCACCCGGCCCGGCATCCGCTCGATGACGAGGGTGCAGTTGTCCGGATCCGCTGCGATCAGTCTCGGCACGCGCACCGGAGGGCGGTGCCGGACGAACGAGCGGTATGCCGCTATTTCGTGGCGGATCCGCTCCGACCACTCCGGGGAGTGGTCGAGTAAACACTTGGCGACGGCCGTGCTGCGCCCGGTCGTGCCGACCAGGAGGACGGACCGCCCGCTGCGGCGCAGCACCTGCACCGGAGCGAACTCCGGGCAGATCCGGTGCACCGACGCGATCGCGGTGCGCAGCTGGGCGCCCTGCGGGCCGGACAAGTCGAGTCTCCCGCTGAGCGGTTGGGTGCCGAGCCCCGCGGCGCGCGGCGGCCGGCCCGCACCGAGCACGGGGGCGGGCGCCGGCCGCGCGGGGGCGAGGTAGGGGCCGCTGCCCGCCGGGCGGGAACGTAGCGACCGGGGCGGGGCGGACACGGAGGACGATGCTGCGTACATGGGAGAAACAGATCCCTTCGTGTGCCTGCGACGACAATGCGCTGCCCGATCCGGCCGCCCGGGTGCACCCTGGGGAATGCACCAGCCATATTCCAAAGGGCGACCGGGTCGGGGTGGCGCGTTCCTACCTGACACCCGATGCGCAGTGGCACACCATCTGGCGCACCCTGGCGAACCCTGGCGAATAGTCGCCCGGCATCTTTCACCGGGCTACTGTCAACTCAGCCGAGAACCTGGGGGCTTGACGTGAGCGGAGAACCCAACACCCGCCTATCGGACCTGTTCGGCCTGGCCGGCTGGTCCAAGGGTGAACTCGCGAGGCTGGTCAACCGGCAGGCGGCGGCCATGGGCCACCCCCAGCTGTCGACCGACACCTCGCGGGTGCGGCGGTGGATCGACATGGGAGAGATCCCGCGCGATCCGGTGCCGCGGGTGTTGGCAGCCCTGTTCACCGAGCGTCTCGGCCGTGTCGTGACCATCGAGGACCTCGGTCTGGTCCGGCACGGGCGTGCGGGGAAACGGCAGGACGGCGGGAGCCTTGAGCATCCCGACGGTGTGCCGTGGGCGCCCGAACGGACCGCCGCGGTCCTCACCGAATTCACGGGAATGGACCTCATGCTCAACCGACGCGGCTTGGTGGGCGCGGGTGCCGCGCTCGCCGCGGGATCCGCACTCAGCAGCGCCATGCACGACTGGCTGCACACCGACCCGGCCCTCAAGGCCGACGCCCCCCAGTTCGACGACCCCCTGCACGCCGACCCCGCCGGGTTCGACCGCTACGAGGCCGCCCCCATCGGGTCGCAGGAGATCGAGGAACTGGAGCGCTCGGTCGAGGTGTTCCGGGCCTGGGACGCGGCCCGCGGCGGCGGGCTGCAGCGCAAGGCAGTCGTAGGCCAACTCAACGAGGTGGGCGGCATGCTCGCCTACCACCACCCCGAACATCTGCAGCGGCGCCTGTGGGGCGTCGCCGCCAACCTCGCCGTCCTCGCGGGCTGGATGTCGCACGACGTCGGCCTGGAGCCAACGGCCCAGAAGTACTTCGTCATCGCCGCCCATGCGGCCCGTGAGGGCGGCGACCGGCCCCGCGCCGGAGAGGCGCTCTCCCGAGCGGCTCGCCAGATGGTGCACCTCGGCCGGCCCGACGACGCACTCGACCTCATGAAACTCGCCCAGTCCGGTTCCGGTGAAGAGGTACTGCCGCGCACCCGGGCCATGTTCCACACCATCGAGGCCTGGGCGCAGGCGTCGATGGGCCGCGGCCAGGCCATGCGCCGCACCCTGGGACGGGCGGAGGACCTCTTCGTCTCCGACAAGAGCGACGTGCCGCCCCCGAGCTGGATGCAGACCTTCAAGGACGAGGATCTGTACGGCATGCAGGCCCTGGCCTACCGCACGCTGGCCGAGTTCGAGCCGGGCGCGGCCGCGCACGCCCAGCACTTCGCGGAGAAGGCCCTGGCGCTGCGCGTGGACGGGCGCGAGCGGTCGAAGATCTTCGACCATCTGTCCATGGCGTCCGCCTGCTTCATCGCGGACGACCCCGAACAGGCCGACCGTTACGCACGACTGGCCCTGATGTCGATGGGCTCCAACTCGTCCGGCCGCACCTGGGACCGGCTGCGCCAGATGTACCGACTCACCGCCGAGTACTCCAGCTACCCGAAGATCCACGAACTGCGGGAGGAGATCCAGTTGGCGCTGCCCAGGATGAAGAAGTCCGGCGGCGGCAACAGCGCACGGGCGTAAGGGGACTGTGCGCTGAGCCCTTCCCGGAAGTTCCGGAACGTCCTGGGCCGCTGAAGTTCTAGGACGTCACCCTGGCCACGAGCACGCAGGCGTTGTCCTCGCGCTCGCTCTCACCGAACTCCTCGATGACCAGCCGTACGCAGTCCTGTGCGGTGCCTGCCTCGCCGATGCGGGGGCCCAGGCCGAGGAGGCTGTGCACGGAGTCCGCTGCGCTGTGCCCCGGCATCAGTCCGTCGGTGTGCAGCAGGAGCACGTCGCCCACCTCGAGGGTCTCTTCGGCCTGCGCGTAGACGGCACCCGAGGTGGCGCCGAGCAGGACGCCGTCCGGCGCGTTCAGTATGCGCCCCGTCCCGTCGCGGAACAGTAGCGGGGCGGGGTGTCCGGCCTGTGCCCAGACCAGGGTGCGGGTCTCGGGCCGGTAGCGGCAGCAGACTGCGCTGCCGAGAGCCGGCTGGACGGTGGCGTCGAGTAACTGGTTGAGCCAGGACATCAGTTGGCCCGGCTGGGTGCCGGCCATCGCCATGCCGCGTACGGCCCCCAGCAGGGTCGCCATGCCGGAGGCCACGGCGACGCCGTGTCCGGTGAGGTCGCCGACGCTCAACAGCGTTTCGCCGTCCGCCAGTTCGAGCGCGTCGTACCAGTCGCCGCCGATCAGCGTGCCCGTCGACGACGGCAGGTGCCGGGCTGCGAGGTCCAGTGTCCGTGGGCCCTGGTGCGGGAGCCGCAGGGAGCCACGCCACGGCGGCAGCACGGCCTCCTGCAGCTCGACCGCGAGCCGGTGCTCGGTCTGTGCGTGGTGCCGCTCGCGCTGGAGCGAGTCACGGGTCTCACTCACCGCACGCCGGCAGCGGCGCAGTTCGCTGACGTCCCGCAGCACGGCCCACATGGAGGCGGTGCTGCCGTCAGTGTCGAGCACGGGCTCGCCCATCATGTGCACGGTCCGGGCATCGCCGTCCGGTCGTACGATCCGGAACTCCCCGTCGATGGGCTTGGCGTCGATGAGGCAGTCGGTCACCATCGCCGTCAGCTTCGACCGGTCCTCGTCGAGCACCAGGGACGGCAACTCGTCAAGGGTGAGGGGCGGAGCGGCGGGGTCGCGCCCCAGGATCTCGTAGAGCTCGCCGGACCAACTGGCCTCGTCCGTCAGCAGGTTCCACTCCGCGCTGCCGACCCGGCTGAGGAGTGAGCCGCGCCGGGGAGCGGGCGGCACGGCCCGGCCTGCGGGCGCGGCCTCGGGCGCCGGGGAGGCGGGAGCCGGGCCGTCCCGCAACTGGGCCAGGTGCTCGTCGAGGTCGTTGAGGTGGTGCAGCGCGAGATCGCACAGGGCCCGCTGCCACCGCTCCTGCGGGTCCGAATCGTCGCTGTGCGTGTCCCGCCGTACGGCGTCGACGTCGCCCTTGAGCCGTCGCGTCTGCGTTATCAGTGCGTCGACCGAGCCGCGTCCGGGCGGCTGAGCGGCGGGGCGGTCCGCAGAGAGGTGGGACGGCATGACGCACTCCGATGCGGGGACGGTACGACCAAGGCTGACGGAAGGACCGTTACGACTGTCGCACAGCCCGCGACGCCCCGTAAGGGATTTGGCAACACCCGATTCGGTGGTGCGTCCGGCATATGCCAGAGTCTTCACGGAGGGCTCATCCAATACGGATGGTGTACGACACCGGGTGGGTCAAGTCGTAGGCGGCGTACGCCACTTGGCGGTCCGTGCAGGCGATTGTGCGGCGGTCATTCGGATGTTCGACGGTCGCATGTTCTAGGGGTGGGGCGGCGACGGGTGCTCCTCGCGGGGTTGCACTCATCGGTAGTGATGCAGGTCACAAAAATGATGTCCACTTGGACGTAATGCGAAGGGCACTTGCGGGGTCGTAAGAGGACAGCGGCAAAACCGAGCCCGACCGCCGACCCACAGGGGAGACCGCCCATGGACATCGCCCTCGAGCAGCCCGCCCACGCCCGTCTGATCACCGGCGACGAGCGCGAACTGTCCGTGCCCGCCACACTGCGCTACGCCTCCACGGACCCGCTGGCGGTGTACATCGACTTCCCGGGCGACGTCTCCCTCGACGGCCACGGTGCCACCTGGACCTTTGCGCGCAGCCTGCTGGAGGCGGGGCTGCGCGGGCCGGCCGGGGACGGGGACGTGCACATCTGGCCGTGCGGCGAGGAGCGTACGGTCGTGGAACTGCACTCGCCCTACGGCATGGCCCTGCTCCAGTTCGACACCGCCGCCCTGAACCGCTTCCTGCTACGGACGTACGCGGTGGTCGCGTCCGGCGACGAGGACCTCGGGGCGGTCGTGGAGCGTGGCCTGAGCGCGCTCTTCGGCAGCGTATGACGTGAGCGCACCGCGCAGCGTGCGAGGAGGCCTACGGGCCGCCGCTGTGCCTCCTCGACGCTCCGGCGTCAGTACCGCAGCACGCCCGCGATCCCCTGGGCGTCGATCAGCGTGCCGTCCGGCACGAAGCGGACCTCGGCACCGGTCTCCAGGCACTGCTCGACGATCTCGTCCACGATGTCCTCGCGGGCGTCGAGGTCGCCGCTCTCCGCCGGGATCAGATGGTCGCCGTCCTCGCCGCGCACCGTCACGCGGTAGTTCTCCTCGACGGCCAGCAGCCGCACCCGGCCCTCCCGCGCGCTGCGCCACACCTCGTCGACGCCGGCGGCGAACGCCTTGCGGCCGAGGGCGGTTTCGAGTTCCCGGGCCACGGCGTCGGTCCCCCTGCGGTTCTCGGCGGCGATGACCGGCCGGACCGCCTGCCACACCGCCTCGCGGGTGCCGTGCGCGAGCCCGCCGTGGGGGACGTGCACGGCGGACTTGGTGATGCCGCCGATCTCGTCCAGCAGGGACAGCGCGGCCGGCTCGCCGGTGACGTACAGCTGTCCCGGGTTGTGCTGCAGAACCGCGCCCAGCGCGGAGTCGGCCTCCTTCAGGAAGTGGCGCGTGTCCTCGTCGCGGAACTTGCTCGGCACGTCGCCGATCTGTTCCTGGCGCTCCGCGTCGAAGTTCTGGATGTCCCGGGTCAGCGGGAAACCGCCGACACGGGCCTCGGTGACGCGGTCCAGGGCGCCGTGCCACAGGGTGACCCGGTCCACGGAGACCGAGAGCACCCAGAACGGCCGCTCGGCGGCCTGCGCGGAGACGAGGTTGCGGGTCAGGAAGGTGTCCGAGAGCACCACGCGCTCGGGCACGGTGCGGGCGACCGACCACACCTGGTGCTCGCCCGGAGCGGCGAAGATCACCAAGCCGTCCTCGGCGTGCGTCAGATCGATCTCGGCGAGGGCCTGGTCGAGCTGCCGTCCGACATCGACCCGGCGCTCGCGGGTGACCGAAGGATCGGCCTCCAGCTGTTTCTTGGCCTCGGCCACGACATTGCGCAGCCGGACCTGGTCCTGGGCCCGGTAGGGCTCCCGGGGATGCGTGGGCGTCAGCACGGACACGGCCGGATAGGGGCGCGGGCGCCGCAGCTCGGAGAGGGTCGTGGGACTGAGTGCGTGCTCCATAACAGCACGATAGGGCCGATTCACCGATCGGGCATTAGGGGCAATCCATCACCCTCGTCCCGGATCTACTCCCGGCGCTCCTCGGGCCCGCAGGAGCTGCCGTCGGCCGGCAGCGTGCCGTACAGCAGGAAGGTGTCGACCTTGCGGTGCACGCACTTGGAAGAGGCGTATCCGGTGTGGCCGCTGCCCTTGTTGTCGAGGACCACGGCCGACGGGCCGAGTCGCTTCGCCGTCTCCTCGGTCCAGCGGTAAGGAGTCGCCGGGTCGCCGCGGGTACCCACGAGGAGCATCTTCGGCGTGCGTACGTCCTTCACGTCGTCGCGGATGAAGTCCGTGCCCTTGGGGCGGCCGTAGCACATCAGCACCCCGGTGAGCCGGTAGGGACCGAAGACCGGCGACGCCTGCTCGTACTTGGCGCGCAGGCCGTCGAGACCGTCGACGATCTCCTTGCCGGTGGGGCGGTCGGGGTCGTCCGCGCAGTTGATCGCCATCAGGGCCGCGGGGAGGTTGTCGAGGGGGACGTCCTCCTCGTCGACCAGGCCGCCGTCGGGCTCCTCCGACTCCTGGGGGTCATCGGTCTCCTCGGGGTCGTCGGTCTCCGCGCGCCGCCAGGGCGCGGCACCGCCGGCCGCGAAGGCCTCGATGGCGTGGGTGTCGCCGTCCTCGACCAGCGAGGCCAGGGCCCGCTCCAGGGAAGGCCACATCTCCTCGCTGTAGAGCCCCTGTCCGATGGCGCCGACCAGGTCCTGGCCGGTGAACGGCTCGCCGAACGCCGACGGAACCGGATTCTCGTCCAGCGAGTCGACGAGTCGTACGACCTGCTTGCGGGCCTCGCGTGCGTCCTGCCCGAACGGACAGGCGATGTCCTGCACACACCAGTTGATGAACTCGTCCAGCGCCTGCTGCTGCCCCTTGGCGCTCGCTACGCCCTGTTCCATCAGCGACGCGGTCAGCGTGTCCACGCCGTCGAGCACAAACCGGCCGACCTTGTCGGGGAATTGGGCGGCGTACACCGAGCCGAGCCGTGTGCCGTAGGAGAAGCCCAGATAGTTGAGCTTCTTGTCGCCGAGGGCCGCGCGCATCACGTCCATGTCGCGCGAGGCGTTGATCGTGCCTATGTAGGGGAGGACGGGGCCGGAGTGCCGAGCGCACGCGTCGGCCGCCTTCTTCAGGTCGGCGAGGACGGACTGCGGATCACGGCCGAGCTCCGTGCCGTCCTCGGCCATGTCGATGTTCTCCTCGCCGTCCCCGCAGCTGACCGGCGAGGACCTGCCGACGCCGCGCGGATCGAACGTCACGATGTCGTAGCCGTCCGTCAGCTCCATGAACTCCTTGCCGCCGGTGGCGAACTGGGGGACGCCGGCACCGCCCGGCCCGCCGAAGTTCACCAGCACCGAGCCCTGCTTGTCGCCCGTGGCCCGGTAGCGGGCGAGCGCCAGGTCGAGCGTCCCTTCCTCGGGGCGGGCATAGTCGAGAGGGACGGTGACCTTGCCGCACTGCATGTCCTTCGGTCCCTCGCCCGGACACTTCGCCCAGGTGACCTTCTGTCGGTAGAACCGCGTGAGGTCGGGCTCGGAGCTGTCCGTGGCCGCAGGCAGCCCCGTGCCGAGCAGGGCCAGGCCGACCGCGCCGGTCACCGCGCAGCGGCGCAGCATGGGCCGCGTTGACAGGTGGGCAAGCATCGATGCCTCCAGGGACGCCCGTCGCGGACCGGTAAACGGCGTCCTGGCTCACGATAGGCGGGCCCCGGAATGCACGCCTCCGGACGTGCGGGACCGCTCGTGCGGGCGTACCCTGTGCCCCTTTCGTTGCCGGTGGAAGTTTTTACCGCTAGTTCGACAACCCTGACGCTCGATGGGGTGAATGGCCGATTAGCCATAACTCGGATGGTTCGCCTGCGTTTTATCCGATGCGGGCGAGTGCCCGCGACCATGTCTGGAAGGCAGGGAACCTATGAGACGGGTTACCCGATACGGTGTGATCGCCGTCGCCGCCTCGGGCGCGATGGCTGTGACGTTCCCGGCGTATGCCGACTCCGTGGCGAATGGTGCCGCGGCCGACTCGCCGGGGCTTCTCTCCGGCAACACCGTTCAGCTGCCGGTGCATGTGCCGGTGAACGTGTGCGGGAACACCGTGAACGTGGTGGGGCTGCTCAATCCGGCCGTCGGCAACACCTGCGTCAACGAGGACGGTGGCAAGAAGGGCGCGAAGTCGCACAGCGGGGCTTCGGCCCAGGGCCGCGGAAAGGATTCGTCGGGCATCGCGTCCGGCAACGTCGTGGAGCTCCCGGTTCACGTCCCGGTGAACGTCAGCGGCAACAGCGTGAACGTGGTCGGGGTCGGGAACGCGGCCATCGACAACGAGTCGGTGAACGGTCCCGGTGACCGCCCTTCCGACACCACGAAGCCGGCGCCGAAGCCGGCCCCGCCCCGGGCGCACCAGCCCCGGCCGGCGCCGCCCGCGCCCGTCCCGCAGGGGGAGCCCGAGGGCACCCTCGCGCACACGGGTGCGGACCAGGCCCTCGCCGCGGCAGCGGCGGGCGGCACGCTCCTCGTGGTGGGCGGAGCCGTACTGTACCGGCGCTTCCGCCCGCAGGCGGTGAGCTGACCCGCGCCTCACGCGCGGCAGGGAAGGCCCCACCCCGCGGGCGGTGGGGCCTTCGTCATGCGCACATCCGTCCGGACGGCCACCTGCGCGGGGCAACGGCTTGATCATGCCGTGACGTGCTCCCCGAAGATCCGCGAGGATGCTGTGGGCGCGGGCGATCACCACGCCCGCACCCCCCGAACCCGCACGGAACGGAGCACTCCCATGGCGTCCCCGGCCCCCCAGGACCTCGTGATCACGCAGGCCGGCCTCGACGACTGGCCGGTTGTCCGCGGATGGGCCGTCCACGAGGGCTGGAACCCGGGGCTCGCGGACAGCGAGGCATTCTTCGCGCAGGACTCCGCGGGCTTCTTCATCGGCCGGATCGACGGCGAGCCCGTCTCGGCGATCTCCGTCGTCAATTACGGAGCCGACTACAGCTTCCTGGGCTGGTACCTGGTCCGCCCCGACGTCCGCGGCCAGGGCTTCGGCCTCACCACCTGGAAGACCGCGCTGGCGCACGCGGAGAACCGCACGGTGGGCCTCGACGGCGTCGTCGACCAGCAGGACAACTACCGTCGCTCCGGCTTCGAGCTCGCCCACCGCACCTTCCGCTTCAGCGGAGCCGCGCCCGCCGCCCAGGTCCCGGCGGACGTCCGCGCCGTACGGCCGGAGGACCTGGCGGAGATCACCGCGTACGACAGCGCCTGCACCCCCGCCGACCGCCCCCGCTTCCTCGCGCACTGGCTCACCGGCCAAGGACATCACGCCGTCGTCCGCCGCACCGGCGGCCGCGTCACCGGCTACGGCGTGATCCGCCCCGGCCACGACTGCCCGCGCATCGGCCCGCTCTTCGCCGACACCCCCGAGGACGCGCGGGCCCTGTTCGCCGCCCTGACCGCCGAGGCGGCCGGCCGCGAGGTCGCCGTCGACGTGCCCGAGACGAACCCTGCGGGCGTCTCTCTCGCCGAGGAGGCAGGTTTCACGCCGTCCTTCGAAACCGCCCGCATGTACACCGGGCCGGTGCGGCCCTACGCCCAGGAGCGCGTCTTCGGCGTCACCACGCTGGAGCTCGGCTAGCGGCCGGGCTCAGCCCCGAGGCCGGTGGAACCGGACGTGCAGCGCGCGGACGTCGTCCGTGAGCTCGGGTACCGGGCCCTCGACGGTCACGCCCGGTGCGACCTCCTGGATCGGCAGCGGCCGTACCGGTGCGGTGGGTACGCCCAACTCGGCCAGCCAACCGGTCAGTTGCTCCGACGAGGCGACGTACACGATGCGTCCCAGGCCGACCCAGGCGTGCGCGGCCGCGCACATCGGGCAGTGCTCGCCCGAGGTGTACACCGTCGCGGCCGCCCGTTCCTCCGGCGTCATATGGGCCGCGGACCAGCGTGCCAGCTCGAACTCGGGGTGCCGGGTGCGGTCGCCCGAGGCCACTCGGTTGTGGTCCTCGGCGAGCACCGTGCCGTCCGCCCCCACGAGCACCGAGCCGAACGGCTCGTCCCCGGCCTCGAGAGCCTCGGTCGCGAGTGCGACGCAGCGGCGCAGATGTGGCAGTTCGGTGTCCTTCGCGGCCATGGTGTACGGGCCCTCCCAGCGGTGCGGCTTTCCCTGCGCACCCCAGCTTCGCTCACGTACGGCCGGACGGCGAGGAGGTACGGGGCACGTCATAAAGGTGTTGCCCCGGCAGCGGCCCGGTGATGAGGTCACCCCATGGATCATGCCGCGGTGCTCGCCCTCTTCGACCGGGACATGCGCGAAGGCGCGCGGCCGGACGGCCCCGACGCCTTGGTCGAGCGGGTGGACGGAGTCGTGCGCCAGGTGTCGTCAGCGCACGGCTGGAACGGCATCCTGTGGTCCGACCTGGACGAGGTGAGCGTCGACGGGGCGATCGGCGGACAGATCGCCCACTTCTCCGGGCTCGGGCGCGAGTTCGAGTGGAAGCTCTACGGCCACGATCTCCCGGTGGACCTCGGACAACGGCTCAGGGACGCCGGCTTCGTGCCCCAGCCCGAGGAGACGCTCATGATCGGCGAGGTCGCCGACCTGACCCTGGACACCGAACTCCCGGCAGGCATCCGCGTCCTGCCCGTGACCGACCGGGCGGGCGTCGACCTGGTGACCGAGGTGCACGAGAAAGCCTTCGGCACCGACGGCTCCGCGCTCCGGCACCAACTGCTCGGCCGGCTGACGGCCGCCCCGGACACGGTGGTCGCCGTCGTCGCGCTGGCCGGTGACACTCCGGTGAGCGCCGCACGGATGGAACTCGTGCCGGGGACGCGGTTCGCCGGGCTGTGGGGAGGCGGGACCGTCGAGGGCTGGCGGGGCCGAGGCATCTACCGCGCACTCGTCGCCCACCGCGCCCGCGCCGCCGCGGACCGCGGCTATCGGTACCTCCAGGTCGACGCCATGCCTACGAGCCGTCCCATCCTGGAACGGCTGGGCTTCGAGCCGCTGACCACCACGACGCCGTACGTGTTCACACCGTAGCGGCGCGGCTCGCCGCGACGGCCTCGCCGCCCGTGCGGGCCGTCGCGGGAATCGCCTGAACGTCAAGCTGCCCCTTGTCCTGGGGGTACGGCGTCAGCGGCGCGCCTTCGTCCGGTCCAGTGCGGCGACGCCGAGCGCGGCGAGGCCGATCTGGATGAGCCACTCGACCCAGTCGACGCCGTCGGTGTCGCCCACGTCGAGGCCGGCCGCGATGGCCGAACCGAGCAGTGCGGCCACGATGCCGACGAGGATCGTCCACAGAACTCCGATGCGCTGACGGCCCGGAATCACGAGCCGACCGAGCACACCGATGATGATGCCGATCACGATGGCACTAATGATGCCCGAGATCTCCATTTCGCCCCTCTTCCTCCTGTCCCCGCACAGGTTGAGTTCCCCCTCCGGGCATGGACAGTCCGTTCCGGTTCAACCAGTGGCCGACGCCCCGCCAACTCCGATGTCGGCCCAGCCGGTGACGGCCACCACCTCCGAGGCGATGTCGATCACCGAGCGGCCGTCCGTCACCACGCGCACCACACCCATCGGCGCCCGCTCCTCGAGAAGCCGCGCCTTGCGCGCGCTGCTCCTCATCTCGTGCTCCAGCTCGGAGCCCAGTTCCCGCCCCGCCAGCCGCTGTTCGGCGGTCTCGTCGGTGGCGGTGAGCAGGACCCGTACGAGCCGTACGCCGTCACCCATGGCCTGCCGGAACATGGGCGTGGCCTCGTCGAGCACGCTCACCGTGTTCGTGTAGACGAGACGCCGGTATCCGAGGGATGCGTAGTTCCCCCACACGGCAGCCAGGTTCCGCTCCGTGACGCGGGTCCGGTGCGCGTCGCCCGCAGGCGCCGGATGGACGGCCCCCATGTAGTCACCGTCGATCACCGCATGCGCCACTCGCGCATCCCGCAGCCGAGCCGAGACCTCCCAGCCGACAGTCGTCTTTCCGACCCCGGCCCTTCCTCCGATGAGCAGTACTTCCGCCTGGTCCATGCAGGAAGGGTGCCCGGGTGCGGGGATTCATGGCGAGGCGTTTTGGCTCGGTCCGGGTCAGTGCCCGTTCAGCCAGGACCTCAACTCGCCGTCCGGCTGCAGGGACACGTGCAGGCCGTTGTTCTCGCCGTGCGCGGCGTGGCCGTTGGCGACGAGGGTGTCGAGGTGGGCGGTGCCTGCGTCGATGTCGGCCTCGTAATGGTGGTCGGCCAGCCTGTAGAGCTTGGCCTTCGTCTTCCCGTCCGCCAGCGTCGGCGCGGCGACCAGGACGCGCTTGGCCACGGGCTTGGGCTTCGGCTTGGCCTGCTGGACCCAGGAGACCTTGCCGTTCGGGTGGAGGGTGACGTGCAGCCCGTTGTTCTGGGCGTAGGCGGGCCTGCCCTGGGTGTACAGGCTGCCGTACCGGGCGCCCTCGGCCCAGAGTTCCGCCTCGTAGCGATTCTTGCCCGTCCTGTAGACCTTGGCCCGGCTGACCTTGTCCGCGAGCTTCACCGTTTTCACGTGGACGCGCTTGGCCTTGGTCTGGTGCGCCACGGACCTGACGGTCGGGGTGGCGGCCGCGTCCACGGCGAAGGTGCCGGCGGCCGAGATGCCCAGCGCGGTGGTGACGCCGGTGGCGATGAGGGCGGTGCGCAGGGTGCGGGGAGCACGCATCAGTGGATCGTCCTTCGGTGGGGTTCGTTCGTGCGATGCGTTCGAAGCTACGGATTCCTCATCAAGGGCTTCCATATGTTCTGTAACAGGCATTCGGCATCTATAGGTCAAAGCGGGTAAGGCGACTCATCTGCCCCGATTGACATGCAGGTAATTACCTGCATAACGTTGAGTGTGCGATCAGAGAATGACCCCGAGATGGACCAGGTCTTCAAGGCGCTGAGCGACGGAACCCGCCGCCGACTCCTGGACCGGCTGCACGAGGACAACGGGCAGACGCTGGGTGAGCTGTGCGCGCGTATCGACATGGCGCGCCAGTCCGTGACCCAGCATCTGGCCGTCCTGGAGGCCGTCAACCTGGTCAGCACGGTGCGGCGGGGGCGGGAAAAGCTGCACTACCTCAATCCGGTCCCGCTCCACGAGATCCAGGAGCGGTGGATCGACAAGTTCGAGAGCCCGCGCCTGCGCGTGCTCGGGGCAGTGAAACGACGAGCCGAGGAAGCCATGACCGACAAGCCCGCGTACGTGTACGTCACCTATATCGAGAGCACCGCCGAGAAGGTCTGGGACGCCCTCACCGACGCCGACCTGACCGCCGCCTACTGGGGCCACAGCAACGTCTCGGACTGGCGGGCCGGTTCCCGCTGGGAGCACGTCCGTACGGACGGTTCGGGCATCGCCGACGTGGTGGGCACCGTCGTGGAGAGCGAGCGCCCCAGCCGCCTCGTCACCACCTGGGTGGCGCCCGACGAGGAGGGGCAGGAGGACAAGTACTCCCGGGTCACCTTCGACATCCAGCAGCATGCCGAGATCGTCCGCCTCACGGTGACCCACGAGGACCTGCCGGACGAGAGCGCGCGTGCCGACGTGTCGTCCGGCTGGCCGGCGGTGCTGTCCAACCTCAAGTCGCTCCTGGAGACCGGCCATGTCCTGCCCCAGGAGCCGTGGTTGATGCCGACCCGGTGAGCGGGGTCGCCCGGAGGTGGACGCGCGAAGGCCGGACCGCGGGCGCGGACCGGCCGACGTGTCCTGCTCCTGGTCTGCCGCTACGGCCTCGGAGTGCTCTTCGCCGCCGTGCCGGCGCACACCAGCCCCAGGATCACTGCCAGCGCGCCGATGATGATGTTGTTCACGATGACGCCCGCGTCCGGGCTCTCCCCGACGACCCACGGCGCGATGATCATCCAGACGCCCATCGCGCAGAAGGCCCAGCTGAGGCCGTACATGCGTTCCGGTGCCCGGGTGAATCCGAGGGCCAGCAGGCCGATCGCGATACCCATGATCAGGTTGTGGGTCACGAGTGCCGGCTGGCTCGTCGTGTAGTGCAGTATCCAGGGGGATGCCGCGCAGTACAGACCGAGCAGGAACACCGGTCCGTCCACGAGCGCCACATCGCGACCGCCGAGCATGCGGGCGTAGCGGTCCCGCATTTCGGATACATCAGGGTGAGCTGTGATGTCACCTCTGGTGGGCGAGACGTTGGCCATGACTCGTCTCCTTTGACTCGCAGGCCTGACCGCGTCTGGTGCGGTGTGCGGTAAGCGCCGCCTCAAGTCATTCTGCGCTTATTTTTTCTTTATGTGTAGGGCTCGACGGTTTCATGACGATGTAGGCGGGGTGGCTCTCCGGAAACTTCTCACCGGTGTCGGTGTGCGGGGTGTCGATCCGGGCGGGTGCCGTTCGTGTAGGAGGTGAGAGACCGGGAGACCGGCAGACCACCACGTCGTCCGAGGAGACCGTCATGAAGTACTACCTGCTCAATGTGATGCAGCCCGTCGGAGAACCGCCCGCTCCGGACGTCCTCGGCGAGATCGAGAAGAACCTCGACACCCTCAACCGCGAGTTGCGCGAGGCCGGCGCGTGGGTGTTCGCCGGGGGACTGCACGGCCCGGAGTCCTCCACCGTGCTGCGGCCCTGCGACGGCGACGTCCTGGTCACCGACGGACCGTACGCCGAGGGCAAGGAGATGCTCGGCGGCATCAGCCTCATCAAGGCGCCCGATCTGGACGCGGCGCTGGAATGGGGCCGCAGGCTGGCGCTGGCGACCACACTGCCGATCGAGGTGCGGCCGTTCATGGGCGAGGCCGAGGACTGATGACGGCCACGGACGTCGAAGGCGTCTTCCGCGCGGAGTACGGCCGCGCGGTCGCCGTCCTCGTCCGCTTCCTCGGCGACATCGACCTCGCCGAGGAAGCGGTCCAGGACGCCTTCGCCACGGCCCTGCGGCGCTGGCCGGAGACCGGCGTGCCGCCGAGCCCCGCCGGCTGGATCATCACCACCGCCCGCAACCGCGCCGTCGACCGGCTGCGCCGCGAGGCCACCAGGACCGAACGCCACGCCCAGGCCGCCCTGTTGCACACCTCCGACGCACCTCCCGAGGAGGGCCCCGTGCGCGACGACCGGCTCCGGCTCGTCTTCACCTGCTGCCACCCCGCCCTCGCCGACCAGGCGCGGGTCGCCCTGACCCTGCGTCTGCTGGGCGGGCTCACCACCGCGCAGATCGCCCGCGCCTTCCTGGTGCCGGAGCCGACGATGGCCCAGCGGCTGGTGCGGGCCAAAGCGAAGATCCGCAACGCCGGCATCCCGTACCGCGTGCCCCGCGACGCCGACCTGCCGGACCGGCTCGCGGGTGTGCTGGCCGTCGTCTACCTGATCTTCAACCAGGGGTACGAGGGTGAGGCGGGCCTGTGCGCGGAAGCCGTACGCCTCGGTCGTCTGCTGGCCGAACTCATGCCGGACGAGCCCGAGGTGACCGGGCTGCTCGCGCTGATGCTCCTCGTCGAGTCCCGCCGGCCCGCCCGGCAGGACGACCGTGGCGAGCTCGTCCCGCTCCCGGAACAGGACCGTGGCCGCTGGGACCGCGAACTGATCGCCGAAGGACAGTCGCTCGTCCGCCGGTGCCTGCGCCTGGGCCGGCCGGGGCCGTACCAGATCCAGGCCGCGATCCAGGCGGTGCACAGCGACGCGCCGACCCCGCACGCCACGGACTGGGGCCAGGTCCGACAGCTCTACGACCACCTCATGGCCATCACTCCCAGCCCTGTCGTGGCTCTGAACCGAGCCGTCGCCGTGGCCGAGGTCGAAGGCCCGGCTCCGGCCCTCGACCTCGTGGACGCGCTGGACCTCGACGGCTACCACGTCTTCCACGCCGTCCGCGCCGACCTCCTGCGCCGCCTGGGCCGCCATACGGAGGCCGTGCGAGAGTACGAGTCCGCCCTCGCGCTGGCGGAGAACCCGGCGGAGCGGGCGTACCTCGAACACCGCCGCCGTGAACTCGCCCGCAGCTGACGGCCGAGCGGGCGCGTAGTGGCGAAACCGGGCAGAGGCCCCGGAAAGTTGCAGGTCAGCGCCCTGGTGAGAGGTACTCAGGTGGCGCAATGATGCGGTAACACCACTGAGCGGCAACCGTCGGTATGGTCACCGCATGCCAGCAGAACGAACCCGCGAGCACACCGCGCCGCTCGCCGCAGCCCGCCGTCGGCGGCTGCGTGCCGACCGGGCGCGGCAACTCGCGGACCTGCTGCGGCACCTGGTGCTGACCGGGGGATTTCCCCGGGGCGTACTGCCGCACGAGGACGTGCTCGCCGCCGACTACCAGATGTCAAGGAACACCGTCCGGCACGCACTGGACCTGCTGCGCGCCGAGCAGCTCGTCGAGCGGCTGCCCGGCGTGGGCACCGTCGTCGTCGCCGAGAAGTACCCGCACGGCCTCGACCGGTTGATGGGACTCGCGGAGACCCTGCGTGAACACGGCCAGGTCAGCAACGAGGTACGCACCATGGGCCCGGTCGCCGCGCCCGCACCCGTGGCCGAGCGACTGCGGCTGCCCACCGGCACCGACGTCCTCTACATCGAGCGGCTCCGCAAGCTGAACGGGCTGCCGCTCTCCCTCGACCTCACCTATCTGCCGCTGGACATCGGCGGTGAGCTGATCGGCGCCGACCTGGAGAACACCGACGTCTTCCGGTTGCTGGAGCAGATCACCGGGCGACCGCTCGGGCACGCGGAGATCACCCTGGAGGCCGTCAACGCCGACGCGCACTCCGCCACCGTCCTGCAGGCACCGCGCGGCACCGCCGTGCTGATGCTGGAGCGCCTCACCCACCTGTGCGACGGCAGGCCCGTGGACCTGGAGTTCATCCGGTTCCGCGGGGACCGGATCGCGATGAGCGGGCTGCTGCGCCGCTCCCTGTGAACACCCGCGATCCACAAAGAACCTGATGCCACGAGTCGGACATCAGGCGTAACTCACCCTTCGCAGTATCTCACTGGAGACAGCCATGCCCTTGGTGCCCCAGCGGGCCGACGTGCCCGTGACCGTCGACGAGTCGAAGTGCATCGACGGCTGCACGCTCTGTGTCGACATGTGTCCGCTGGACTCCCTGGCGATCAACCCCGACAGCGGCAAGGCGTACATGCACGTCGACGAATGCTGGTACTGCGGCCCTTGCGCCGCCCGCTGCCCCACCGGGGCCGTCACGGTCAACATGCCCTATCTGCTGCGGTGAAAGGTTCTCTCCCCATGAAACGCACGACTCCCGCAGCCCTGCTCGCGGCAGCCCTCGTCAGCACCCTCGTCACGGGCTGCGGCGGCAATGCGGCGGCCGGCGACGACAAGCACGTCACCGTCACCGTCGGCTACCAGTCCAAGACCATCAACACCGTCACCGCCGGCACCCTGCTGCGCTCCCTCGGCTACTTCGAACGCGAACTCGCCGCCCGGGGCAAACGGGACGGTGTCTCCTACAAGGTCCAGTGGCAGGACTACGCCACGGGCGCGCCCATCACGGCGCAGATGACCGCCGGGAAGATCGACATCGGGTCCATGGGCGACTTCCCGCTGCTGATCAACGCCGCCCGCGGCAAACAGCTGAACCGTCCCACCCGGCTCGTCTCGGTCACCGGCTACAACCTGCGCGGCGCCCTCAACACCGTGGTCACGCCGCCGGACTCGAAGCTCGCCTCGCTCAAGGACCTGCGGGGCAAGACCGTGTCCACCAGCATCGGTTCGGCGGCCGACGGGACCCTCGTACGGGCGCTGCAGCGCGCCGGACTCGACCCGGAGAAGGACATCCGCAAGCTCAACCAGCAGCCGTCGGTGGGCGCTTCGGCACTTCAGGCGGGCAGCGCCGACGCCCTGTCGCAGTTCGTGGCGTGGCCCGGGCTGCTCGCTTTCCAGGGCAAGGCGAAGGCACTGTACGACGGTGCGGAACTGAACCTGCCCACCTTCCACGGCGTGACGGTCCGTGAGGACTTCGCCGAGCAGCGGCCGAAGGTGCTCGACGCCTTCCTCGCCGCGCAGATCGAGGCGACGCGGTACCTGAACGAACACCCCGTCCAGGCCGCCGAGAAGGTCGCCGAGGCCACCGACCTGCCCGCGGAGGTCGTCTACCTCTACAACGGCAGCGGCGGCATCGCCACCTTCGACCCGACCGTCAAGCCGCAGCTCGTCTCCGCGCTGAAGAAGGACGTGTCGGTGCTGCGCTCGGCGAAGCTCGTGGGTGACGTGGACGTGGACGCCTTCGTCGACGACGGCCCGATCAAGCGCGTCTACGGCAAGGAGTACGCCGAGCGGCTCGCCGCCACCTCCGAGCCCTCGCGCAGCGAGGTGTGGCTCAAGGGCGAGGACAGCACCCGGCCCTTCGACTCGCCCGCCGCACTGCTGAAGTTCGTCGCCGGGCACAAGGGCGACGTGCGCGCCGCGTACGTACCGGACGCCGCCAACGGCACCCGCTGGTACGCCGACAAGGCGGTCTGGGTCCAGGACGGCAAGGAGCTGCAGCCGTTCGTCACGCCCTCCGCCGCCCGCGCGTACACCCAGGCCCACGCCGGCGCCCGTACCGTCTCCTACGCCACCGCACTGGAGCAGGCGTCATGACCACGGTGACCGCCCCGCCGACGAAGCCGACGAAAGCGAGCAAGGAGTCCACACGGCCGGCCCCCGCTCGACGCACCGCCCGCCTCCGGCCGGTCGTACGCGTGCTGTCACTGCTCGCGGCGCTCGCGGTGTGGCAGCTGCTCACCACGCTGGACGTCCAACTGTGGCTGCGTTTCGACCAGTTCCCGTCCGTCACCGACGTGGCCCGGGAGTTCGGCGAGCGCCTCGCCGACGGCGCGTACTGGCAGGACGTGAGCGACAGCCTGCGCAGGATCGTCACCGGGTTCCTGCTCGCGGCGGTGCTCGGCGTCGCAGCGGGCGTGGCGGTCGGGCGCTCCCGGTGGGCCGCCGACCTGATCGGACCGGTCCTGGAGGTGCTGCGGCCCGTCCCGGCGATCGCGCTGGTACCCGTGGCGATCCTGCTCTTCCCCAGCAACGAGCAGGGCATCGTCTTCATCACCTTCACCGCCGCCTTCTTCCCGGTCCTGGTCGCCACCCGGCACGCGGTGCGCGCGCTGGCCCCGGTGTGGGAGGAGGCGGTGCTCACCATGGGCGGCGGACGGTGGCGGGTGCTCGCCTCCGTGGTGCTGCCCGGCGCGCTGCCGGGGATCTTCGGCGGGCTGTCGGTCGGGATCGGCGTCTCGTGGATCTGTGTGATCTCCGCGGAGATGATCTCCGGCGAGTACGGGATCGGCTACCGCACCTGGCAGGACTACACCGTCCTCGACTACCCGGGCGTGTTCACCGGCATCGTCAGCATCGGCGTGCTCGGCTGGCTGACCTCCACCGTGGTGGAGCTTATGGGACGCCGCCTGACGCACTGGCTGCCGCGACGCGAAGGGAGTGCCACGTCATGAGCACGAAATCGGACACCGCCGCCACCGCCCCCGTCATCCATACGCCCGCGACCATCTCTCGGGCCGAACAGCCCGCCTCCGGGGCACGGCTCAGCCTCACCGGGACGGACCTGGGGCGATCCGGTGCAGTCGTCCTGCACGGGGTCGATCTCGAAGCCGCCCCCGGCGAGATCCTGACGGTCGTCGGCCCGTCCGGGTGCGGGAAGTCGACCCTGCTGCGGACACTGGCCGGGCTGTTGCCCGCGCTGGCCGGACAGGTCGCCCAGGACGGGCGGCCCGTCACGGGCCCCGGCGCGGACCGGGCGCTCGTCTTCCAGGAGGACGCGCTGCTGCCGTGGCGCACGGCCCGTGCCAACGTCGAACTGCCGCTGGCCATCAGAGGGCTGGGCCGCGCCGAGCGCAGGACCAGGGCGGAGGAGTGGCTGGACCGGGTCGGCCTGCCCGACCGGAAGGGGCAGTTGCCGCACCGGCTCTCCGGAGGGCAGCGCCAGCGGGTGCAGCTGGCCCGCGCGCTCGCCGGGCAGCCGCGGGCCGTTCTCATGGACGAGCCCTTCGGCGCCCTGGACGCCCAGACCCGGGCGGGCATGCAGCAGTTGCTGGTGGAGGTGTTGCGCGGGACCGGAGCCACCGTCGTCTTCGTCACCCACGACGTGGACGAGGCACTGTTCCTCGGCGACCGCGTCGCCCTGCTCGGCACGGGCGGCCTCGCCGATGTCCGGACGGTACCGCGACCCCGCGACCGCGGCGCCCGCGACGACCCCGCGACGGTGGCACTGCGCCACGACATCCTCGAGTCCCTCGGCTCGCGCTCGTCCTGAACGGCCCTCGGCCGCCACGGCACGTCCGAGCCTCCTCGGCTCCCGCACTCCCGAGCCGTCTGGGCTCAGGCGGGTTCCGAGCAACCCTCGGCTCTGCGCTTCGGGGCAGCCCTCGGCCCCTGCACGTCCCGAGCGACCTTCGGCCCGTGCGCTTCCCGGGCGCCCTCGCTCGTGCACGTTCCGAGTGATCCTCGGCCCGTGCGCTTCCCGGGCGCCCTCGCTCGTGCACGTTCCGAGCGATCCTCGGCCGTGCACCTCCCGGGCAACCCTCGCCCCTGCACGTCGGGGGCAACCTGCGCCCCGCACCTCCCGAGCGACCCTCGGCCCCCGCACCTCCCGAGCAACCCTCGGCCCCGCCCGTCCGAAGCACCTCGCCCGCCCCGCCTTCGAGTAAGCCCGCCCCACTTCCCGAGCGCCCACCCGCTCCCGCGCGACCCTCGGCTGCCCCCGTACGTCCTGAAAGGCACCCCTGCCATGACCACCGCGACCGCGACCCTGACGGAGATCCCCGCCCTCGGCTCGGCGGAGGAGCTGAGCTGCGACGTTCTGGTGATCGGCGGCGGCACCGCCGGCACCATGGCCGCGCTCACCGCCGCCGGGCGCGGTGCGTCCGTGCTGCTGCTGGAGAAGGCCCATGTCCGGCACTCCGGAGCGCTGGCCATGGGCATGGACGGCGTCAACAACGCCGTCATCCCCGGCCGTGCCGAACCCGACGACTACGTCGCCGAGATCACCCGCGCCAACGACGGCATCGTCGACCAGTCGACGGTCCGCCAGACGGCCACCCGGGGCTTCGAGATGGTGCAGCGTCTGGAGTCGTACGGGGTGAAGTTCGAGAAGGACGAACACGGTGAGTACGCGGTGCGCCAGGTGCATCGTTCGGGCTCGTACGTGCTGCCCATGCCCGAGGGCAAGGACGTCAAGAAGGTGCTCTACCGGCAGCTGCGCAGGCGGGAGGTGCGCGAGAAGGTCCGTATCGAGAACCGGCTGATGCCGGTGCGGGTCCTGACCGCGGACGGCAGGGCGGTCGGCGCCGCCGCCTTCAACACCCGCACCGGGGCCTTCGTGGTCGTGCGGGCGGGCGCCGTGATCCTCGCGACCGGTGCCTGCGGCCGGCTGGGGCTGCCCGCGAGCGGCTACCTGTACGGCACGTACGAGAACCCCACCAACGCGGGGGACGGCTACGCGATGGCGTACCACGCGGGCGCGGAGCTCACGGGTATCGAGTGCTTCCAGATCAACCCGCTCATCAAGGACTACAACGGCCCGGCCTGCGCCTATGTCGCCAACCCGTTCGGTGGCTACCAGGTCAACCGGCACGGGCAGCGGTTCGTCGACTCCGACTACTGGTCCGGGCAGATGATGGCCGAGTTCGCCGCCGAGGTCGCCTCCGACCGCGGACCGGTCTACCTCAAGCTCAGCCATCTGCCCGAGGAGTCGATCTCGGCCCTGGAGTCCATCCTGCACTCCACCGAGCGTCCCACCCGCGGCACCTTCCACTCCGGGCGCGGCCACGACTACCGCACCCACGACGTGGAGATGCACATCTCCGAGATCGGCCTGTGCGGCGGGCACTCCGCCTCGGGCGTACGGGTGGACGACCACGCTCGCACCACCGTCCCCGGCCTCTACGCGGCGGGTGACCTGGCCTGCGTCCCGCACAACTACATGATCGGGGCGTTCGTCTTCGGCGACCTGGCGGGCGAGGACGCGGCCCAGTACACGGCGTATCAGGGTGAACTGCCGCAGGACCAGCTCGCCGAGGCCCACGAGTTGATCTACCGGCCGCTGCGCAACCCCGACGGGCCTGCTCAGCCCCAGGTCGAGTACAAGCTGCGTCGCTTCGTCAACGACTACGTCGCTCCGCCCAAGAGCGGCGCCCGGCTCTCCCTGGCGCTGGAGCACTTCGAGCGGATGCGGGACGAGATCGCCGAGATGGGGGCCAGGACACCGCACGAGCTGATGCGCTGCGCGGAGGTCTCGTTCATCCGCGACTGCGCGGAGATGGCGGCCCGGTCCTCCCTCGCCCGTACCGAGTCCCGCTGGGGCCTCTACCACGAGCGCCTCGACCACCCTCAGCGGGACGACACGGAGTGGCTGCACCACCTCGACCTGCGCAAGGGTTCTTCGGGAGCCATGGAGTTCACGGCGCGTCCCGTCGCCCCCTACCTCGTGCCCGTCGACGAGTTCACCCCCACGGGCGGCCCCTCCCGCCACCTGGGCGAGGTGGACCCGCTTCCGACGGCCACGGCGGGACGCCGGGAGGTGCCGCCGGCAGTGACCGCTGGGGAACCGGGCGACGTGGCTCCGTCCGACGGCGAGCCGCACGGAGCCTCGGAGTCGAACCGCGAACGGATCCTCGAACTGGTCGCGCTTTCGGAGGAGGAACCCGACCTCCCGGCGCTGGAGCCCTACTTGAAGGACCCGGATGCCGCCGTACGCCTCGCGGCCGTGAAGGCGCTGACCGAGACGGCCCCACCCGGAACGGGCCCCGCGCTGGGCACCGCCCTGACCGACGGCGACGGACAGGTGCGCGCCGCCGCCGCGTCTTCGCTGCGCGAGCTGGCCGAAGTCCTGACGGCGGAGCCGGAGTTGCGGGCACCCTTGGTCGCCGCACTGACGGCAGCGGACCCGACGGCCCGCGCCGCGGCCCTGGACGTGCTGCGCGCCCTGCGCCTGGGCGACGCGGCACTGTTCGCCCCGCACCTGGCCGACCCGGACACCGAGGTGCGCCTGGCCGCCGTACGCGCCCTGGTCTCGGTGGACGCGGGCGATGCCCTGTCGGAGGCGGCCGACGACGCCGCACGTGAGGTACGGGTCGCCGTGGCGCGCGGGTTCGCCGCCCTGGCCACGCACTTCGCGCGGGCGCAGCAAGGTACGCCGTCCGCCCTGCACGCCCTGATCCGCGACCCCGACGTCCTGGTCCGTGCCGCGGCCCTGGAAGCGCTGGGCGTCCTCGGCGTCCCGCACGGACTCCTCGCCACCGTGACGGCGGCGCTCACCGACCCGGCATGGCAGGTCCGCGCGGGCGCCGCGAAGGCCCTCGGCGGGACGGCACCGCAAGACGGTGTCCCCGCCCTCGCCCAACTGCTGCGCGACACCGACGCCGACGTGCGCAAGGCCGCGGTTCTCAGCCTGCTGCGGCATGCCGCACACGACGACGCCCGTGCGGCACTCGCCACCGCGGTGAACGACCCCGACGCCGACGTCCGCGCGTACGCGGGCCGAGCGGTGCGGTGATCCGGAGCCGCTGCCGGTGCGCTGAGCTGACCTGTGTCATGCGGCCGGGAGCGGCTCGTACGGCGGATCGACGCTTCACATCGGGTCTCGACTCCCGTGGCCCCGGGCCGGGTTGATTGGTCTACACCTTATTTGGTCTACACCCTTGACTGGTACATACCAACGCGGTTGAGTGTGTCTCCAAACCCCCCACCACGGCCGCCCCCACGCCGTGGCCGACCCGGTCGGCGCGTGCGCTCAAGGCTCTGTTTCGTCCTGCCCTTGTCCGGGTGCGGCCGTGCTCCGCAAAGGAGTTGATCCTGTGTCGAGGCGCCGCATAGCCGCACTGCTGTCCTCGCTCGCCCTGGGCAGCGCCGCTCTGCTGCTTCAGCCGGCCCCGAGCGCGTCCGCCGCCGGGTTCGTGGTGAGCGAGTCGCAGTTCAACCAGATGTTCCCGAACCGGAATTCGTTCTACACGTACGGCGGTCTGACCGCCGCCCTCAGCGCT
>NZ_JBSGVW010000028.1:0-142285 GCF_053608645.1 Streptomyces sp. NPDC055013
GCCGCCCCCAGACCCCCGCTTCGGCCTGAACGGCCTCGTCCTCAAACGCCGGACGGGCTGGATTGCCCGGACCGGCATTGAGAGGGCTCGTACCCCGCCGGGGCGGAAAACCCTACGGGACCACCACGATCTTCCGGCCCACCCCGGACGCGAACTGCTCCAGCGCCTCCGGGTACCGCTCCAGCGGGATCCGGTCGCTGATGAAGATCTCGGGGTCGAGGGCGCCGTTCGCGAAGAGTTCCGCCGCGCGCTCGAAGCTGTGCAGGACGGCCATCGACCCCGTGATGGTGATCTCCTGGTTGTAGATGCGGTACGGGTCGATCGTGACGCGCGTCGCGTAGTCCGCGACCCCGAACTGCAGGAACGTACCCGCCTTGGCGACCCGGTCCAGGCCGTCCTGGATCGCCGCCGCGTTGCCGGTGGCGTCGACGACGAGGTCCCAGCCCTGGGGGCGGTCCAGCTCGTCAGGGTTGGCCGCGGAGGCCGAGACGCCGAGGCGGCGGGCCGTTTCCAGGCGGGCCGGGTTGATGTCCACCATGTCCACGCTGGCCGCCCCCGTCCGCTTGGCCAGCTCCAGCATCATCAGGCCCATCGTGCCCGAGCCGTAGATCAGGACGTGGGCGCCGAGGCGGGACTGCAGGACGTCGTAGCCGCGGACGGCGCAGGAGAGGGGTTCCACGAGGGCCGCGTCCTGGGTGCGGACGTGGTCGGGGAGCCGGACGCAGTTCGCGACCGGGGCCACGGCATAGCGCGCCGCGCCGCCCGCCGTCGTCACGCCGATCGCCGCCCAGCGTTCGCAGAGGTTGTTGTGGCCCGTACGGCAGTAGCGGCACTCGTAGCAGTACAACGACGGGTCGACCGCGACCCGGTCGCCCACCGACAGCTCCGTGACCCGGGTGCCCACCCCGACCACCTCGCCCGCGAACTCGTGTCCGGGGACGATGGGCAGCTTGGGTGCGAACTCGCCCTGCAGGATGTGCAGGTCCGTGCCGCACAGGCCGCAGGCCGCCACCTCGACGACGACCTCGCGCGGGCCGGGTGTCGGGTCGGGAACCTCCGTGACCACTGCCTTCCCGACGGACTCGATGACGGCGGCCTTCATTTCACGGCTCCCAACGACAGGCCCTGGACCAGCTTGTCCTGGGCGGCGAACCCCGCGGCGAGCACCGGCAGGGAGATGACGAGCGACGCGGCGCAGACCTTCGCCAGGAACAGGCCCTGGCTGGTGATGAAGCCGGTCAGGAAGACGGGGGCGGTCTCGGCGACCACACCGGTCAGTACTCGGGCGAACAGCAGCTCGTTCCAGCTGAAGATGAAGCAGATCAGGGCGGTCGCGGCGATGCCCGGGAGGGCGATGGGGGCCACCACGCGCGTGAGGATCGTCGGCAGCTTCGCGCCGTCCACCCTTGCCGCCTCGATCACGGCGACCGGGATCTCGGCGAGGAAGGACTGCATCATCCACACCGCGATCGGCAGGTTCATGGAGGTGTAGAGGATGACCAGCAGCCAGATGTTGTCGAGCATGTCCGTGTTCTTCGCGAACAGGTACAGGGGCAGGAGGCCTGCCACGGTCGGCAGCATCTTCGTGGAGAGGAAGAAGAACAGGACGTCCGTCCACTTCTTCACCGGGCGGATCGACAGCGCGTACGCCGCCGGGAAGGCGAGGATCAGGACGAACAGCGTCGATGCCACCGACGCCACCGTCGAGTTGATCAGCGCCGGCCAGGGGCTCGCGCCGCCGCCCGCGCCGAAGAACTCCCGGTAGCCGTCCAGCGTCAGCGACGCGGCGAAGGACGGCGGGTTGGTCGCCGCGTCCGTCTCGGAGTGGAAGGACGTCAGCGCCATCCACGCGATCGGCAGGAAGAACAGGATCCCGAGCAGCCAGGCCACCAGGCCGAGGCCCACTCCCTTGCGGCGGCTGCGAAGTCGTACGGCCACTGCACTCATGCGCGCGACACCTCCTCGCGGAACAGGGACGACACCACGCGCAGCGCGAAGGTCGCGATGATGATCGAGCCGATGACCACCAGGACGCCCGCGGCCGAGGCGAGGCCGTTCTCATGGGCCTGGTAGAAGCTCTGGTAGACGGTGTAGGGGAGGTTGGCGGTGCCCAGGCCGCCCGAGGTGATCGTGAAGACCGCGTCGAAGTTCTGGACGATGTAGATCGAGCCCAGCAGGGCGCCGAGTTCGAGGTAGCGGCGCAGGTGGGGGAGGGTCAGGTGGCGGAAGATCTGCCAGTCACTGGCGCCGTCGACCCGCGCCGCCTCGATCTGTTCGTGGTCGCGGCTCTGCAGGCCGGCCAGCAGGATCAGCATCATGAACGGCGTCCACTGCCAGACGAGGGAGGCCTCGACCGCGAGGAGCGGGGTGTTGGAGATCCAGTCCGGCTGTGGGCCGCCCACATAGTGCAACAGCCCATTGAACAAGCCGTATTCGGGGTTGTAGAGCACATGCTTCCAGAGCAGGGCGGCGGCCACGGGCACCACCAGGAAAGGGGCGATCAGCAGGGTGCGGACCACTCCGCGGCCCTTGAACTTCCGGTCCAGGAGCAGGGCCAGGATCAGCCCCAGCACCAGGCTCGCCAGCACCACCGCGACCGTCAGCAGCACGGTCGTCCACACCGAGTGGCGCAGGTCCGCGTCGGTGAGGACCTCCCGGTAGTTGTCGATACCGGTGAAGTGGCGGGCGTCCGGGTAGAGGGAGTTCCAGTCGAAGAAGGAGATCACCAGCGTGGCTACGAACGGCAGCTGGGTCACCACGACCATGAAGATCAGGGCGGGCAGCAAGGGTGCCCGGGTCGCCCAGGCGCGCAGGCGGGCGGACGGCTGGCGGGTGGTGCGCACGGGTGTCGTGGCCACGGGGGCCGTTGTCGTCGTTGTCATCGCCCCTCGTACTCCTCGGATATCTTCTCGGCGAGCTGCTGGGACTTCTTCAGGGCCGACTCGACGGACTGGCGCCCGGCGATGGCCGCGCTGATCTCCTGGGAGACCTTGGTGCCGAGGTCGGTGAACTCGGGGATGCCGACGAACTGGATGCCGGGCGCGGGGCGCGGCTGCACGCCGGGGTCGTTCGGGCGGGCGCCCTCGATGGCCTCCTTCGTCATCTCCTGGAAGGCGGCCGCCTCCTCGCGGTAGGCCGGGTTGGCGTAGGTGGAGGCGCGCTTGCCGGCCGGGACGTTGGACCAGCCGATCTCGTCGCCCACCAGTTGCTCGTACTGCTTGCTGGACGCCCAGGACACGAACTTCCAGGCGTTGTCGGGGTTGCGGGACGACTGCTGGATGCCCCAGGCCCAGGTGTAGAGCCAGCCGGAGGACTCCGTCTTGTCCACCGGCGCGGGTGCGTAGCCGAGCTTGCCCTTGACCGGGGACTTCGCCGCCTCCAGGGAACCGGCCGCGGAGGTGGCGTCGTACCACATGGCGACCTTGCCCTGGGTCATGTTGTTCAGGCACTCGGCGAAGCCGGACTGGGCCGCTCCCGACTCACCGTGTTCGCGGACCAGGTCGACATAGAACTTCGTCGCCTTCTCCCACTCGGGAGAGTCCAGTTGTGCCTTCCAGTTCTTGTCGAACCAGGTGCCGCCGAAGGTGTTCACGACGGTGGTGAGCGGGGCCATCACCTCGCCCCAGCCCGGCAGACCGCGCAGACAGATGCCCTTCATGCCCGGCTCGGCGCCGTCCACCTTCGCCGCGATGTCCGCCACCTGCTGCCAGGTGGGATGCGCGGGCATGGTCAGGCCCTCCTTCTCGAGCACGTCCTTGCGGTACATCAGGAAGGACGACTCGCCGTAGAAGGGCTGGCCGTAGAGCTTGCCGTCGTCGCCGGTGAGGGACTGGCGCATCGGCTTGAGGACGTCCTTCTCGTCGTAGGCCGGGTCCTTGGCGACGTAGGAGTTCATCTCCTTCAGCCAGCCGTTGCGGGCGTAGATCGGTATCTCGTAGTTGGAGAGGGTGGCGACGTCGTACTGGCCGGCCTGGTTGGCGAAGTCCTGGCTGATCTTGTCGCGGACGTCGTTCTCGGGCAGGACGGTGAAGTTGACCTTGATACCGGTCTCCTTGGTGAAGGCCGGGGCCAGCTTCTGCAACTCGGTCATCTGGGGGTTGTTGACCATGAGGACGTTGATCGAGTTTCCGCCCGACCCCGCCCCGCCGGCTCCGACCCAGCAGCCGGAGAGCAGCGGGGCGAGCAGCGTCCCTGCGGCGGCCATGGCGAGCGTGGCTCGCGGTGGCCGCCGTCGGCTCTGGGTTCGCATGGATCGCTCCTGGACGTATAGGGGGGATGTATGGGGAGATAAGGGGTGCGGCGAGACGTGAAAATGCCCTGTGGGGAGGTGAGTTGGAATTTCAGCGTGAGGTGGGGTTTTCAGACGCGGATGACCTGGGGTCCCCGCAGGGAGTAGCGGTGGGCCTCGGCGGCGGGGAGCAGGGTGCTCGTGACGATCGTCTCCAGTGCGCCGATGTCGGCGAACCGGCAGAAGCTGACCGCCCCGAACTTGGTGTGCACGCCCGCGAACACCGTGCGGCGCGAGGCCCGGATCGCCTGTGCCTTGACCTCGCTGACGGCCGGGTCGGGGGTGGTCAGGCCGTGTTCGCGGGAGATGCCGTTGGCGCCGATGAACGCCAGGTCGATGACGAAGCCGGCCAGCATCTTCGTCGTCCAGTGGTCGACGGTGGCGAGGGTGCCGGACCGCACCCGCCCGCCCAGCAGCAGCACGGAGACGTGCTCCGTCTCGGCGAGCGCGCCCGCGACCGGCAGCGACGCGGTGACCACGGTCAGCGGCCGGTCGGTGGGCAGCGCCTCGGCGATGAGCTGCGGGGTGAAGCCCTCGTCGACGAAGACGGTCTCGGCGTCCCCGAGCAGCTCGGCCGCGGCGGCCGCGATCCTGCGCTTCTCGGGGACGTGGCTGGTGGCGCGGAAGGCGAGCGTCGTCTCGAAGCCGGCGCTCTCCACGGGGTAGGCGCCGCCATGGGTACGCCGGAGGAGGCCGTGATCCTCCAGGACGCGCAGGTCGCGCCGTACCGTCTCCTTGGCCACGCCCAGCTCGGCGGCGAGCGCGGTGACGTCGACCGAGCCGTCGCGCCGTGCGGCCAGCACGATCTCGCGCTGGCGTTCTTCCGCCGTCCTCGTGCTCATACCGACCCTTGCCTTCCGCCTTGCTGCCCGTTCGGGCCCGGTGAGGCCCATGGGGGAAGTTCTACAGCGGCTGTTCGGCACTGACCAGCTCTGTTGCGGGTTCGATGCTGCCCGTGTGTGCCCGTTCACCGTGTGGTGTGCCCGTCTCGGACCTGCACGGTTGTGGTGGGGCGCGTGAGATCGGGCGCACCTGGTGCCCGAATACGGCGGCGGGCGGGCCCGTTCGGTGCCCGCCCGCCCTCTTGCGGCGAAATGTTTCGGTCAGTACGGCCGGATCCCGACGCGGGCGCCGGTCGCGGTACGGCCGGATATCAGTACGGCCAGATCGGCGGGTCGCTGACGAAGTGGCCGCCCAGGTAGGCGTGCGCGATGTTCTCCGGGTCGAGCTCGCCCTGCTCGGCGATGAGCTTCTCGGCGTACGGCTCGGAGTCGTCCTGCGGCTCGTAGCCGAGGGAGCGGGCGCTGGTCAGGTCCCACCACAGGCGGGTGTTCGCCGAGGAGCCGTGGACGACCGTGTGCTCGACGTCCTCGGCGGTCAGGGCCGCGTGGAAGAGGCGGGCGCCGTCGGCGGGGCTCATCCACACCGAGAGCATCCGGACGCTGGTCGGCTCGGGGAAGCACGAGCCGATGCGCACCGACACCGTCTCCAGGCCGTGCTTGTCCCAGTAGAACTGCGCCAGATCCTCGCCGAAGGACTTGGACAGGCCGTAGAAGGTGTCCGGGCGGCGCGGGGTGTCGATGGGGATCAGTGCGCTCGGCTGGTGCGGCGCGGTGCCCTCGGGGCGAGGAGTGAAGCCCACCGCGTGATTGGAGGAGGCGAAGACGATGCGTCCGACGCCCTCCTCGCGGGCGGCCTCGTACAGGTGGTACGTGCCCTCGATGTTCGCCCGGAGAATCTTCTCGAACGGGGCTTCCAGGGAGATGCCCGCGAGGTGGATGATCGCGTCGACGCCCCGCACGGCCTCGCGCAATGCCTCCCGGTCCGCGAGGTCGGCGACGATCGCGCCCGGCTCGCCCTCGATGGGCTTCAGATCCAGGAGCCGCAGCTCGTAGCCGTACGCCGGGAGCAGGTCCCGCATCAGGGTGCCGAGTCCGCCGGCGGCGCCGGTGAGCAGAACGGTGCGGGGGGCTGGCATCCTCGGTTCTCCTTGAGTCCAGGGCCGTATGCATGCACGGTATTCACACTCGTGGACAAGTTAAGGATCATCGACCTTGCCCGTCAAGGGTGGTGCGTCATGCGTTCATAAACGTAAACTCTGATCAGAATGCCGCATGCGACCGTCCCGTTCCTGTGCAGCCGTCCTCGTTACGTCCTCGTTCTAGGGAGAGCCCGTGACGCCAGCCCCCCTTGCCACACGCCTCAGCGTCCCCGGCGGGCCGTTGTTCTTCCCCGTCACCGCCTACGGCCCCGACGGCTCGGTCGACCTCGACACGTACCGCACCCATGTCCGCCGGGGTGTGGAGGCCGGTGCGGCCGCCGTGTTCGCGTGCTGCGGTACCGGGGAGTTCCACGCGCTCACGCCCGAGGAGTACGAGGCGTGCGTGCGGGCGGCCGTCGAGGCGGCGGCGGGACGTGTGCCGGTCGTCGCGGGCGCCGGATACGGCACCGCCCTCGCCGTTCGGTACGCGCGGCTCGCCGAAGGGGCCGGGGCGGACGGGCTGCTCGCCCTGCCGCCGTATCTCGTCCTCGCCGGACAGGAGGGGCTGCTGCGGCACTACAGGGAGATCGCGGCGGCGACCGCGCTCCCCGTCATCGTCTACCAGCGCGACAACGCCGTGTTCACCCCGGACACCGTCGTCGAACTGGCCCGCACGGACGGCGTGATCGGGCTCAAGGACGGGCTCGGCGACCTGGACCTCATGCAGCGGATCGTAAGCGCGGTACGCACCGAGGTCCCCGGCGACTTCCTCTACTTCAACGGCCTGCCGACCGCCGAACAGACCCAGCTCGCCTACCGCGCCATCGGCGTCACGCTCTACTCCTCCGCCGTGTTCTGCTTCGCCCCGGAGATCGCCCTCGCCTTCTACGACGCGCTCGAGGCCGGCGACGACGCGACCGTGGGCCGCCTCCTGGACGGCTTCTACCGTCCCTTCGTCGAACTGCGCGCGCAGGGCCGCGGATACGCCGTCGCCCTCGTCAAGGCGGGCGTACGGCTGCGCGGGCTGGACGTGGGGGAGGTCCGGCCGCCGCTGCACGAGCCGAACGAGGATCATGTCAAGCAGCTCGCCGAGGTGATCGAGCGCGGCTACGTGCTGCTGGAGAAGGAGCCGGAGGACACCAAGTGAAGGCGTCGGCATTCGTCTACCCCTGGGACGTCAACGGCGACCCGGAGGCACCCGCGAGGATCGCCGCCCTCGGCGTTCAACAGGTGACGCTCGCCTCCGCGTACCACTCCACCCGAGCGCTCACCCCCCGCCATCCCCGCCACCGCATCGTCACCGCCGAACACGCGGCCGTGCTCTACCCGGCGGACGACCGGTGGAAGGGCCGGGAACTGCGCCCGTATCCGGCCGGGGGCTGGGCACCCGGCGACGCCTTCGGCGAGGCGGCCGAAGCGCTGGCGAGCGCGGGTCCGGAGGTGCACACCTGGGTGGTCCTCGCGCACAACTCCCGCCTGGGCGCCGAGCATCCGGACACCTCGGTCGTCAACGCCTATGGCGACCGCTATCCCTGGGCCCCGTGCATCGCCCAGCCCGCCACGCGCGCGTACCTCGTCGACCTGGCCGCCGAGGCCGCCGTACGGCCCGGGGCGCGCGGCACCGAGCTGGAGTCCCTCGGCTGGTACGGGTTGCAGCATCTGCACGCCCACGACAAGACCGGCGGGGTGCCGCTCGGGGACGCCGGGTCGTACCTGATGGCGCTCTGCTTCTGCCCGACGTGCAAGGAGGGCTACGGCGCCCAGGGCCTGGACGCCGACGAGCTGGCGGCAGCCGTACGCACCGCCCTGGAGCCGTTGTGGCGGGGAGCGGCGGACGACGGGGACTGGTCCGGCGTCGAGAAGCTGCTCGGCCCGCAGACCGCGGCGGCCACGCGCGCGTGGCGTGACGAGACCGCCCGCACGCTCCAGGAGTCGGCCGTCCGGGCGGTGCGCCGGGCCGCTCCCGAAGGCTTCCAG
Organism: Streptomyces sp. NPDC055013; assembly: GCF_053608645.1. NCBI lineage: Bacteria > Bacillati > Actinomycetota > Actinomycetes > Kitasatosporales > Streptomycetaceae > Streptomyces > Streptomyces sp. NPDC055013. The sequence continues at coordinate 8,247 of NZ_JBSGVW010000028.1, forward strand.
GTGCTCCTGCACGCCGACCCGGTGACGTATCACGTCGGCGCGAACGCCGGCGTCGACCCCGAGCACATCCTGTCCGTCGCCGACGGCGTCGTCGTGCCGTGCGCGGGCGGCCCCGGCCTGCTGACGCCTTTCGCCGAGCAGGGCCGTGACGCCGCGGTCGTTGCCGCCAACTTCGGTGTGGTCTCCCAGATGGGCGGCAGCCCGGGCACGCTGGCGTCGGACACGGCACGCGCGCGTGAGCTGGGGGCCACCGAGATCCGGCTCTATCACGCGGGGTTGGCGTCCGACGGCGACCTGGCGGCGGTACGGGAGGCGCTCGCCGCCCTCTGAAGCAGCGGCAGGGCGGTCAGCAGCCACGCCGGGCCGAGCATCGCCAACAGCAGCCGCACGTCGAGCAGTTCGACCAGCGCCGCGCCCACCGCCAGTCCCACGACGTTCGGTGTGAAGACGAGCGAGTTGGCCGTGGCGGCCGTACGGCCGAGCAGCGCGTCCGGCGTCTCGCGCTGCACGGCGGTGAGCGCGGCGATCAGCACACAGGGCAGCCCCGCGCCGGCCGCCGCGCTGCAGGCCAGGGCCACCGGGTCGGACGGGATCGCCCGCAGTCCGGCCGCGGTGGCCGTCAGGGCGATGCCGTACGCGGCGAAACGGTGTTCGCCGAGTCGGCGCAGCAGGGGGCCGGACAGCAGCCCGATCGCGACCGAACCGGCACCCTGGACGGCGTACAGCACACCGGCGTACGCGGGGTCGTGCCCGAGGCCGTCGATGACGGCGTAGATCGTCGACCCGCTGAGCCCGGCGCACAGCATGGTGGTGCCGCCGGCCAGGACGAGGGGGCGCAGCCGGGGGTGCGCCCACAGGAAGCGGGCGCCCTCGGCGGTCTGCGTCCGCCAGCCACCGGGCGCCGGCTCGGGCCTGCTCCCACGCACGCGCAGACACGCGTACAGAGCGGTCGCGACCACGAATGTCACGGCGTCGAGCAGGGCGACGCTCGCCCCGCCGTACGCCGCGTAGACGCCCGCGCCGGCCAGTGGGGCGAGCAGCTTCATGCCCTCGGAGGCCGTCATGCGCAGCCCGTTGAAGTCGCCGAGCAGGGACGCGGGCACGGCGCTCGCGACGAGGGCGGACTCGGCGGCGTCGTGGACGACCCCTGCGGCGCCGTAGACGAACAGGACCGCGAACACCAGCCAGACCCGGTCCGCCGAGTCGACCGCGAAGAGGGTGGGCAGCAGCGCGGCCAGGAGCAGGTTCACGCCGATCAGCAGGGGCTTGCGGCGGGTGCGGTCGGCGAGCGTGCCCAGGAGCGGGCCGGCCAGGGTGGGCGCCCACATGGCGAGCATGCACAGCGCGGCCAGGCCGTCGGAGCCGGTGAGGTCCTTGACCCATACGCCGGATACCAGCCACAACGCGGAGGTGCCGAAGCCGGAGATCACGACTCCGGCGAGATACAGACCGGAGTTGCGGTCGCGCAGGACCCGGGGGAGTGGCCAAGTGGTGGTGGTCGTCATGTCGGGCCACTGTGCGGCTAAGGCGGGGGCGCGGGGATCGGTCAGGTGCCCTGGACGGCACGTCCTTGTGGCGTGCGCTCTACGGGATGAACACGCCCGGCCGAGCCGACCGGCCGGCCCGGTGATGAGTTTTCGCGCCCGCGCCCGTCACACCTACGACGGGACACGACGAGACGGAAGGATGACGTGATGGGTGCGGACACGCTGCTGGAGGAACTGGGTGTGAGCGGGCTGGGCGAGGTCGACGAGCCGACGTTCTCGGGGCTGGTGGCGCGGCACCGGCGGGAGCTGCACGTGCACTGCTACCGGATGCTCGGGTCGTTCGAGGACGCCGAGGACACCGTTCAGGAGACGTTCCTCCGCGCCTGGCGGCGGGAGACCTTCGAGGGCCGGTCGACGTTCCGGGCCTGGCTGTACCGGATCGCCACCAACGCCTGTCTGGACCTGCTCGCCAAGTGCCGCCCGGAGCCCGCGACCGGCGGCGAGGTGCTGTGGCTGCAGCCCTACCCGGACCGGCTGCTCGACGAGCTGCCCGCGGGCGGCGCGGACGAGCCGGAGGCCGTCGCCGTCGCGCGGGAGACGATCGAGCTGGCGTACGTGGTCGCCGTCCAGCACCTCGCGCCGCGCCCGCGGGCCGTGCTGATCCTGCGGGACGTGCTCGGCTGGCCGGCGAAGGACGTCGCGGAGCTCCTCGGGGACTCCGTCAACTCCGTGAACAGCGCGCTGCAGCGGGCCCGCGCCGGCATGCGGGAGCACCTGCCCGCCGAGCGGCAGGACTGGACCGGCGGCGAACAGGACGCCGTGACGCGCGAGCTGGTGCGCCGCTATACCGACGCCAGCGTCGCCACGGACGTCGGCAGGATCGCCGCACTGCTGCGGGACGACGTCCGCTGCTCGATGCCGCCCACGCCGGGCCTGTTCGTCGGCCGCGACGCAGTGGTGAAGGACTGGGTCGAGAGCGGCTTCGAGGGCATGAAGGGCCTGCGTACCGTCCCCACCTCCGTGAACCGGCAGCCCGCCGTCGCCTTCTACATCTGGCAGAAGCCGCAGGGCGCGTACCTGCCGCTGACGATCGACGTCCTGCGCGTCGCCGGCGGCGCGATCACCGAGATCGTCACGTTCCACGCCGACCGCTTCCCGCGGCTCGGTCTGCCGGAGCGCCTGCCGGCGGACGGCACGGAGTAGTCCCGGGGCTCACCCCCGGCGCCAGGACCGTCACATGCCGGGTACCGACGAATGGAGGAACGACATGGACGGCATGGAGGACATCGGGGTGGTCGCGGGCACGGCATCGGGCCGGGCCGGTCACACCCGCCGACTTCGCGGGCTCGCCGGCACCGGCCTCATCGCCACGCTCGCGGCGATGGTGGCCACCACCCTCGCCGCGGCGCTCGCCAAGACCGCCGGCGTCGACTTCGAGATCCCTGATGGTGGCGAGACGATCCCGTTGTCCGGGTTCGCCGCGGTGACCGGCTTCTTCTCGGCCGTGGGCGTGGTCATCGCCGTCGCTCTGCTCCGTTGGAGCGTGCGCCCCGCCGGGCGATTCGTGTGGGCGGCAGTGTCGCTGACCGCGATCTCATCGGTCCCGCCCCTTGTCTCCGGGGCGAACACCGCCACCGCCGCCGCCCTCCTCGGGCTGCATCTCGTCCCTGCGGCGGTGGTGATCCCCACCCTGGCGCGAAGCCTCCGCACCCGGACCGATTGACGATCCCGCAACAGAACAATGCAGGTTCCTTTTCGCGGGCAATTCGCGGGCAATTCGTGGGGGAGGAAGCCCCGTCCGCGGACCGAGGCGGCTCGGCGGGAATCCGTCGAAAGCTGTCGATTCAGCCTCTGGGGCGGTCGAGGACCTGGTCATAGCGTGGTGCGCGTCCAAGTCATCAGTCGGAAAAGGCACTTCGCATGCAGTACATCGCGCCCATCGGCGTCGGACTTCTCTACGCCCTCCTGATGTCCCTCATCCGGGAACCGCACCGGCGGCGTTTCAATGCGGTCATGGTCGCCGGAGCGGGCGCCGCCTATCTGAGCGGCGGCGGCCTCGGCGGCTGGGAATTCGCGTTCACGGCGGTGCTCACCTACGTCGCCTATCGCGGCCTGGATTCCTGGACCTTCATCGGCGTCGCCTGGCTGCTGCACACCGCGTGGGACGTCGTCCACCACATCGAGGGAAACCCGATCATCCCCTTCGCCCACACCTCCTCACTGGGGTGTGCGATCTGTGACCCGGTGATCGCACTGTGGTGCTTCGCGGGCGGTAGGACGCCGAGGGAGCTGGTGGAGTGGGTGCGAGGCGCCGGGGGGCGCAAGGGCCGGGTGTCGGGGGAGGCGGCTCGGGTGGGGGCGTCGGGGGCCGGGGCGTAGGCCGGGCTCTCGGCGGCGCGCCGGGCGCCTTCCCGGGGCGACGGGTCGCCGATGAGTTTCGCGCCCGGCACCGGTCCACCTCTCAGGAACCGATCTGTGAGGAGCCCGCCCATGACCGACATGACCCTCGACCTCGGACCCCAGACCCGCGTCGTCGCCCGCCTCGCGGAAGCCGTCACCGACGAGCAGCTCTCGGCGTCGACGCCCTGCCCCGAGATGGCTGTGCGCAATCTGCTGGGCCACCTGCTCGGCCTGTCCGTCGCCTTCCGTGACGCCGGCCGCAAGGATCTGGGCGCCACGACCGACACCAGCCCGGAAGCCGCCGAACCGGACATCGGGCCCGGCTGGCGCGAGGAGCTTCCCAAGGTCCTCGACGAACTGAGCGAGGTGTGGCGCGACCCGGACGCATGGACCGGCATGACCCGCGCCGGCGGCATCGATCTGCCCGGTGCCGTGGCGGCCGCGGTCGCCGTGGACGAACTGGTGATCCACGCCTGGGACCTGGCCCGCGCGACCGGCCAGGAGTACGCCCCCGACCCCGCCGCGTTGCAGGCGTCGCACGACTTCCTGCTCGCCTCCGTCGACGACCCCGGTCGGGGCAGCATCTTCGGCCCCGTGGTACCGGTCCCCGCCGGTGCACCGCTGCTGGACCGGGCGGTCGGGCTGAGCGGACGGGACCCGGGCTGGGGGAGGGATCGCTGACCTGGGGAGTTTCCCCTAACCAAGCTGGTGCTCAACCCGGTGCCGCAGGTATTCGTCGGAGTGGGTGCGCGCGATGTGCATCGCCTCGGCGACCAGGTCGTGCAGGCCGGCGGGGTAGTGGCGCGGGTTCAGGGGGAGCCCGGGGAGTATGCAGCGGCGCACGTCCAGGTCGTCGTTGCTCACGAACTCGCGCAGCGTGGCCTCGTGCCACGCGGCACGGAGGTCGGCCACGGCGTCGAACTCCGCCTTGCTCTCGGGCGTCGGCACCCGCGTCTGCCCGCCGCGGAACCTCAGCGGCGCCTGTGCCCAGTACCAGGCGCGGGCCGCCCCGGCACGCTCGTGGTCGGTTCCCGTCCGCACATACTCGATCAACGCGGTCTGTACCCGCCGGCGACCGAACACGGTCACAGCAGGCTCGACGAACAGCCGGTTGTGGCTGGGGTCGGGGTCGAGGACGGCCGTGCGCAGGAGCGGGTCGAAGAGCAGCTCGGGCAGCGTTTCCACGGTGCGCAGGGCACGCCGGAACGCCTTCCGTGCCTCCCCCTGCCACTCCCGGTCGCGCGGCACCCGGTCGGGGAGGCCGACACCGGCCAGCCGGGCCAGCTCGGCCAGTTGCAGACGGAACGCCGATGTCCGGTCCTGCGGCCGGCCGGGAAGCGGTGCGAACGTCATCGGCGGTGTCCTTCCTGAGGTGTTGTCGGAGCGGCGTAGGCCCGCGGCCGCAACTTCCTTTGTCAGAAGCGTTGACGAATCATGCGCGCCCTCCTACCTTCATCGCGTCGTACTTCGTACGTCATATATGAGACGCGATACGTGAGATCCGATACGCGAGACCCGGCCCCTGGGCCCCGCGAAGATCCGAGAGGCGCGCATGACCTCTGTGCCCACGCCGATCCCCTCCCGCACGCAGTTCGTGCTGGAGGAGATCAAACGCCGCATCCTCACCGGGCAGTTGACGCCCGGTCAGGCCCTGGTCGAGACCGAGCTCGCCGCGCAGTTCGGGGTGTCGAAGACCCCGGTGCGCGAGGCGCTCAAGACGCTGGCCGGGACCGGGCTGGTCGTGATGAACCAGTACAAGGGCGTCACGGTGCGCATGGTGGACGCGGACATGGCGCGCGAGGTCTACGATGTACGGCTGCTGCTGGAGCCCGAGGCGCTGAAGCGGGCCGTCCGGCGCGGCGCCTCCCTCGACGCCGCCCGTGACGCGCTGACCCGCGCCGACGCGGCCGGCGACACCGCCGAACGCTCGCTCGCCAACCGGGAGTTCCACCGCGCCCTCTACCTGCCGTGCGGCAACCCGTTGCTCGGCCGGATGCTCGACGAGGTACGGGATCAGGCCGCCCTCGTCTCCGCGGTCGCCTGGGCCGCCTCCCCCTCCTGGGAGCGGGAGGCCGGCGAGCACCGCGACATCCTGCGGCTGGCCCTCGACGGGGACGCGGACGGCGCCGCGCGTGCCCTGCACGCCCACATCGCCTCGTTCGTGCGACGGGCCTTCCCGGACGCGGGAGTCGAGGCCCGGGGAGAGGACGGTCCGGCATGACGACGACGTTCGAGCCCCAGCGGACGGCCCTGGCCGACGTGGTGGCGATCCCGGTGACCCCGTTCGCCGAGGACGGCCGCGTCGACCAGGACGCCCACCGGGCCCTGCTGCGCCGCCTGCTCGACGGGGGCGTCACCACCCTCACCCCCAACGGCAACACCGGCGAGTTCTACGCCCTCACCCCCGAAGAGCGCGGCCTCGTCACCGAGTTGGCCATCGAGGAGGCCGGCGACCGCGCCGCCGTCCTGGTCGGCGTCGGCCACGACGTACCCACCGCCGTCGCCTCCGCCCGGCACGCCCGCGAACTCGGCGCCCGGATGGTGATGGTCCACCAGCCGGTCCACCCGTACGTATCCCAGAGCGGCTGGGTCGACTACCACCGCGCGATCGCCGCCGCCGTGCCCGAGCTGGGCGTCGTCCCGTACATCCGCAACGCCCAGCTCGGCGGCGCGCGCCTCGCCGAACTCGCCGACGCCTGCCCGAACGTCATCGGCGTGAAGTACGCCGTCCCGGACGCCGCCAAGTTCGCGGCCTTCGCCCGCGACGCCGGCCTTGAGCGCTTCGTGTGGGTCGCAGGACTCGCCGAGCCGTACGCGCCCTCGTACTTCTCCGCGGGCGCCACCGGCTTCACCTCCGGGCTCGTGAACGTCGCCCCCGCCGTCTCCATGAACATGATCGAAGCGCTGCGGGCCGGGGACTACCCGGGCGCGATGAAGGTCTGGGAGCAGATCCGCCGCTTCGAGGAACTGCGCGCCGCGAACGGCTCCGCCGACAACGTCACCGTCGTCAAGGAGGCCCTCGCCTCCCTCGGCCTGTGCCGCCGCGACGTCCGCCCGCCCAGCAGGGAACTGCCCGAGGACGAGCGCGCCGAGGTCGCCGCCATCGCCGCCGGGTGGTCGACATGACCGGCAGGAAGCGCCCCGAGGAACTCAGAAGCCATCAGTGGTACGGCGCCGAGGGCCAGCTGCGCACCTGGTCGCACAACGCCCGCATGCGCCAGCTGGGATACGAGGCGGAGGAGTACCGGGGCCGACCGGTGATCGCCGTCCTCAACACCTGGTCCGACATCAACCCCTGCCACGTCCATCTGCGCGAACGGGCCGAGGCGGTCAAGAGGGGGGTGTGGCAGGCCGGGGGCTTCCCGCTCGAGTTCCCGGTCGCCACGCTCTCGGAGACGTACCAGAAGCCGACCCCGATGCTCTACCGCAACCTGCTCGCGATGGAGACGGAGGAGCTGCTGCGGTCGTACCCGATCGACGCGGCCGTACTGCTCGGGGGCTGCGACAAGTCGACGCCGGCGCTGCTCATGGGCGCGGCCTCGGCCGACGTACCGTCGATCTTCGTGCCCGCGGGGCCCATGCTGCCGGGGCACTGGCGCGGTGAGACCCTCGGATCCGGTACCGACATGTGGAAGTACTGGGACGAGCACCGCGCGGGCAACCTGACCGACTGCGAACTCCGGGAGCTCCAGGGCGGGCTGGCGCGTTCGCCGGGTCACTGCATGACCATGGGGACCGCGTCCACGATGACCGCGGCGGCGGAAGCCCTCGGCATGACGCTGCCGGGTGCCTCCTCGATCCCGGCCGTCGATTCCGGGCACGAGCGCATGGCCGCCGCCTCCGGGCGCCGCGCCGTGGAGCTCGCGTGGACCGGGCTCAAGCCGTCCGGGATCCTCACCCGCGAGGCCTTCGAGGACGCCGTCACCACGGTGCTCGGGCTCGGCGGCTCCACCAACGCGGTCATCCATCTGATCGCGATGGCGGGACGCTCCCAAGTCCCCCTCACCCTGGACGACTTCGACCGCATCGCCCGTACCGTGCCGGTCCTCGCCAACGTCCGTCCCGGCGGACGGACGTACCTGATGGAGGACTTCCACTTCGCCGGCGGCCTGCCCGCCTTCCTCTCCCGGATCACCGACCTGCTGCACCTGGACCGGCCGACGGTCAGCGGCACCCTGCGGGAGCAGCTCCAGGGCGCCGTCGTCCACGACGACGACGTCATCCGCACCCGCGAGAACCCGGTCGCCGACGAGGGCGGCGTCGCCGTGCTGCGTGGCAACCTCTGCCCGGACGGCGCCGTCATCAAGCACATCTCGGCCGAGCGGCACCTGCTCGAGCACACCGGTTCCGCCGTCGTCTTCGACGACTACAGGACGATGCAGCGGACCATCGACGACCCGTCGCTGAACATCACCGCCGACAGCGTGCTGGTACTCCGCAACGCCGGGCCCAAGGGCGGTCCGGGCATGCCCGAGTACGGCATGCTGCCGATCCCCGACCACCTGCTGAAACAGGGCGTACGGGACATGGTGCGGATCTCCGACGCCCGGATGAGCGGCACGAGTTACGGCGCGTGCGTGCTGCACGTGGCGCCGGAGTCGTACATCGGCGGCCCGCTGGCCCTGGTCCGGACAGGGGACACCATCACCCTGGACGTCGAGGCCCGCACGCTTCAGCTCAACGTGGACGACGACGAGTTGGAACGCCGTCGGGCCGAGTGGACACCGCGGCCCGCGCGCTACGAGCGCGGCTACGGCGCGCTCTACAACGAACAGATCACCCAGGCCGACACCGGCTGTGACTTCGAGTTCCTCGCGCGGCCCGGCAAGGTGCGGGACCCGTACGCGGGCTGAACCCCCCTCGACCCACAGCCTTGCTTGGCCGAAATGCCGAACGATGATCGGTAAGCGCTTCACCGAGTACGGCTTCACGAGTACGGCTTCACCGAGAACGGAGAACTGTCATGGCCCAAGCCGCAGCCGTGGCGAAACCGCCCGCGCCACCCCGGCGGCGCCATGCCTCCGCCACCCCGCGCAGGCTCCCGTATCTGCTGATCGCCCCGGCGGCCCTGCTCATGCTGGGCTTCATCGCCTACCCGGTGATCAGCGTCTTCTACTACAGCCTGCAGGAGTACAACCCCACCAAGCCATGGCGGAACGGCTTCACGGGCTTCGACAACTTCGTCCACGCCTTCACCGCGGATCCGCTGTTCTGGGACACGCTGGTCTTCAGCGCCAAGTGGGTGTTCGTCGAGGTCGGGCTGCAGCTGCTGTTCGGGCTCGCGCTCGCGCTGATCGTCAACCAGACGTTCGCGGGCCGGGCGCTCGGCCGAGCGCTCGTGTTCTCGCCGTGGGCCGTCTCCGGGGTGCTGACCTCGGCGATCTGGGTGCTGCTCTACAACTCCCAGACGGGCATCACCCGTTACCTCGCGGACGTCGGCATCGGCTCGTACGGCACCAGCTGGCTGTCGGACACCTCCACCGTGTTCCCGGCGGCGGTCGTCGCCGATCTGTGGCGCGGGGTGCCCTTCTTCGCGATCCTCATCCTCGCCGACCTCCAGTCCGTCTCCAAGGACCTGTACGAGGCCGCCGAAGTCGACGGGGCCGGCCGGATCAAGCAGTTCTGGCACATCACGCTGCCCCACCTCAAGGACGCGATCGTCCTGTCCACGCTGCTGCGCGCGGTGTGGGAGTTCAACAACGTCGACCTGCTCTACACGCTGACGGGCGGCGGCCCGGCGGGCGTGACCACGACCCTGCCGCTCTACATCGCCAACACCAGCGTCGACGCGCACAACTTCGGCTACGCGTCGGCCCTGACCACCGTCGCGTTCGTGATCCTGCTCTTCTGCTCGATGGTCTATCTGCGGCTGAGCAAGTTCGGAGGTGAGGACAAGTGAGCGTCAAGGAAGCCACCCAGGTCGCTCCCGCGCCCCTGCGGGCCGCCCCCGAACCGCCCCGTCCGAGGAAGAAGCACCGCGCCTACGACGAGGTCCCGCGCTGGCAGATCTACCTGCCGCTGTCGATCTACCTGGTCTTCACCCTGATCCCCTTCTACTGGATCCTGCTGTTCTCGCTGCGCCCGGCCGGCTCGACCTCGCTCGTGCCCTGGCCGATGACCTTCGACCACTTCGAGAAGGTCTGGACGGAGCGGAGCTTCGGCACCTACTTCCAGAACAGCGTGCTCGTCGGCGTGGTCACCCTGCTGATGACGACCCTGGTGGCGCTGGCCGGCGGCTACGCCCTCGCGCGCTTTAACTTCAAGATCAAGCGGGCGTTCATGCTCGCCCTGCTCTGCTCCCAGTTCGTGCCGGGCGCGCTGCTCCTGGTGCCGCTGTTCGAGATCTTCGCCGAGCTGCAGATGATCAACTCGCTGGGCAGCGTCATCATCGCGGAGACGGTGTTCCAGCTGCCGCTGTCGATGATCCTGATCAGCAACTTCATCAAGAACGTGCCGTACTCCCTGGAGGAGGCCGCCTGGGTCGACGGCTGCAACCGGATGACCGCCTTCAGGATCGTCGTCCTGCCGCTGCTGCGGCCCGGTCTGATCGCCGTCGGCTCCTTCGCCTTCGTGCACTCCTGGAACCACTTCCTGTTCGCCCTGATGTTCCTCAACAACCAGGAGAAGCAGACCATCCCGGTCGGCCTCAACACCCTGATGGGCGCGGACAGTGTGGACCTGGGTGCGTTGGCCGCCGGCGGCATCATCGCGGCGGTGCCGGTGGTGATCGTGTTCGCCTTCATTCAGAAGTGGCTGATCACGGGCTTCAGCGCCGGGGCGGTGAAAGGATGAGGGCCCGTCACATGATCGTGGTGACAGCGCTGTTGGGGCTCCTCTGCGTCCCTGCTCACGCCGACGCCGCTGGAAGTGCCGCGATCGGTGGTCGAGCGTCTGCTTCGCCGTCGTGGCCGGTCGCTCCCCCACTCTCGGCTTCGCTCGAGCGGGGGGACCCCCATCGCGGCGGAGCCGCATATCGATACAGCCCCGCGCCCCTCGAGGGCGTTGCCCCTCTGGGCGATATCAGCCGTGAAACTCTTCCCCTCAACGACGGCTGGGCCGCCGCCGACGGTGGTACCACGGGGGGTGCCACCGCCGACGACGCCCACGTCTTCACCGTACGCAACCGAAGTGAGCTCGTCCGCGCCCTCGACGGCGGCAGCGCCACCCCGAAGATCATCAAGGTCGCCGGCACCATCGACGCCAACACCGACGACGACGGCGACCACCTGGACTGCGCCGACTACGCCACCGACGGCTACGGCACCGGCAAATACCTGGCCGTCTACGACCCGCGAACCTGGGGCTCCGCCAAGCCCAGCGGCCCGCAGGAGGAGGCCCGCCAGGCCTCGGCGGCGAAGCAGGCCGAGCGGGTCGAACTGGCCGTCGGCTCCAACACCACCATCGTCGGACTCGGCGACAGCGCGGTCCTCAAAGGCGCCGGCCTCCAGCTCCGGTACGTGCACAACGTCATCGTCCGCAACCTCGAACTGCGCGACGCCTACGACTGCTTCCCCGTCTGGCAGCCCAACACCGGCGGCCTCGGCGACTGGAAGACGGCGTACGACAACATCTGGCTGCGCGGCGCCACCCATGTGTGGATCGATCATGTGACCCTCAGCGACAAGGGCCACCCGGACGAGCGGGAACCCACCTACTTCGGCCGCAACCACCTCCGCCACGACGGCCTGCTGGACATCACCAACGCCTCCGACCTGGTCACCGTCTCCTGGAGCCGGTTCGCCGACCACGACAAGGCGATCCTCATCGGCAACGGCGACACGGCCACCGCGGACCGCGGCAGGCTCCGGGTCACCCTGCACCACAACGAGTTCGAGTCCGTCGTCCAGCGAGCGCCCCGCGTCCGCTTCGGGCAGGTGCACCTCTACAACAACCGGTACGTCGTCCCGGCCGGCGCCCACGACTACCGCTACTCCGTCGGAGTGTCGACCGAGTCGGCGATCCACGCCGAGAACAACGCCTTCCACACCCCCGGCCACATCGAGGTCGCCGACCTGGTCAAGAGCTGGAACGGCACCGCCCTCCACCAGTCCGGCACCCTCTTCAACGGCTATCCGGTGGATCTGCTGGCCATCCACAACGCCTACAACTCCGGCAGCGAGCGCGATCTCACGGCCGACGTCGGCTGGACACCTACCCTGCACACAAAGATCGACAGCGCCGCCACGGCCGACCGAGCGGTGGCACGCGGCGCGGGCGCAGGGAGGATCCCATGAGCACTGCCGTACCCATCGTGCTGGCGGGCGCGCGCGGCCACGGCCGCTGGCACCTCGACAACATCCGCCGGCTCCAGGACAAGGGGATCGTGCGGTTGGCGGGGATCTGCGAGCTCACCCCGCTGAGCGAGGAGGAGCTCCCCGAGGGGCTCGTCACGCCCTCGGACGCGCCCGAACAGTCCGCCGACTTCGGCGCCCTCCTCGACTCCACCGGTGCCCGGATCGCCGTGATCTGCACGCCGATCCCGACCCACACCGACCTCGCCCTGACGGCGGCCCGGCGTGGCGTGCACATCCTGCTGGAGAAGCCGCCCGCCCCTTCGTACGCCGAGTTCCGGCGCATGGCCGACGGGGTCGCCGAGGCCGGTGTCGCCTGCCAGATCGGCTTCCAGTCGCTGGGCTCGCACGCGATGCCGGCGATCCGGACGCTGATGGCCGAGGGCGCGATCGGCGCGATCGCCGGGATCGGCGGGGCCGGCGCCTGGGCGCGTCCGGAGGCTTACTACCGGCGGGCGCCCTGGGCGGGCAGGCGCAGGCTGCACGGCGTCGACGTCGTCGACGGGGTGCTCACCAACCCCCTCGCGCACGCCGTCGCCACCGCGCTCGCGCTGGGCGGGACGGTGCACGCCGAGGACGTCACCGCCATCGAGACCGAACTGCTGCGCGCCAACGACATCGAGTCCGACGACACCTCGTGCGTCCGCGTCACCACGGCACAGGACCGCCCGGTCGTCGTCGGTGCCACCCTGTGCGCCGAGGACCCCGACGAGCCGTACGTCGTCGTCCACGGCGACCAGGGCCGGATCACCTTCTGGTACAAGCAGGACCGCGTCCTGCTCCAGCGCGCAGGCCACGGCCCCGAGGAGTACGAGTACGGCCGTACGGACCTGCTGGAGAACCTCGTCGAGCACCTCACCGACGGCACCGGCCTGCTGGTCACACCCGATGCGACCGGCGCTTTCATGAAGGTCGTTGAAGCGATTCGACTGGCCCCGGACCCGGCCCCGCTGCCGGCCGAGGCCTGGCGGCTGCTCCCCGACGAGCAGCGCCGTGTCGTGCCCGGCATCGACGGCCTCGTCGCGGCCGCAGCCGACACCCTCGCCCTCTACTCCGAGCTGGGCGCCGCCTGGGCGCTCCCGGCGAGAACGAAAGAGGTGAGCACCTGATGACCCCCCATGACACCGCGGTGCTGCGCGTCGCGGGCCGCCCGGTCGGCCGGTACGTCACCCGGCCCGAACTGCCGGCCCGGCTCGCCCCACGCCCGTATCTGCACCCCGTCACCACGCCGGCCGGCACGGTGGTCACCGAGCTGAGCCCCGGCGACCACGCACACCACCTCGGCGTCGGTGTCGCCGTTCCCGACGTCGAGGGGGCCAACTTCTGGGGCGGACGCACCTACGTCCGCGACCGGGGCCCGACCGAACTGGACAACCACGGCGCCCAGCGGCACGCCGCCTTCCAGCTGCGCGACCCGGACGGCTTCGTCGAGGAACTGCGCTGGGTGGCGGCAGGGGCCGAGCTGCTGCGCGAGCGCCGTACCGTCGGGGCCACCGAACTCACCGCATCCGCCTGGGCGTTGGACTTCACCTTCTCCCTGACCAACGTCACCTCCGGCCCGCTGTCCATCGGCAGCCCCGCCACCAACGGGCGCCCGGGCGCGGCTTACGGCGGCTTCTTCTGGCGGGCCCGCAAGGAATCCTCGGCGCCCGACGTGTTCACCATCGACCGCGAGGGCGAGCAGGAGATCCACGGCAGCCGCGCCCCCTGGGTGGCGCTCGCGGGCTCCACCTGGACCCTGATCTTCGCCGGGGCCACCGAACAGACCCGCCGGGACCCGTGGTTCGTACGCGCCCAGGAGTACCCCGGCGTCGGCTCCTCCCTCGCCGCCGAGGAACGGCTCCCGGTCCCGCCCGGCGAGACCGCCGTACGCCGGATCGTGACCGTGGTCGCCGACGGACGCGTCAGCCGGCTCGAAGCGGCGTCCCTGGTCCGGAAGGCGGTGAGCCCGTGACGACCGGGACCTACACGAACCCCGTCCTGAACGCCGACTGGTCCGACCCGGACGTCGTCCGCGTCGGCGACGACTTCTACCTCACCGCCTCCAGCTTCGGCCGCGCCCCGGGCCTGCCCCTCCTCCACTCCCGCGACCTGGTCAACTGGACCCTGGTCGGCCATGCCCTGGAACGCCTGGAACCGGCAGGGGAGTTCACCTCACCGCGCCACGACTGCGGCGTCTGGGCCCCCTCCCTCCGCCACCACGACGACCGCTTCTGGATCTTCTGGGGCGACCCCGACCAGGGCATCTTCCAGGTCAACGCCCCCGAGATCCGCGGCCCCTGGACCCGCCCGCACCTGGTGAAGCCGGGCAAGGGCCTGATCGACCCCTGCCCCCTCTGGGACGAGGAGACCGGCGACACCTACCTCGTGCACGCCTGGGCCAAGTCCCGCTCCGGCGTCAAGAACCGCCTCACCGGCCACCGGATGCACCCCGACGGCACCGAACTCCTCGACGACGGCAAGCTGATCGTCGACGGCGACCGCATACCCGGCTGGTTCACCCTCGAAGGCCCCAAGCTCTACAAGCACGACGGCTGGTTCTGGATCCTCGCCCCCGCCGGGGGAGTGGAGACCGGCTGGCAGGGCGCCTTCCGCTCACGCGAGTTCTTCGGGCCGTACGAGGAGAAGATCGTCCTCGAACAGAAGGACACCGACGTCAACGGACCGCACCAGGGCGGCTGGGTGCGCACCCCGTCCGGTGAGGACTGGTTCCTGCACTTCCAGCAGCGGGGCGCCCACGGCAGGGTCGTCCACCTCCAGCCGATGCGCTGGGGTGCCGACGGCTGGCCGGTGCCGGGCCGGGACGGCGCACCCGTCGCCGCACACCGCAGGCCCGATCTGCCACCGCAGCCGCCCGCCGCGCCCGCCACGGACGACGACTTCCCCGGCGGACGCTTCGGCCGACAGTGGTCGTGGACCGCCAACCCTCGGGACGGCTGGGCCACCCAGCACTCCGGCGACGGGCTGAGACTCGCCTGCGTCCGTACGGCCGACGCCCACGATCTGCGCAGACTGCCGCACATCCTCACCCAGCGACTGCCCGGCATGCCGTGTGCGGTCGAGGTCGAACTGCGGCTGGACAGCGTGGAGCCGGGGGCACGGGCGGGGCTCGCGGTGCTCGGGGACGCGTTCTGCTGGATCGGGCTGCAGCGCGGCGCGGACGGGGCGGTCCATGTCGTGCACCGGTTCGCCGAGGCCGTGGCGGAGCGGGAACGGGACGCCGAGCACGCGCGGCTCGCGCCACAGGGGCGCGTGCGGCTGCGGATCGAGATCGGGGCCGGGGCGCGCTGCCGGTTCTTCCACGACGTCGGCGATGGTCTCCGTCCTTCGGGACCGGTGTTCGCCGCCACGCCCTGGCGCTGGGTCGGCGCCCTGCTCGGCCTGTTCGGCCTCGCGCCCGAAGGCCAGGGACACGCGGGCGCGGCAACCTTCTCGCACTTCAGGATCGACTCCTTGTAACCCACCCGACCCGTAAGCCTGTTGAGCCTGTTGGGAGCCGCAATGACGCAGCACCTGGATAGCAAGCGCTTGCACAGACCGGGCCACGGCACGGTCCTGGCCGCCGTGCTGGGCCTTGTCGCCGCACTGAGCCTCGGGGTGATCGGGGAGGCCAACGCCGCGAGTCGGACGGCGGCTTCGTCCTCCGTCGATCGCTGGACCGACCGACCTCACGGGTTCGCCTCCCTCGCCGGGGGCACGACCGGTGGCGCGGGCGGCGAGGTCGTCACCGTCACCGACCAGGCATCCCTCGCCAAGTACGCGGCGGCGACGGAGCCGTACGTCATCCGGGTGCGGGGCGCCATCACCGCGCAGCCCTTCGGCGCGAGCGTCACCGTCGCCTCGGACAAGACCATCGTCGGCGTCGGTACGGGCGGCGAACTGGTGCAGGGCGAGTTCCACCTCGAACCCGGCACGCACAACGTGATCATCCGCAACCTGACGATCCGCGACTCGGCGATCGAGGGCAACTGGGACTGCAAGGACACCGACTTCGACGGCATCCAGATGGACACCGTCCACCACGTGTGGGTCGACCACAACCGCTTCTCGAACATCTGCGACGGCCAGCTGGACGTGCGCAAGGACAGCGAGTACGTGACCGTCTCCTACAACCGGTTCGAGAACAACAACAAGACCTTCGGACTCGGCTGGACGTCCAACGTCAGGACGCAGACAACGATCGACCACAACTGGTTCGCCAGCACCAAGCAGCGCAACCCGTCCGTGGACAACGCCGCCTACGCGCACCTGTACAACAACTACCTGACGGCACAGGCCGATCCGGGTGACCCGGTGTGGACGTACGGCAACTGGTCGCGGGGCCGGACCAAGATGGTCATCGAGAACAGCTACTACCGCGACGTCCAGCACCCCTACCAGGCCGACGCCACCGCGGAGCTGGTGCAACGCGGGTCGATCCTCAGGAACACGACCGGCCGGCACGACGAGTGGGGTGCCGCCTTCGACCCGCGGGACTTCTACGACTACCGCCTGGACCCCGCGGCCGCGGTGCCGGCGCTGGTGACGCGCTTCTCCGGGCCGCAGCAGCGGATCGGCCATCTCACCGGTGCCGATGGCCGGGCGCCGCATGCCCGGCGCTGAGTTCCGCTCGCGCCCCGAAGACCCCCACACCTTCACATCTCCGTCTGATCCAGAAGAAGAGAGCCGACCAATGAAGACCAGCATTCGCAGAAGCAGGCGCGCCGCCGTAGCCGTCGCTCTGGGCTCCGTCCTCGCCCTGACCGCCACCGCCTGCGGTGACGACGGGAGCAGCGCGGGCGGTGACAAGGGCGCCGAGGGCAGCGGCACCGGAAAGATCGTCTTCTGGGACAACAACGGCGGTGTCCGCACCGACATCTGGAAGGAGATCATCGCCGACTTCGAGAAGGCCAACCCGGACATCAAGGTCGAGTACGTCGGGATCCCGTCCACCGACTACCAGTCCAAGGTGGACACCGCCATCCAGGGCGGCGGCCTGCCGGACGTCGGCGGCGTCGGCGCGGCGATGCTCGCCGGGTTCGCCGCGCAGAACGCGCTGGAGCCACTCGACGACCGGGTCGCCAAGTCCTCCCTGAACGGCAAGCTCAACGAGGACATGGTCGCCTCGCTGAAGGCCGCGGGGGGCGGCGACGACAAGCTCTACTCGGTGCCGACCTCCGCCAACAACGGCGTGCTGTACTACCGCACCGACCTGTTCAAGAAGGCCGGGCTGGACGAGCCGGCGACCTGGGACAAGTTCTACGAGGCCGCCGAGAAGCTGACCGACGCCGGGAAGAACAAGTTCGGGTACACCATCCGTGGTGGGGCCGGCTCCATCGCCCAGGCGCTGGACGCCATGTACGGACAGTCCGGGATCACGTCCTTCTGGGACACGAGCGGTGCGAAGACGACCGTCAACGACCCCGAGAACGTGGCCGCGTTGGAGAAGTACGCCGCGCTGTACAAGAAGGTCACTCCGGCCGCCGACCTCAACAACGACTTCACCAAGATGGTCGCCCAGTGGGATTCCGGCACGATCGGGATGCTGAACCACAACCTCGGCTCGTACCAGGACCATGTGAAGGCCCTCGGTACGGACAAGTTCCGGGGCATTCCGCAGCCGGTCGGCGCCTCCGGCAAGCGGGTTCAGGTGTCCAACCCCGTGGACGGGATGGGGCTGTTCAAGAGCTCCAAGAACAAGGACGCCGCGTGGAAGTTCATCGAGTTCGCCACGTCGCACGACGAGAACTCGAAGTTCAACAAGACGGCCGGGCAGGTGCCGTCGAACAATGACGCGGCGAAGGACGCGTGGATTTCTGAGGCCGAGCCGACGAAGTTGGCTGCCGCGGCGTTGACGGACGGGTCGACGACGATCGTGCAGTTGCCGTACTACCTGCCCGACTGGAACACCATTTCCAAGGCCGACAACGAGCCGAACCTCCAGAAGGTGCTGAACGGGGACATGAGTGCCAAGGAGTTCCTGGACACGGTGGCCGATCAGCTGAATGAGGCTCAGGCCGAGTGGGCGGAACGGAACGGCTAGGTTGCCGGGTTTCGCCGTGGGGCGGCCTGTCGTTTGCAGGCTGCGGGCCGTCCCTGGCTGGTCGCGCAGTTCCCCGCGCCCCTAAGTGGGACGACTCGCCTCTGCTGAAAGGCACCCCCTGTGTCTCTTACGCGCAGACAGGTCAGTTCGGCTGCCGTCGCCGCCGTTCCCCTCGCCCTAGCGGGCACCGGTATCGCCCAAGCAGCTCAGCGCCACCGCACTCTCCACATCGCCGGTGATTCCACCGCCGCCCAGAAATACGCCGACGCCGCACCCGAGACCGGGTGGGGAATGGCGCTCCCCTTCTTCCTGCGCAAGAACCTGCTCGTCTCCAACCACGCGGTGAACGGGCGTAGTTCCAAGAGCTTTGTCGACGAAGGGCGGCTGGACGTTGTCCTCGCCGCCATCCGGCCCGGAGACTTCCTGCTCATCCAGTTCGCGCACAACGACGAGAAGGCCACCGACCCCACGCGGTACACCGAGCCCTGGAGCACATACCAGGACTACCTGCGCCTCTACATCGAAGGCGCCCGTGCCCGAGGTGCCCACCCCGTACTCGCCACCGCCGTCGAGCGCCGCAGGTTCGACGGTGACGGCAACGCTCTGCCGACCCACGGCGACTATCCGGCGGCGATGCGCGCGCTGGCCCAGCTGAAGCGGGTCACCCTGCTCGACATCCAGGCACTGTCCCTCGCGCTGTGGCAGCGGCTCGGGGTCGAGGAGACGAAGACGTACTTCAACTGGACCGCCACCGAGCAGGACAACACGCACTTCAACCCGCCCGGCGCGATCGCCGTGGCACGTCTCGTGGTGCAAGGGCTGCTGCGTACGCGGGTGCTCGGCCCGCGGGACGTGCGCCGGCTGGGCGAGGCGATCCTGGAGTCCTGGATCACCTGGCCGGAAGCGTCCGCCGCTTAGTCAACCTTCAGATCGCAGAAGAGGGAGCCGCACAGTGAACGCACAGATATGGCATGGGCATGCCACAAAGAGAGCGGCCGTTCTGATCGGCTGCACGGCCCTCGTCCTCGGTCTCACCGGCACCGGGGCGGAGGCACAGCCCCGTGACCTCGGCCGTCAGGTCCTCGGCGCGAGTGACGGCTGGGCCTCCGAGGGGGCCGGGACGACCGGCGGGGCCGCCGCCGACGCCGCGCACGTATACACCGTGAGCACCTGGGCGGAGTTCAGGCGGGCGCTCGCCGACGGTGGAAGCGCGCCCAGGATCATCAAGGTCGACGGCGTGATCGACGCCGTGTCGGAGGGCTGCGACGCCTTCGCGGCGGACGGGTACGACCTGCAGCGGTATCTCGCCGACTACGACCCCGCCGTGTGGGGTCACGACAGCCCCGTCAGCGGGGAACAGGAGGAATTGCGCGCCGCGTCCGCCGCCCGGCAGGACCAGGCCATCAAGGCGAACGTCCCGGCCGACACCACCATCGTCGGGGTCGGCAAGGGCTCCGGAATCCTCGGCGGCAGCCTCCAGATCAAGGGCGTGGACAACGTCATCCTGCGCAACCTCACCATCGAGGCCCCCGTCGACTGTTTCCCGCAGTGGGACCCGACCGACGACAACAAGACCGGCGCCTGGAACTCCGAGTACGACGGCGTGGTGGTGTACGGCTCCACCCATGTGTGGATCGACCACAACACGCTCACCGACGGCCGGTACCCGGACAGCACCTTGCCGACGTACTTCGGCAAGGTCTACCAGCGGCACGACGGGCTCCTCGACATCGTGCGCGGCGCCAACCTCGTGACGGTGTCCTGGAATTCGTTCACTGATCACGACAAGACCATGCTGATCGGCAACAGCGACAGCGCGGCTTCCACCGACACCGGCAAGCTCAAGGTCACCCTGCACCACAACCGCTTCGAGGGGATCGTCGAGCGGGCGCCCCGGGTGAGGTTCGGGCAGGTCGACTCGTACAACAACCACTTCGTCGTCACCGGTGACCAGAACTATGCGTACGTCTTCGGCATCGGCGCCTCCTCGCAGCTGTACGCCACGGACAACGCCCTCTCGCTGGCCCCCGGCGTCAGCGTCGGCAAGGCGCTGAAGAAGTGGAACGAGGCGCCGCTCACCGCTGAGAACAACTACGTCAACGGCAGGCTGACGGACCTCATCGCCGTCCACAACGCCGAGATCCCCGGCGAGACCCTCCAGCCCGGTGCCGGCTGGACGCCGACCCTGCGGACGAAGGTCGACCACCCCAAGGCGGTGCCGGGGATCGTCGACCACCGCGCGGGCGCCGGCAAGCTGCGCTGATCCCTCCTCTCCCGACCGGGCCGGGGCCCGCCGCCCCGGCCCGGCCCGCCCCACGCGAGGAAGCACCGCACCCCTGAAGAGCCGCACTCCCTAGGAGCACCCGCATGCCCTCGCCCCGCCTCCGACACCCCCTGTCCAGAAGGGGATTCCTGCTCGCCGGCACCGGCGCCGCCGCCACGCTCGCCCTCGCGCCGACCTCCGCCCGGGCCGCCGGCAACCCCAGGCCGCCCCGCCCCTTCGGCCGCTACGGTTCACCGGCCGCCCGCCTGACCCCGCAGACCCTCTACGTCCACCCGTCCGGACAGGGCGACTTCACCTCCGTCCAGGCCGCCGTCACCGCGGCGACCGGCAGCGGCTGGACGCTGGTCATCGCGCCGGGGACGTACCGGGAGACCGTGGCCGTGGACGTGACCCGGACGGGGATGAGCTGGCTCGGCGCCGGTGGCGACCCGCGTGACGTCGTCATCGTGTACGACAACGCCGCGGGCACTCCCAAGCCCGGCGGCGGCACCTACGGCACCACCGGCTCCGCCACCACCCTCGTCCAGGCCGACGGCTTCACCGCCCGCGATCTCACCTTCGCCAACGACTGGCTGCGCGCCGACCACCCCGGCATCAGCGGCACCCAGGCCGTCGCCATCAAGGTCCAGGGCGACCGGTCGGCCTTCCACCACTGCCGTTTCCTCGGTCACCAGGACACCCTGTACGCCGACTCGATCGCCCTCGGTGTCTTCGCCCGCCAGTACTTCTCGCGCTGCTACGTCGAGGGCGACGTCGACTTCGTCTTCGGGCGGGCCACGGCCGTCTACGAGCACTGCCACTTCCGGACCCTGACCCGGACCGACCTCCCTGCGGCCCCGTACGGCTTCGCCTTCGCCCCCTCGACAGCGGGCGCCAACCCGCGCGGCTACCTGGTGACCAGGAGCCGTATCAGCAGTGAGGCCCCGGACGCCCACTACAAGCTGGCCCGCCCCTGGGTGCCCAGCTCCGACACCACCGCCCGCCCCGCCCTCGTCGTCCGGGACACCCACCTCGGCCCCGGCATCGACGCGGTCGCGCCCTACACGAACATGTCGGACAGCTTCCCGTGGCAGGACCAGCGCTTCGCCGAGTACCGCAACAGCGGTCCCGGCGCGGTCGTCACCGTCCCGGCCAACCGACCCCAACTCACCGCCGAACAGGCCGAGTCGGCCACCCGCGCGGCCTACCTCGGCGACTGGCAGCCATGGAGGGCGGGGTGCTGACGACAGCCGACGCACCCTGCTGGCCGTTCCGACCATCGGCTCGCCGTGAACTGGCGCTCGGCGTACGCGCGAACGCCCCGCCGGTCGTCACCGGCGGGGCGTTCCGCTCTGCCGGCCGAGGGGGGCTCATGCCGGCAGGTCCAAGGGGCTCCGCTCACGCGTACGCGGTGAGGGGTCGCGTTCGTGATGTCAGATGCCGAGAAACTGCGGGAGGTTGCTTGCGGATCGTGCCTTACGAATCCCCGTCGGCCGTCGAGTCGTTGTCGCCGTGTGCCGCGAAGCCGCCCGCCACGGAGAGCTGTTCGCCGCCTGCCTTGGCCGTGATCGCATAGCTGTCGCCCCGCGCGTCCCGGCCGCCTCGCTCATGATCGTACTGCCCCGCGAACACCCATGCGCCCTCGCGGACCGTACGGCCCTCTTTGAGTGTCCAGGTGTGGACGAGGAAGCCGTCCTCCTCCTCGACGGTCAGCGTGAAGTCCTCCTCCGGCAGCGAGCGCCAGGCGCCTGCCGTGCTGACCCCGCCGGTCTGCTTGATCTGCAACCGGACGGTGAGTGCGCTGAGTTGTTCACTCGTCTTCAGGGTCACATTGCTCTGTGCCCAGAAGTCATTGCTGTGCGGGTCCACCGAGCCGTCCGACCACAGGGGGCCGTCCTGCTCGCCCTTCGCGGCGGGGGGCTCGGGCGTGGCGCTCGGCCGCCGGGTCGGCGCCGTGGTCGTCTCGCGGGACTCAGGCGTCCGCTCGGGCGTCGGGTCCGCCGACGGGGCGGGCGGGACCGGGGCGCCGCTCGACGCGTCCGGGGGCGGGGTGGGCGTCGGTGAAGTGGCCACCGACTGCTGCGGGGTGTCCTCCTGCACGGCGGACGCCACCGCGTAGCCGCCGACCGCGAGCACTCCGGCGACCGCGGCCGTCGCGCTCACGACCCGGAACCAGCCGTACGCCGACGGGCGGTTCGCCCGGTGGGCGGTGCGGGTCTGCCCGGAGGGTTCCGCCATGCCGCGCTCGACCCGGGCCAGGATCCGCTCGCGGTCGGGCTCGTGCGCCTCGGCCGCCTCGTGCAGCCGGGCGCGCAGTTCGTCGTGCACGTCCCGCCGCATCATCGGTTCCTTCCCGCGGCGCCCTGGGTGCGCACCATCGCCGCCGCGTGCACCTTGAGGGGAGCGCCCTGTGTCCCGAGCCGCCGTTGCAGCTCGGCCATCCCCTTCGAGGTCTGGCTCTTCACCGTACCGACCGATATCCCGAGGGCGAGCGCGGTGTCCTTCTCGGAGAGGTCGAAGGCGTGCCGCAGCACCACACAGGCGCGTTTGCGGAACGGGAGTCCACGCAACGCCTCCTGGACGTCGACGACGCCCGCGACGTCCGGGTTCTCCGCCTTCTCCTCGCGCTGCGACCAGAACAGGGCGACCCGTCGCCGCTCCCGGACCGCGCTGCGGATTCTGCTGCGGGCCAGGTTGGCCACGACGCCGCGTGCGTACGCCACCGGACGATCGGCCGCGCGGACCCGGTCCCAGCGATGCCACAGCGCCAGCAACGCGTCCGCGGCCAGATCGTCGGCCGCGTCCGCCTCGCCCGTCAGCAGGTGGGCCAGGCGCGCGAGTTCGGCATAGTGCCGCTCGAAGAAGGCATGGAACTCCACGGAGGCGTCGTCGTCGACGACCGTGCCCATGGGCGGCCCTCCTTGCCTATGAGTGGCATGTGTATGACATGTGATCGTCCGGCGATCATCCCGCGATCATGCAGAGAGGTCGGGAAGCGTAGCAGCGATCGAATGCCCTGTTCGTACGAAGTCTCGAACGACGTGTGGTACGTCGCACGAAAGTAGGCCTGATTCCGTAACACGGGGAAAACCTGAAGCGCGTTCAACGCGGGAACAATCCAGCCAGCGTCCGCACACCGATCAGTCAGGCAGCAAGGAGCAACCGCCATGTCCGATTCCCCGAAGGTGGCCGACCGGTCAACTGCCCCGCCGCCAGGCGTGAACAGCCTTGACCGGTTCTTCAAGATCTCCGAACGGGGCTCCACCTTCGCCCGTGAGATACGCGGCGGCTTCGCCACGTTCTTCACGATGGCCTACATCCTTGTCCTGAATCCCATCATCCTGGGCAGCGCGAAGGACAAGTTCGGCCACCAGTTGGATGCGGTCCAACTCACCACCGCCACCGCCCTGGTGGCCGCGGTCATGACGATCATCATGGGCGTCGGCGGCAACCTCCCGCTCGCCCTCGCCGCCGGCCTGGGCCTGAACGCCGTCGTCGCCTTCCAGATCGCCCCGCTGATGTCCTGGGACGACGCGATGGGCCTGGTCGTCCTCGAAGGCCTGCTGATCTGCGTGCTGGTGGTCACCGGGCTGCGCGAGGCCGTCATGCATGCCATCCCGCAGCCGCTCAAGCAGGCGATCAGCGTCGGCATCGGCCTGTTCATCGCCTTCATCGGCTTCGTCGACGCCGGGTTCGTCAGCCGTGTCCCGGACGTCGCGAACACCACCGTGCCGGTTCAGCTGGGCGGCACCGGCACCCTCACCGGGTGGCCGATCCTCGTGTTCTGCCTCGGAGTTCTGCTGACGATCGCCCTGCTCGCCCGGAAGGTGAAGGGCGCCATCCTGATCAGCATCGTGACCATGACGGTCCTGGCGATGGTCATCAACTCGGTCGCCGACATCAAGGCGTGGGGTCTGACCACGCCCGCGTGGCCCGACAAGGTCGTCGACACCCCAGACTTCGGACTCATCGGCGACTTCAGCCTGTTCGGCGCGTTCGGCGAGACCACCGCCATCACCGTCGTGCTGCTGATCTTCACGCTGGTGCTGTCCGACTTCTTCGACACCATGGGCACGGTCGTCGGCATAAGCGCCGAAGCCGGACTCCTCGACGAGCAGGGCAAGGTGCCGAACCTCGGCCGGGTGCTGCTGATCGACGGCGCCGCGGCGGCAGCGGGCGGCGCGGCCTCCTCGTCCTCGGCGACCTCCTACATCGAGTCGGCCGCCGGCGTCGGCGAAGGCGCGCGCACCGGCTTCTCCAACCTCATCACCGGCGGCCTGTTCGCCCTGGCCCTCTTCCTGACCCCGCTGCTCACCATCGTCCCGCTCCAGGCGGCCGCCCCCGCGCTCGTCGCCGTCGGCTTCCTGATGATGACCCAGGTCAAGCACATCGACTGGGACAGGTACGAGATCGCCATCCCGGCGTTCCTGACCATCGCCGTCATGCCCTTCACCTATTCGATAACGAACGGCATCGGGGCGGGCTTCCTCGCCTACGTCGTGATCAAGACGGTGCTGGGCAAGGCGAAGGACATCCACTGGCTGCTGTGGGGAACGTCGGCGCTGTTCCTGGTGTACTTCGCCATCAACCCGATCGAGCAGTTCCTGGGCGTCAAGTGACCCGCTAGTTCTTGAGCGCCGCCTCCATCACCTTCCTGGCCACGGGGGCGGCCAGCCCGTTGCCGCTGACCTCGGACCTGGCGGCGTTCGACTGCTCGATGATCACCGCCACGGCGACCTCCTTGCCGTCGGCCTTCCCGTACGACGTGAACCAGGCGTACGGCGTCTTGCTGTTCTTCTCACCGTGCTGGGCCGTGCCCGTCTTGCCGCCCACCGTCGCGCCCGGGATCTGCGCGTTCGTGCCCGTGCCCTTCTCGACGACCGTCTGCATCGCCGACTGGAGCTGCTCGGCCGTGTCCGAGCTGACGATCTCCTTGGTCTCGGCGCTGTCGTCGTAGTTCTCCAGGACATCGCCGCCGCCGTCGGTGATCTGCGACACCATGTGCGGCGAGACCAACTTGCCGCCGTTGGCGATGGCAGCCGACACCATGGCGATCTGCAGCGGGGTCGCGGTGACGTCGAACTGGCCGATGCCCGAGAGCGCGGTCTGCGGCTTGTCCATGTCGGAGGGGTACACGCTGGGGTACGCCCGCACCGGGACGTCCTGCTCCTCGTCGTTGAAGCCGAACTTCTCGGCCGTCTCCCTGACCTTGTCCTGGCCCAGGTCGACGGCCATCTTGCCGAAGACGTTGTTGCACGAGTACTGCAGGGCGACCCGGATCGAGGCGTCCTTGCAGGGGGCGTTGGGGTTTTCGTTGCCCAGCTTCCGGTTGGTGTCCGGCAGCGGGTACGGGTCCGGGCTGTCCGTCTTCTCATCCACCGACGAGTACAGGCCGTCCTCCAGCGCGGCGGCCGCCACGACCAGCTTGAACGTCGAACCCGGCGGCAGCGGCTGCCGCAGCGCGCGGTTCGTCATCGGCTTCTCGGCGTCCTTGGTCAGCTGCTTCCAGGCTTCCGAGTCGCCCGTGGTGATCCGCGACGGGTCGTACGACGGAGTGGAGACGACCGCGAGGATCTTCCCCGTCCTCGGGTCGATCGCGACCGCGGCGCCCTTGTTGTCGCCGAGCGCCTCGTACGCCGCCTTCTGCACACCCGGGTCGATCGTCGTGACCACATTGCCCGGATCGGCCCGCTTGTCGGTGATCGTGTCCATCACGCTCTTGACGCGGGTGTCGCTGCCGTCGAGCAGGTCCTGGTAGATGCCCTCCAGCTGGGTGGCTCCGAACGCCTGCGAGCTGTAGCCGGTCACGGCCGAGTACAGCGAGCCGTCCGTGTAGGTCCGCTTGTACGCGAGGTCGCTGCCCTTCGTCGGCGCCGAGCCGGTGACCGCCTCGCCGCCCACGATGATGTTGCCGAGCGGCTGGCTGTACAGCGCGATCGTGTTCCGCCGGTTGTCCTTGTCGTCCGCGAGGGCCTGGCCTTCGTAGAACTGCACCCAGGTCGCCCTGACCAGCAGAGCGAACACCAGGAGCAGCGTGAAGACGGACGCCCGCCTGATCGTCTTGTTCATCCCACTCGAGAGGACGATCCGGATGGGGGCAATCGTTCCCTTGCGCCCGTATTTCTCATCGGGCGTTCATGAAGCCCGCCTCGTACGCGGCGATCACGGCCTGTGTGCGGTCCCGGGTGCCGGTCTTCGCCAGCACCGCCGCCACGTGCGACTTCACGGTGGCCGGACCGACCTCCATCCGCCGTGCGATCTCCGCGTTGGTCAGGCCCTGCGCCATCAGCCGCAGCACCTCGCTCTCCCGGCCTGTGAGCCTCGCCACCCAGGGCGGCGGCGCGGGGTACGCGCGCGCGTGCTCGGCCGCGAGGGTGCGTACGGCCGACGGGAACAGCAGGGTGTCGGTGTGCGAGACCAGCCGTACGGCCTGCACGAGCGCGTCGGCGTCCGCCCGCTTCAGCAGGAACCCGGCCGCTCCGGCGCGCAGGGCGTCGTACACGTAGGAGTCGTTCTCGAAGGTGGTCACGACGACGATACGGGGCGGTTCGTCGAGGGTGGCGAGGATCTGCTCGGTGGCCCGGATGCCGTCGATCTCGGGCATCCGGACGTCCATGAGGACCACGTCGGGCCGCCGCTCCCGCACGAGGGACACCGCCTCGGCGCCGGTCGCCGCCTCGCCGACCACCTCCAGGTCCGGCTCGGCGGAGAGGATGGCGCGCAGGGCGCTGCGGACCATGCGCTCGTCGTCGGCGAGGACGACACGGATCGCGGGGCGGGGCGTCATGGGCGTTCCCTCGGGGTCGGCGGGCAGGTCATCGGCAGCCGTACGCGCAGTCTCCACCAGCCGTCCGCCGGCCCCGCCGCCACGGTCCCGCCCAGCAGCCGGGCGCGGTCGGCGATGCCGCGCAGGCCGTGGCCGCCGCCGGGGCGGCAGGTGGGGGCGTGGGTCAGCGGGTTCTCCACGGTGATCTCCAGGTGCCCTTCGGCGATGAGGATCCGCAGGGTCACGCTCACCCGCTCCCCGGCGTGCTTCAGGGCGTTGCTCAGCCCCTCCTGCACGATGCGGTAGGCCTCACGGGACAGGACGGGCGGCAGGGCGTCGGGGTCTGCGTCGACCGTGGAGGTCACCCGCAGCCCGCCCGCGCGGGTGCGGCGCAGCAGCCCGGCGAGGTCGGCGGCGAGGGTGGGCGCCGGGGCGGTACCGGGTGCGTCGCCGTCTCTCAGCACACCGAGCACGGCGTCGAGTTCGCCGACCGTGCGCCGGGTCGTGTCCTCGATCGCGGCGAGGGCCTCACGGACGAACTCCGCGTCGGTGTCGAGGACCCGGCGGGCCGCGCTCGCCTGCAGGGTGACGGCGCTCAGGGCGTGGCCGACGGAGTCGTGCAGTTCGCGCGCGAGCCGGTTGCGCACGGCGAGGTCGGCGGCGCGCGCCTCGGCCACCACGAGCCGGTCCTCGGGCGTGGGCCCGAGCAACGCGGGCGCCCAGCGGGCGAGAAGCGCGCCGCAGCCGGCCGCGCAGCCGGCGAGCGCGACGAGCGTCGCCACGCCCGCGACCGGCGCGAGCGCCAGTATCCAGGTCTGGTCGAGGGCCTCGGGCAGGTCGACGAGCCGGGCGCCGCCCAGCCACACGAGCAGCGGCAGCGCGGTGAGGAACCCGGCGAACGGCGGCACCGCCAGCGACATCCCCGAGATGATCCCGCCGAACCCGAGATGCAGCGTGAACCAGGCCGCCGCCCGCCCCTTCGCCGCCCGCGTACGGGCGGGTCCGCGGGCGAGCAGGCCCGCGTCGACACCGCACAGCGACCGCACCGCGCCCGCCTCCATGGGCCGGGTCAGCGGGAACAGGGCCGCGGTGAGGGTGGCAAGGGGCAATCCCACGGCGAAGGAGAGCAGTTGGAGCGGGAGATCGTTGAAGACGTAGCGCGAGTTGGTGGCGGGACCGACGACGAGCTGGCCGACGAAGACGTACGGCATGGCGAGCGCGCCGCCGAGGATCAGATGGATCCAGCGCCGGCGCGCCCGCCGCCCGAACAGCAACCCGATCAACCCGCTCACGCCGTACGACGATTCCGGCTCGCGGAGCGCTCCGCGAGGAAGTGGACCCCGAGGCAGGCGACGAGGATGCCGACGATCATCTGGCCAGCGTAGGTGAGGCTCAGCGCCGGTGAAGGGCCGTCCGCCACGTCGGTGAGCGGGGCCAGCGACAACCAGCCCGCCCAGCAGACCGCGGCCGCCGAGCCGACCCAGGCGAGAGCGAGGGGCAGCCCGACGGGCAGGGTCCGGCCGCGCCGGAAGGCGAGGAGGAGTGCGCCGGTGACGGCCATGGCGAGGAACACGGCGGACAGGGCCTCCATGACGTAGAAGCCGCTGGTCCGGTCTGCGAGGCGGGTCGCGTCGAGCCCGGCGGTGCCGCCGCACGCCCACAGCAGGTGGGCGACCAGTGCCGGCAGCGCGCAGCCGGCCGCCGCGACGCCGATGGCACGCTGGGCCGCCCCGATGAGGCCGACCGGAAGCTCCCAGACCCGCCCCTCCCACAGCCGGCCCCAGCGGTCGCGGGCGTAGAGCACGAGCAGGGCGCCGAGGGTGAGTCCCTGCACGATGAACCCGGTGTAGACGACCCCGAAGACCCAGGCGTCGAGGAACGGTTCACCATCGGCGGTGGTGTTCGTGGGCCCGCCGAGCGCGTCGACGACGAGCTGGATCGGGAACCCGGCCATGATCGGCGCGAGCAGCCCGGTGGCCACCCAGGCGGGGAGGGCGAGCAGCCAAGCGGGCACCCGCAGCCCCCACGGCCGGGTCAGCAGCAGCGCGAGCACGATGACGGCCGCGTCCATGAGCACGGTGACGCTGTTGGCGACGGCCATGCTCGCCCGGTGCTCCAGCAGCGGGCTGCCGTCCGGGATGCCGATCCGACTCCCCGCGATCCAGGCGGCCTTGAGCGAGAGATACGGCACGCAGGAGACGATGGCGACGGCCCGCAGGGCGCGACGGGACCTGCCGGGGCCGACGGCGTGGTCGGTCCCCGGGTCGGGAGCGAGTGTCTGCGTCATACGGCCACGCTCCCGCGAGAGCACCGGCCGGCGCCTCCTGCACGGCGATGATCCCGCTCCGCCTCACGGGGGAGAGGACCTCACCCCTCCAGGTGCAGCACGACCTCGTCGATCTCCTCGCCCCGCGCGTTCGCGAAGCCCCGCGCGTACGCGGTCACCCGGAAGCCGCACTTGTGCAGCACCCGCAGCGAGCCCTCGTTGTCCGCCGCCGCCCGCGCGTACAGCGGGCGTTCGGGGACCTCGGCGAGCAGCCCGCGCAGGGCGGCCGTGGCGACCCCCCGGCCCCAGTACGCGCGGTCGACCCAGTAGGTGACCTCCCGCTCGCCCGGCTCCCCGTACACGGCCGCGCTGCCCACCACGTCACCGTCGGCCAGGATCGTGCGCATCACGTCGCCCGAGGACCGGATCCGCCTCCAGCGGGCGTCGAAGGCGTCCCAGTCCTCCGGATCTTTCGGGGTGAAGGCCGCCATCCGCAGGGCCTCCGGGTCGTTCAACTGCCGGTAGAAGACCGGCAGATCGCTGTCATGCACCTCGCGGAGTTCCACATCCATGGAGTCAGAGCCTACGAGGGAGTCAGAGCCTGCGCGTGGCCAGCGTCAGCCTGTCGCGTGCGTCGAACAACGCGTCCTTCACCATCTGCTCGTGCGCGGGCGTCAGCCGTGCCACCGGCACCGAGCAGCTGATCGCGTCGCGGGCCGGCGTGCGGTACGGGATCGCCACGCCGAAGCAGCGCAGGCCGAGGGTGTTCTCCTCGCGGTCGACGGCGAAGCCCTGCTCGCGGACCTGGTGCAGCTCCTCGATGAGCTTCTCGCGGTCGGTGATCGTGTTCTCGGTCAGCGCGGGGAGCGTCTCCGGGAGCATCTTGCGGACCTGTTCGTCCGTGTAGGTGCTCAGCAGCGCCTTGCCGAGGGAGGTCGAGTGGGCCGGGAGCCGGCGGCCGACCCGGGTGAAGGGGCGCAGGTAGTGCTGGGACTGGCGGGTGGCCAGGTAGACGACGTTCGTGCCGTCCAGCCGGGCCAGGTGGATGGTCTCCGTCGTGTCGTCCGAGAGGCGGTCCAGCGTCGGTCGCGCCGCCGCGACCACCTCGTCGCCGTCGATGTACGAGGTGCCGACCAGCAGCGCCCGTACGCCGATGCCGTACCGCGTGCCCGTCGCGTCCGTCTCCACCCAGCCGAGCTCCACGAGTGTGCGCAGCAGCATGTACAGACTGGACTTGGGGTAACCGACGGCCTCCTGGACCGCGGCGAGGGAGTGCATACCGGGGCGTCCGGCGAAGTATTCGAGCAGTTCAACCGTCCGTACCGCGGACTTGACCTGCGCTCCGCCCCCCGTCTCGACAGCCGACATCGCCCTTGACCCCTTCGTTCGACGGGAAATAGTCTCCGCAGCATATTCATCATCAGAGACAACGTTCAGTATATCGAACGACCCTGGTGGATGACCCAGTACTGCGGCATTACATGTGGAGGGACCCGCGGTGGCAGCAGCACCAGTCTGGAGTGTCGACCCCCGAACCGGGAAGCAGCGTGAACAGGTTGCGGTGGAGGCCACAGCCCAGGAGGTGGACGCCGCCGTCCGCGCCGCGCACGAGGCGCGTGGTGCGCTCGCCGACCGCACGGTCCGCGCGGCCTTCCTGCGCGGTGCCGCCGACCGGCTCCAGGCCGCCAAGGACCACCTCGTCGAGGCCGCCGACGCCGAGACCGCGCTCGGCCCGGTCCGCCTCACCGGTGAACTCGCCCGCACCTGCTACCAGCTGAGGGCCTTCGCGGACATCGTCGACGAGGGCGCCTTCCTCGACGTCGTCATCAACCACCCCGACGACACCGCGACCCCGCCGATCCCGGACCTGCGCCGCTACAAGGTGTCCCTCGGCGTCGTCGCCGTCTACTCGGCCTCCAACTTTCCCTTCGCCTTCTCCGTCGCCGGCGGCGACACCGCGAGCGCGCTGGCCGCGGGCTGCCCGGTCGTCGTCAAGGCCCACCCCGACCACCCGGCGCTGTCCGAGCTGGTCGCCAAGGTGCTGCGTACGGCTGCCGCCGAGCACGGCATCCCGGCGGGCGTGCTGGGCCTGGTGCACGGCTTCGACGCCGGCATCGAGCTGATCAGGCACCCGCTGGTCGCCGCGGCCGGTTTCACCGGTTCGGTACGGGGCGGGCGTGCCCTCTTCGACGCCGCCGCGGCCCGTCCGGTCCCGATCCCCTTCCACGGCGAACTGGGCTCCCTGAACCCCGTCGTGATCACCGAGGCCGCCGCCGCCGAGCGGGCCGAGGCCATCGGCACGGGGCTGGCCGGCTCGATGACGCTGGGCGTCGGCCAGTTCTGTGTGAAGCCCGGTCTCGTGCTCGCGCCGACCGGTGCGGCCGGCGACCGGCTGCTGAAGACGCTCACGGACGCCGTCAGCGACACCGAGGCCGGCGTCCTGCTGGACCACCGCATGCGGGACAACTTCATCGCCGGGGTCGCCGAGCGCACCGGGCTGCCGGACGTGGAGTCGCCGGTGACTCCGGGAGCCGGCGGGGAGCACACGGTCAGCGCCGGGTTCCTGACGGTCGCGGCCGAGAAGCTGACCGCCGAGGGGGCGTACGACCTGCTCCTGGAGGAGTGCTTCGGGCCGGTGACGGTCATCGTCCGCTACGACGACGACACCCAGGCCCAGGCCGTGCTGTCCCGGCTGCCCGGCAACCTCACGGCGACCGTTCACCTGTCGGCCGAGGAGGCGGCGGGCGAGGGGCGCGGCGCGGAGATCCTCGCGGAGCTGACGCCGCTGGCCGGCCGCGTGCTGGTGAACGGGTGGCCGACGGGTGTCGCCGTGGCGCCGGCTCAGCATCACGGCGGTCCGTACCCGGCGACCACCTCGACGTCGACGTCGGTCGGCGGCACGGCCATCGAGCGGTGGCTGCGGCCGGTCGCCTATCAGGGGGCGCCCGAGGCGCTGCTGCCCGTGGAGCTGCGGGACGACAACCCGCTGGGGCTGCCCCGTCGGTTCAACGGCACGCTGGAGCGCTGAGCGCTTCGCTGGGAGTGCCGGGGAATTCGGCCGTCGTCAGTCCGCGGCGCCGTCGTGGCTGGTCGCGCAGTTCCCCGCGCCCCTGAAGGCGTTGCGGCCGCCCGCGTTGGGGGTCAGTTCGTGTCCGCCTCCAGGCCCGCGTCCCGGGCCAGGAGGGCCGCCTGCACCCTGTTCTCGCAGTCGAGCTTGGTCAGGATGCGGCTGACGTACGTCTTCACCGTCGCCTCGCTCATGTGCAGCCGGGCGCCCGCGTCCGCGTTCGACAGGCCCTCGCCCAGCAGGGCCAGTACCTCGCGTTCGCGGGCGGTCAGGTCGGCCAGCCGGCGGCGGGCCTCCTCGCCGCGCGCGGTGGCGGCGGGGGAGGCCAGGATGTCCACGACGTGGCGGGTCGCGGCCGGGGACAGATAGGCGTTGCCGGCCGCCGCCGCGCGCACCGCGTGGATCAGCTCCTGCGGCGCGGAGTCCTTCAGCAGGAAGCCCGCGCCGCCGTGGCCGAGGGCCCGCAGGACGTTGTCGCGCTCGCCGAACGTGGTCAGGATCAGCACGCGCACCCCCGGCGCGGCACGGCCGAGCTCGGCCAGCGCGGTCAGCCCGTCCATCACCGGCATCTGGATGTCCAGCAGGGCCACGTCGACCGCGGTGCTCCGGGCGGTCTCCACCGCCTCCCGGCCGTCGCCCGCCTCCGCGACGACGTCGATGTCGTCGGCAGAGGTGAGGATCATCCTGATGCCGGCCCGGATGAGCGGCTCGTCGTCGGCGACGAGGACCCGGATCACGCGGCCTCCTGCACGGTGTCGGTGTGATGAGCGGATGGCAGAGCCCCGCCATCATGCCGGATCCGGTCACCCGTGCGACCCGGTGCCGCCGTTCAGAGCTCGTCCTTGAAGGTCTCCTTCGCGACCAGCTTCCCGTCGCGGAAGCAGAACCGGTAGACGACGTCGTCGTCCATGTCCAGATAGTGACGGCACGTCGCGCCCTCGGGCAGCGGCGGGCCGTTCTTCTCCTGGCCCTCGGTGAGCAGGGAACTGCCCTCGGGCAGCTTGGCCTTCACGTCCTTCTCGGCGTCGCCGACCTTCGCGGACGTGTACACGCCCGGCGATATGGTGCCGCTCTCCACCTCGTCGAACAGCGCCATCAACCCCCAGGCAACGAGGGCGAGAACGCCCACGACGAGGACGACGGAGGTGACGGCACAGCCGAGGGCGACCTTCTTCTTGCTGCTCATGATGGCGGCGAACTCCCCTTGCGGATCGGAACGGTCGATGACCGCTCCACCGTCGCCCGCCGTGCCCCCGCCGGGCTGCCCCCGAAAGTCGTCGTCCGACGCGACGGAGGTCGCGCCGTCCGGGCGGGGCAGGGACTCGCCACCGCCGTAGGGCAGCACACCGGCGAGGCGGAAGCCGCCGTCGGGACCGGGGCCGGTGTGCACCATGCCGCCGACCAGCCGTGCCCTCTCCCGCAGGCCCGCCAGGCCCTGGCCGCCGCTCACCGCGGGCGGGGCCGCCGGTGCCCCGGCCGGCACGGGCCCGTTGGCCACCTCGACCACCAGGCTGTCGGGTTCGTAGCGCAGCGCCACCGTGATCGGGGCGCCCGGCGCGTGCTTGTGCGCGTTGGTCAGGCCCTCCTGGGCGATGCGGTACGCCGCGTGGTCGGCGGCGGGCGCGAGGGGACGTACGGTGCCGGAGCGGTGCAGCTCGATCGCCGCGCCCACGGCCCGCGACGCCTCGACGAGGCCGTCGACGGCGGCCGCCACGCGGGCCGTCGGGGGCTCGGCGTCGGCCGCGTCCGGCCGCTGCCCGGCAGGCGCCTCGACGCCGTCCCGCAGGATGCCCACCGCCTCGCGCAGCTCCCGCATCGCCGCCCGGGAGGCCTCCCGGAGGATGCCCACCCCTTCCCGCTGCCGGTCGCCCAACTCCGGGTCCACCTCCAGCGCCCCGGTGTGCACGGCGATCAGCGCGAGCTGGTGGCCGAGGCTGTCGTGCATGTCCTGGGCGATGCGCTGCCGTTCGAGGAGGCGGGCCTGCCGCGCCACCATCGCCTGCTCGCGCACCAGCTGGGCGTTGTGCCGCTGCAGGGCGTCGAGCAGCGCGTGACGCTGGGCGCGATAGCGGGAGGCGAGACCCGGCACGACCACCATCGCCAGGAACGTCGCCGCCGCCAGCGCGGCCGTCATGAGCAGCGACAGCTGGATCTCCTCGTCGGCCGCGCTGCGGGCGCCCACGGCGCAGTAGAGGACGAATCCCGCGGCGTAGGCGGCCAGTGCCCGCCCGGGACGCATGATGCGGCTGCCCGCCGACCAGCTCGCGTACGTCAGCAGCAGCGCCGCGCCGGTCACCGCCCCGGCCATGGCCGCCGAGACGAGCAGCACCGTCGCCGGCAGCGACCGGCGGGCCAGCGTCAGTACGGCGACGGCCAGGGCCACGGCGACGCCCCGCGCTCCGAACCCGGCATCGCCGTCGAAGAGACCCGCCGTCCCGGCGAGCACGACCGTGAGCACGGCCTCCCCGACGATCCGCTTACGGGGCCACGGGGAGGCGGCGGCGAGCCGGGCGCGAAGCGGCCGGTCGGTACGGGGTGTCAGGCTTGCGTCCACCCGCAGACGATAGACAGCCGCCCCCCGCCGCCCGCATCCGCCCTTCGGCGCACCCGCGAACGACGAAAGTGAACACCCGGTCCCCACCGCGGCCGTCCTCTTTGGTCGTTGCGGACGACGACTTACGGAGACTGCCCCGGGCCGGGTCGCGCGGTGAGGATGGAATCGCCGGACGACGGAGCCGGCGGCGGAGACCAGCGGCTCGGGGAGCGAAACAGTGGACAGCGCGCGACAGCAGGCGAACGAGCGTTTCACCATCCGGCAGAAGACCACCTTCATGGTCAACCGGTATGTCGTGGCCGAGACGCTGCCCGACGGCTCCGAAGGCCGGGTCCTCGCCTTCGCCGAGCAGAAGCGGATGACGCTCAAGGAGCGGATGACCTTCTACACCGACGAGTCCAAGAACCGTGTCCTGTTCACCGCCCAGGCCCGTCAGGTCCTCGACGTCGGCGCCGTCTACGACGTGCGGGACGCCACGGACAACCTCGTCGGCACGTTCCGCAAGAAGTTCGCCGCCTCGCTGCTGCGCTCGACCTGGGAGCTGGACCAGTCGGGCTCGGTCGCGGCCCTCGGGCAGGAGCGCAACCGGGTCGTGGCCGTGCTGCGCCGGGTCTGGGAGCTGCTGCCGCTCGACCTGGTGCCGTTCGTGTGGCCGTACCACTTCGACTTCACCTCGGGCGACAAGCAGGTGATGAGCGTCGACAAGAAGATAGGGCTGCGCGACCGCTATCTCGTCGATGTCGCCTCGCCCGATCTCGACCTGCGTCTCGCCATCGCCCAGGCCGTGGCCCTGGACGCACTCCAGTCGCGCTGACGGGACCACCCCTGGGGCCTCCGCCGCCGGGCCCCGCCTGGAAGAATCCCGCCATGGACCTGAAACTCCCCGAACTGCCCTTCCTGCTGCGCACCTACGGCCCCGACGGCCACTGGTCCTACGAGGACGGCATGCTCTCCGGCTGGGCCGGCGCCCGGCAGGACCGTTTCGTGCCGCCCACCGGGGAGGCCCTGGACGCCGCCTCCGACGCGCCCCGGCTGCTCGGCGCGCCCGAGGGCGACTTCCAGTTGATCGCCCGCGTCACCGTCGGATTCGCGGGCGCCTTCGACGCCGGGGTCCTCTACGTCCATGTCGGCGAGCGGGCCTGGGCCAAGCTGTGCCTGGAGAACTCCCCGGACGTGCCCACCGTCTGCACGGTCGTCACCCGGGGCCATTCCGACGACGCCAACTCCTTCACCGTGGAGGGCAGTTCGGTGTGGCTGAGGGTGAGCCGGACCGGCCGCGCCTTCGCCTTCCACGCCTCCCGCGACGGCGAGCGGTGGACCTTCGTCCGGCTCTTCACCCTCGGCGACGAGGAGGAGACCGGTGCGGCCCTCGTCGGCTTCATGACGCAGTCGCCGATGGGGGAGGGGTGCGTGGTGACGTACGACCACCTCGAGTTCAGGCCCGACTGGCCGAAGGACCTGCGAGACGGAAGCTGAGCAGACCCGTCACCGCGAGCAGGGCCGCGCTGATCCCCAGACTCAGCCGCATCCCGGCCACGAAATCGCCGGAGATCAGCGCCCCGAAAACGGCGATGCCCAGCGCCCCGGCCATCTGCCGCGCCGCGTTGAGCACACCGGCCGCCAGGCCCGCCCGTTCGGCGGGTACGGCGTCCATCATCGCCGCGGTGAGCGGCGGCACCGTCAGCGCGCAGCCCAGCGCCATGGGGACGAGGAGCAGGGCCACCAGCGTCGCAGGCGTGTCGGCGTCGACGTACAGCATCGCGAGCAGGCCCGCGACGGCCAGGCCCTGCCCCACCAGCATGGGCAGCCGGGCGCCGTGGCGTCCCGCGAGCTTGCCGGCCACCACGTTCGTCACCGCGATCAGGCCCGTCATCGGCAGGAACATCAGCCCGGCCTGGAGCGCCGAACGGCCCTGCACCTGCTGGAAGAAGAGCGAGAAGACGAACACCATGCTGTAGAAGGCCACGCTGACGGCCGCTCCCGCGGCGACGGTCACCGCGACGGTCCGGTTGCGGAACAGACTCAGCGGGACGACCGGGTGCGGGTGCCGTGCCTCGACCCGGAGGAACGCCACCACCGCAAGCACGGCCACCGCCAGCGCCGCCCAGCCGGCCGTCCCGCCCTCGATCACCGCGAACGTCAGCGCCGTGAGCGCCACCACCGCCGTCACCTGGCCGGGCACGTCCAGCGGCGCCGGACGGCGTTGCGAGCGCGGGGCCCGCAGCAGCAGCACGAGGATCAGCGCGCCGACGGGAAGGTTGACGAAGAAGATCCCGCGCCAGTCCCAGGCCGTGGTCAGCACACCGCCCGCCACCGGACCCAGCGCCACCGCCGCCGAACCTCCCGCCGCCCACACCGCCACCGCACGGGCGCGCCGCGCCGGATCGGCGTACGCCTGCCGCACCAGCGCCAGCGAGGCCGGCAGCACGACGGCCGCCGCCACGCCCTGCACCACCCGCGCCCCGATCAGCGCCGGCAGGTTCGGCGCCAGACCGCAGGCCGCCGAGGCCAGCGTGAACACGGCGGCACCGATCGCGTACGCCCGGCTCGCGCCCACCCGGTCCGAGAACGCACCGGTGGACAGCATCAGCGCGGCGAAGGCCAGGGTGTAGGCGTCCACGACCCACTGGAGGCCGGACATTCCGCCCCCGAGGGAGGAACCGATCGCGGGCAGGGCCACGTTCACGATGGACGCGTCGAGGCAGACCAGCGCGAAGCCGAGGAGGCCGGCGGTGAGGGTGAGGGCGGAGGACGGCCTCTTGGGCCCCAACCCGGCGGGGGAGAGTGCGAGTTCATCGACCTTGAGGGTCTGGTTGGTGGACATGCCTCCATGCTGCGGATCCGCGCCGTCGTACAGTAGTGGCCGGAATGCCATGCACCCGGAGGTTCTGGCCATGCCCCAGTCGCGCGCCCCGCACCGCATCGCCGTCGTCGCACCGTCGCCGGTCTCGATGTTCAACCTCGCCATCCCGGAGATGCTGTTCGGCAAGGTCGAGGTGGCCGGGCGGCCGGGCTACGAGGTCGTCATCTGCGCGGCCGATCCGGGACCTGTGCCCACCAGCGGCGGGCTCGACCTGTACGTACGGCACGGACTCGACGCCATGCGGGAGGCCGACACCGTGCTCGTCGCCGGGACCGGGGAACCCTTCGAGCCGGACGCGCGGATCGTCACCGCCGTCCGCGAGGCCGCCGACACCGGCAAGCGGATCGCGTCCCTGTGCACCGGCGCCTTCCAACTCGCCGAGGCGGGCCTGCTGCACGGGCGCCGGGCCACGACGTACTGGGCGCACGCCGAGGAGCTGCGCCGACGCTACCCGCACGTCGACCTGCGGGGCGATGTGCTCTACGTGCAGGACGGGCCGTACGTCACCTCCTCCGGCTACGCCGCCGGCATCGACCTGTGCCTGCACATCATCCGCACCGACTACGGCGCCGCCGTCGCCAACGAGGTCGCCCGCCAAGCCCTCGTCGCGCCCGTACGGCCGGGCGGCCAGACCCAGTTCACGCAGACCCCGCTGCCGCCCGAGCGCGGCAACGCCTGCGCCGACACCCGCGGCTGGGCCATGCGCAACCTCGACAAGCCGCTCACCCTCACCGACCTGGCCCGCCACGCCGGCGTCAGCGTGCGCACCCTCACCCGCCGGTTCCACGCCGAGAGCGGGGTGAGCCCGCTGCAGTGGCTGCTCCACCAGCGCATCGAGCGCGCCAAGGAGCTGCTGGAGACCACCGCGCTGCCCATGGACCAGGTGGCCCGCGCCTGCGGCCTGGGCACGGCCGACTCGCTGCGGGGGCATCTGGTCCGCCGTACCGGACTGACGCCGAGCGGCTACCGGGCGCAGTTCAGCCGGCTCGGAACCGCAGCGGCCGACGGCACGTCCTCCGCTGCATGATCGGCCACAGAGCTACCGGAACCCGGGTGATCCGTACCGTCCTGCCCGCCGAGGCGGAGACGGTCGCCGCCCTGCACGCGCGTGCCCGGGCGACCTACTACCCCGACGGGCTCCCGCAGGACGGCACCGACTGGCTCGCGGCCTGGCACAGCGCCATCGCGCGGCCGGACGGGCATGTGCTGTGCGTCGTGGAGGACGGCCGCCTCATCGGGCTGGCCTCCTTCCGCACCCCGGAGGGCGCCCCCGCCGACACGGTCAAGCTGTTCCAGTTCCATGTCGATCCCGAGCACTGGGGTCGCGGTGTCGGTACGACCCTGCACACGGCCTGTGCGGAGGAGTGGCGGGCCGACGGCAAGCTCACGGCCGTGCTCGACGTCCATGCCGACAACCGGCGCGCCCAGGCCTTCTACGCCCGTCAGGGCTGGATCCCGGACCCGGACGACCCGCCCGCCGAAGGGGACCACCACCTGAATCTGCGCTACCGCGTGCCCGGGGAATGAACGCCGCTGTTTGAACGTTCACGCACTAGGCGGAGGGGGTCTCCGCATATCCCGTACGACCTGGAGAGCCGAAGACATGCGCGTCGAGATCTGGAGCGACATCGCCTGCCCCTGGTGCTATGTGGGCAAGGCCCGCTTCGAGAAGGCGCTCGAGGCCTTCCCGCACCGCGAGCAGGTCGAGGTGGTGCACCGCTCGTTCGAACTGGACCCTGGGCGCGCCAAGGGCGACATCCAGCCCGTGATCACCATGCTCACGAAGAAGTACGGCATGAGCGCGGCGCAGGCGCAGGCCGGTGAGGCGAAACTCGGCGCGCAGGCCGCCGCGGAGGGGCTCGACTACCGCACCGAGGGCCGCGACCACGGCAACACCTTCGACATGCACCGGCTCCTGCACCTCGCCAAGGAACAGGGCAGGCAGGACGCGCTGATCCAGGTCTTCTACCGGGCGAACTTCGCCGAGGAGCGGTCCGTCTTCGCCGAGGGCGAGGAGCGGCTCGTGGAGCTGGCCGTCGCCGCCGGACTCGACGCCGACGACGCCCGCAAGGTGCTCGCCGACCCGGACGCCTACGCCGACGACGTCCGCGCCGACGAGCGCGAGGCCGCCGAGCTCGGCGCCACCGGAGTGCCGTTCTTCGTCCTCGACCGCAAGTACGGCGTCTCCGGCGCCCAGCCCGCCGAGGTCTTCGAGCAGGCGCTCACGCAGGCGTGGGGCGAGCGGTCGCCGCTGACGCTCATCGACCAGGGGGACGCGGACGCGTGCGGTCCGGACGGCTGCGCGGTGCCGCAGCACTGACCGAAGCCGCAGGTCGGGGCACATCCATAAGCGCCGCTTGGTGAAACCACGCAAAGAATCGCAATGGACCGAGAGGTGCCGAGGGCCCAGAGTGGAGCCATGGAGACCTTCGAGAGCCTCGTCCGTGCCGAGTTCGCCCCGAAGAACGTCTATCTCAACACCGCGAGCAACGGCCTGCTGCCGGCCCGCACCGTGACCGCAGTGCAGCAGGCCGTGCGGATGCGGGCCGAGGGCACGCCGCTCGGCCCGCTGTACGAGGACGTGGAGGCCGTCCGCGCCTCCTTCGCCCGGCTGGCCGGCGTCCCCGTCGAGCGGGTCGCGACCGGGGCTTCGGTCGCCGAGTACGGCGGGCTGATCGCCGCCTCGCTGCCCGCCGGAGCCGAAGTCCTCACCGCGGAGGCCGACTTCGCCTCCCTCGTGAACCCCTTCCACATGCGCGGCGACCTCAAGGTGCGCGCCGTCCCGCTGGACCGTCTCGCCGAGTCCGTCCGCCCGGACACCGCGCTCGTCGCCGTCAGCTCGGCGCAGTCCGCCGACGGCCGCGTCGCCGACCTGCCCGCGGTGTGCGCGGCGGCCCGGGCGCACGGGGCGCGCACCTACGTCGACGCCTCCCAGTCGGCCGGCTGGCTGCCGATGGAGGCCGGCGCATACGACTTCCTCGCCGCCGTCGGCTTCAAGTGGCTCATGGGCCCGCACGGAGCCGCGTTCTGCGTCGTCCCCGAGGACTTCGGAGGACTCACCCCGCTGCTCGCCGGCTGGGTCGCCGGGGAGGTCCCGTGGGACAGCTGCTACGGCCCCGTCGAGAACCTCGCCCGCTCCGCCCGGCGCTTCGACATCAGCCCCGGCCTCTTCACCTTCGCCGGGCTGCGCACCTCCCTGGAGCTGATCGAGGAACTCGGCGTGAGCGCCATCCAGGCCCACGACCTCGCCCTCGCCGACCGCTTCCGCACCGGACTCGCCACGCTCGGCCACGAACCGGTGCCGGCCCCCGGCTCGGCGATCGTGTCCGTGCCCGGACTCGGCCACCGCCAGCCCGAGTTGGGCGCGGCCGGAATCCAGGTCTCCGACCGCGCGGGCAACCTGCGCGCCGCCTTCCACCTCTACAACACCCCTCAGGACGTCGACCGTTTGCTGGACGTCCTGTCTTCCTGAACCACTGGCGCGGGCTCGGCCGGGACGCTAGGAAGGGCACCAGGGGTGGTGCCGGTGGAGTACCCGGGCGACACGTCCGCACAGCCGCCTGCCGACGCGGAGGTGCACCGGCGGCTGGTGTACGGCGACGAGTCCGCGCTGGCCGAGGTGTACGCGACGTACGGTGGGCTGGTGCGGCGGGTCGCCGTGCGCGTCACCCGCTCCGCGGCCGCCGCCGAGGACGTGGCGCAGGAGGTCTTCGCCCAGCTGTGGAGCAGGCCGTACACCTTCGACGCGCGCCGTGGCTCGCTGCGCACCTGGCTGTCCGTGGTCGCCCACCGGCGGGCCGTGGACTGGGTCCGCAGCGAGGCCCGGCACCGCAAGAACGCCGGGGCCGACGACTCGGTGCTCCAGGCCATCCCCGACACCGGTCCCGGCCCGGACGAGACGGTCGTCGACCGGGAACGCTCCCTCCTGCTGCACACCGCCCTCGCCGAACTCCCGCAGCCCCAACGGGAGGTCGTGCAGCTCGCCTACTTCGCCGGCCGCACCTACCGGCAGGCCGCCGCCGAGCTGGGCATCCCCGAGGGCACGGCCAAGACCCGGCTGCGCACCGCCCTGCGCACCTTGGCGGAGACTTTGGCCGACCCACCGGACCCGGCGCTCGAAAGAGGCGCATGATGGCGAGAGGGGCACGAACCGGGAACGGGCACGGAGAGGTGGCGCGCGGTGACCGACGATCACGAGGCGGTACGTGACCTGCTGGCCGCGTGGGCCTTCGGCGCCCTCGATCCGGCCGAGGAGAAGGCGGTCCCGGCGCACCTCGCCGAGTGCGAGAGCTGCGCGGCGGAGGCGGAGCGGCTGCGGGAGACGGTACGACTGCTGGAGGGGCCGCCGCTCGGTGCTCCCGCGGGATGGCCTGCCGAGGGGGCGCCGCCCGCGCTGTCCCTCGCCCTGCGCACGCGCCCTGCCGTCGGCCCTGGCGTGCTCGCGCACGTCGCGCCCTACGCCGCCGCGGTTGCCGGGCTGAAGGTGCTGCTGCCCGAGCTCGCGGGCCGCTGGACCACGCCGGTCGTGCACGACTGGGACGCGCACGCCACCGTCGCCCACCTCCTCGCCGCCGACGAGCACCTGGCCGCCCGGCTCGGCGCCGGCTCCCGCGTGCGGCCCTCGCCGGCCGAGGAGGGACCGCAGTGGGAGGACGCCTGGAACCGCCGTACCGCGGAGGTCATCGCCCATGAGCACGGCCGTACGCCGGACGAGACCGTGGCCGACTGGGCCGCGCAGGCGGACGAACTGCTCGGCGCACCCGAGGCCCACGACGCCGAACTCGCCGCCCGGGCCGTGACGTTGATGGGGCTGAGGCTGCCCGTCGCCGAGCACTTCCTGGTGCGCGGCTTCGAGACCTGGATCCACACCGACGACATCGGCCGCGCGCTCGGCCGCACCGTCCCGCCGCCGCCCGAGCGGCATCTGGGACAGCTGATCCGCCTCGCCGTCCGCATCCTCGGCCTGTCCCTGGGACCCACCGCGCCCCCGGTGCTCTTCTCGGTCACCGGGGGCGAGGAATGGGTACTGGGTTCCGAGGACGAGCCCGTACAGGCCGAACTCACCCTCGACCCCCTCGACTTCTGTCTCCTGATCGGCGGCCGCCGATCCCCGCAGACAGTCCCGAGGGGCACCACGGGCGACGCGGCCGCCGCCCAGAACGTACTGGAGCGGGCCGCGTCGCTGGCGTGGCTGTGAGGGGCGCCTCACGGGCGTGGCCCGTCAGGGACACCTCACGGGTGTGAGGTCACTTCACCGGGGTGAAGTCCCTCGCGCCGATGAACTCCGGGCGGCGGATCGGGGCCGCGAAGGGGTCGACGGCCGTGTTCTCGACGCTGTTGAACACGATGAACACGTTGCTGCGCGGGAACGGCGTGATGTTGTCGCCGGAGCCGTGCATGCAGTTGCAGTCGAACCAGGTCGCCGAACCGGCCTTGCCCGTGAAGAGCTTGATGCCGTACTCGGAGGCCATCTTCGTCAGCGCCTCGTCGGAGGGCGTGCCCGCGTCCTGCATCTGCAGGGACTTCTTGTAGTTGTCCTTCGGCGTGGCCCCCGCGCACCCGAGGTAGGTCCGGTGCGAGCCGGGCATGATCATGAGCCCGCCGTTGGTGTCGTGGTTCTCGGTCAGCGCGATCGAGACGGACACCGTCCGCATGTTCGGCAGACCGTCCTCGGCGTGCCAGGTCTCGAAGTCGGAGTGCCAGTAGAACCCACTCGCCCCGAAGCCCGGCTTGACGTTGATCCGCGACTGGTGGACGTACACGTCCGAGCCGAGGATCTGCCGAGCCCGGCCGACGACCCGCTCGTCGCGCACCAGGGAGGCGAACACCTCACTGATCCTGTGCACTTCGAAGACGGACCGGATCTCCTTGGACTGCGGCTCGATGATCGACCGCTCGTCGGCACGGATCGCCGGGTCGGTGACCAGCCGCTCCAACTCCTGCGCGTAGACGGCCACCTCGTCGTCCGTGATGAGCTGGTCGATGGCCAGGAAGCCGTCGCGCTCGAACGACTGGAGTTCGGTGGCCCCGATCGGCCCCGGCGTGTCGGGGGAGCCCCACACAACGGGGTCCTGGCGCGGGGTCGACACCTCGGTGGCGCCGCGGCTGGGGTAGAGATCGGTGACGGTGGTCATGGGTTTCTCACACCTCCTCGGGCTCGGTGAGCAGCGGGTACACGCCGTTCTCGTCGTGGTCCTCCCGGCCGGTCACAGGCGGGTTGAAGACACAGATGCAGCGGAAGTCCTCCTTGATCCGCAGCGTGTGCCTCTCGTGCCCGTCCAGGAGGTACATGGTCCCGGGCGTGATCGCGTGCGTCTGCCCGGTCTCGTGGTCGGTCAGCTCGGCCTCGCCCTCGACACAGACGACGGCCTCGATGTGGTTCGCGTACCACATGGACGTCTCCGTACCCGCGTACAGGATCGTCTCGTGAAGCGAGAAGCCGACCCTCTCCTTGGCGAGGACGATGCGTTTGCTCTCCCAGGTACCGGACGCCGATTTCACGTGGCGGTCGGTGCCTTCGATGTCCTTGAACGAACGGACGATCACGGTGCTGCGATGCCTCCTAGGTGGTGTTTCAGATGGTTTCCCGCACGGCGCGGGCGAGGATGCTGAGCCCCTCGTCCAGCTCGTCCGGGG
Organism: Streptomyces sp. NPDC055013; assembly: GCF_053608645.1. Classification (NCBI taxonomy): domain Bacteria; kingdom Bacillati; phylum Actinomycetota; class Actinomycetes; order Kitasatosporales; family Streptomycetaceae; genus Streptomyces; species Streptomyces sp. NPDC055013. Next base: position 52,862 of record NZ_JBSGVW010000028.1, read on the forward strand.
TGATCGTGAGTGCCGGAAGCAGCTTCACGACCTCGCTCTCGGGGCCCGACGTCTCGATGAGCAGCCCCAGCTCGAAGGCGCGCTTCGCCACTCGTCCGGCGCGCTCCTTGTCGTGGAACTCCAGGCCCCACACGAGCCCGCGTCCGCGGTACTCCCGCACGTCGGCAAGGTTCTCCTCGGTGATGGAGATGAACGCCTGCTCGATCTGCTCGCCGCGCTTGCGGGTCTGCTTCTCCATCGCGGACCCGTCGGTCCAGTACGTCTCCAGCGCGGCGGTGGCGGTGACGAACGCGGGGTTGTTGCCGCGGAAGGTGCCGTTGTGCTCGCCCGGCTCCCAGATGTCCAGCTCGGGCTTGAACAGGCACAGCGACATGGGCAGTCCGTAGCCGCTGATGGACTTGGACACGGTGACGATGTCCGGGGTGATGCCCGCCTCCTCGAAGGAGAAGAAGGCGCCGGTACGGCCGCAGCCCATCTGGATGTCGTCGACGATGAGCAGCATGTCCTGCCGCTCGCACAGCTCGGACAGGGCGCGCAGCCACTCCGGGCGGGCGACGTTGATGCCGCCCTCGCCCTGCACGGTCTCCACGATCACGGCGGCGGGCTTGTTGAGTCCGGAGCCCTGGTCCTCCAGGAGCCGCTCGAACCACAGGAAGTCCTCGACGGTGCCGTCGAAGTAGTTGTCGAACGGCATCGGCGTGCCGTGCACGAGCGGGATGCCCGCCCCGGCCCGCTTGAAGGCGTTGCCGGTCACGGCCAGGGAGCCCAGGGACATCCCGTGGAAGGCGTTGGTGAAGGACACGATGGACTCGCGTCCCTTCACCTTCCGCGCCAGCTTGAGCGCCGACTCGACGGCGTTGGTACCCGTGGGGCCGGGGAACATGACCTTGTAAGGCAGGTCACGCGGCCGCAGCACGATGTTCTGGAAGGACTCCAGGAAGGCACGCTTGGCGCTCGTCGACATGTCGAGCCCGTGCGTGACGCCGTCGCGCTCCAGGTAGTCGATCAGGGCCCGTTTCAGGACCGGGTTGTTGTGCCCGTAGTTCAGTGAGCCCGCGCCGGCGAAGAAGTCCAGGTACTCGTGGCCGTCCTCGTCGTACATGCGGCTGCCGCGCGCGCGGTCGAAGACGGTGGGCCAGCCGCGGCAGTAGCTGCGCACCTCGGACTCGAGGGTCTCGAAGACGCTGAGGTCGGGCTGGGTGATGGTCACGACGAATCGCTCCTCGTTGCGTGGGGGAAGTCAGTGAGAGAGGGGACCGATGCGGTAAAGCACTTCCGGGTCGTGCGGTCCGTCCGGAAAAAGGCTTGTGGGGAACAGCACCTCCCGCTCCAGAGCGGCGCCGTGCCGCTCGGCGAAGGCGCCGAACAGGCGTTCGGAGGCGGTGTTGCCGGGTGTGATGGTGGTCTCGACGCTCGTGACGCCGTACTCACCACCGACCCGTGCGACGAGCCCGTCGAGCAGCGCGGCGGCGATGCCGCGTCCGCGATAGGCGTCGTCCACGGCCACCTGCCAGACGAGCAGGGTGTGCGGACGCTCCGGCCGGACGTATCCGGTGACGAAGCCGACCGGCTCCCCGCGCTCGTCGCGGGCGACGGCCGATGTGCCGGCGAAGTCGCGGCACCACAGCAGATAGCTGTACGACGAGTTGAGGTCGAGGGCCTTGGAGTCGCGGGCAATCCGCCACAGCGCGGCCCCGTCGGCCACCGCCGGTCGGTCGATTTGCAGGTCTGCTTGTGCGGCAGTCATGCGAATTGAATTTACCGAGGGAAATTCAAAATTGCATTGCCGTCAGGGGTTACGTATCGGCGTCGGGTGTGTTATCACGCGGGCGTGAGTGATACCGCTGAGAGGGTGTGAAACGCCCGAATTTGCCCGGCTAATCCATCCCAAAACGGTCGCGATGTGGAACGCGTCACAGCCATGTAACTCCTACGAGACCTGCCCGAATTACGTCGGTTGGCGTTCGCGGAATCTTTGCGTTTAGGTCTCGGGAAAGCGGGCAGAAGAGGATGGGAAGCTACCCCTGAAGGAATTCCTGGAATTACGTTGAATTCAGGCTCCGGTTACACCGTCGATGCACTCTCGCAGAATGTCGGCGTGACCGTTGTGCCGCGCGTACTCCTCGATCATGTGAATCAACACCCACCGCACACTGACCTCCACCCCGGCCATCGCCCCGCCTTGGATCCGCCCGACACTCTCCAGCCCCCGCCCGGCACACACCTCCCGCCCCCGAGCGATCTCCCGCCGCCAGGCCCCGAGCGCCTCGCCGATCCCCCGCCCGGGCTCGATGGGGAGGTGGGTGGGCGCGTCGGTGGTCATGAGGCGAGCATGGCGCCACTTCGCGGGTGGCGTTCAGCCGGCCGACGCGGTCCAGCCACTCCAGCCCGTCCGGCGTTTGAGGACGAGGCCGTTCAGGCCGATGCGGGGGTCTGGGGGCGGAGCCCCCAGGTTCGGGACGGGAAGGGGCGGCGGGGGCGACGGAGGACGGGCCCGGGCCGACGGCTACCGCCAGGCGTCCTCCACGGCACGCAAGGCCCCCTCCGCATCCACCCTCAGCCCCGTCTCGGCCAGCGCAGCGCCCAGCGCCGCCACACACCCCCGCACCGCCCCGACCGTCGCGTCCACCCCGTAGTGATTGACCCGAATCATCTCCTTGGCCAACGCCCCACCCCCCGCGGCCAGCGGCACCGCAGGATCGGCCACCAGCGCCCGAGCCACCACCTCCGACGCCACCACCCCCTCGGGCACCCGAAGCGTCGTGGCGACCGGCGCCGCGTCCCCGACGTCGTGCACATACGGCTCCAGGCCCCCGCCCAGCGCCACCGCCCCGGCACGGGTGGACAGCGCGGCGGCCCGGTGCCGGGCCATCACCGCATCCAGCCCGTCCGCCTCGATCCGCTCCACGCAAGCCTCCAGCGCCAGCATCTCCAGCTGGGCCGGCGCGTGCAGCAAGGCCTTCCGGCCCCCGTCGATCCACCGCTGCTTCCAGTCCAGCAGCGACAGATACGACCGCCGCGGTGCCCGCGGATTCGCCGACATCCGGGCCCACGCCCGCTCGCTCACGGACACCGCCGACACCCCGGCAGGACCGCCCATCGCCTTCTGCGCCCCGATCACACACAGGTCGACGCCCCAGGCGTCCGGCAGCACCGGCTCGGCGCCGATCGACGCCACCGCGTCCAGGTAGAACAGCGCCCCGTGCGCCCGCACGACCTCACCGATCTCGGCGACGGGATTGGTGTTGCCGGTGGCCGCCTCCGCGTGCACCAGGGACACGAAGTCGATCTTGGGGTGCTCGGTGAAGGCCGACCGGACCTGATCGGCCGTGACCGCCGTGTGGAAGGGCACCGCCAGATCGATCACGGTCGCGCCGCAGTCCCGCAGCCAGTCCCCGAAGGTCTGCCCGTACGGCCCGGTGATCACGTTCAGCGCGGTCGTACCGGGCCCGGCCGTCCCCCGGATCGCCCCCTCCAACGGCAGCAGCGCCTCGCCCTGCATGATCACGACATCCTGCCCGGTCCCGAGCAGCCGGGCCACCCGGTCCTCGATCGCGGCGAATCGCGCGGCGCTCAGCGGGGCCAGGTCCAGGAAGGGGTGGTTCACGGCGGGGCTCACGTCGCTCTCTCAGCTCTCTCGGGTCCGCAGATGGACGTGACGAGGGTAACCGGGGCCCCAACACCCCAGCCGGCTCCCGACTTCTTAGGTCAAACAGCCCCCTAACCATCAGTTGTGTTTGAGGACCTCAAACCTCTCCTTATAATCGGAAGCTACAGTTCCCTCACAGGAGGCTCCCCGTGAAGACGACCTTCGGGCGCCGGACCCGCATTCTGGCCGCCACCACCGCGACGGCCGGGCTGGTGCTCGTGGCCGGCTGCTCCTCCGACGACAGTGGCGGCAGTGGGACGAAGACGGCCGCCGGCGGTGTCGAAGTCGTCAAGGCGGGCCAGCTCACCACCTGCACCCACCTGCCCTACCCGCCCTTCCAGTCGGAGATCGACGGCAAGGTGCAGGGCTTCGACGTCGCCCTCATCGACCTGGTCGCGGACGACCTCGGCGTGCAGCAGACGATCGTCGACCAGCCCTTCGAGAACTTCAAGACCGGTGGCTCCCTCAACGCAGGCAGCTGCGACCTCGCCGCCGCCGGCATGACCATCACCGAGGAGCGCAAGAAGAACGTCGACTTCTCGGACCCGTACTTCGAGGCCACCCAGGCCGTCCTCGTCGACAAGAAGAGCGGGATCTCCTCGTTCGCGGACCTCAAGGGCAGGAAGGTCGGCGCCCAGGCGCAGACGACCGGCGAGGACTACGCCAAGAGCAAGGGCCTGGACCCGGTCTCCTTCGAGTCCTCCGACGCCGTCCTCAACGGCCTGCGCACCGGCCAGGTCGAAGCGGTCGTCATCGACTACCCGGTCGTCCAGGGCTGGCTGAAGGACAAGGCCAACGCCGCCGCCTTCGACGTCGCCGAGCAGATCAACACCGGTGAGCAGTACGGCTTCACGGTGAAGAAGGGCAACACCAAGCTCCGCGAGGCCATCAACAAGGCCATCGCGGACGCCAAGGCCGACGGCACGTACAAGAAGCTGTACGAGCAGTGGATCGGCCCATACGACGAGTCCGCCGCCTCTGCCTCGCCCGCCGCCTGACCCCATGGCCGACACAGACGTACAACTGCAGCCGAAGCAGCCCAGGAAGAAGGGCCTGACCCGGCGCCAGAAGCGCAGCCTGTCGCGCGGCATCCAGTACGTCGTCTTCGTCGCGGCCGTGATCGCCTTCGCGGTCGCGGCCGACTGGGGGCGCCTGCAGAACCAGTTCGCGCAGGGCGACATCGCCGAGCAGATGTTCCCGGACGTCATCACGCTCGCGTTGAAGAACACCGTGCTCTACACCCTGTCCGGCTTCGTCGTCGGACTGGTCCTCGGCATGGTGATCGCGCTGATGCGGCTGTCGTCGGTGGGGCCGTACCGCTGGCTCGCCGGGATCTACATCGAGATCTTCCGCGGGCTGCCCGCCCTGCTGATCTTCATCTTCATCGGTGTCGCCGTGCCGCTGGCCTTCCCGGGCACGGAGATCCCGGGCGGCACCTACGGCAAGGTCGCGCTCGCGCTCGGCCTGGTGGCGGCCGCGTACATGGCGGAGACGATCCGCGCGGGCATCCAGGCGGTGCCCAAGGGACAGATGGAAGCGGCGCGCTCGCTCGGCTTCTCGCCCGCCCGCGCCATGATCTCGATCATCATCCCGCAGGCCTTCCGGATCATCCTGCCGCCGCTGACCAACGAACTCGTCCTGCTCTTCAAGGACTCCTCGCTGGTGCTGTTCCTCGGTGTGACGCTGGAGGAGCGGGAACTGTCCAAGTTCGGCCGTGACCTGGCCAGCCAGACCGCCAACTCCACGCCGATCCTGGTCGCGGGCCTGTGCTATCTGCTGGTCACGATCCCGCTCGGCTTCGTCGTACGCCGCATGGAGGCGAAGGCCCAGGAGGCCGTGAAATGAGCGAGAGCCTTCTCAAGGCCGGCCCGGAGATCGAAGTCCGCGGCCTGCACAAGTCCTTCGGCGACAACGAGGTGCTGCGCGGCATCGACCTGCAGATCGACCAGGGCGAGGTCGTGTGCGTCATCGGCCCGTCCGGCTCGGGCAAGTCGACGCTCCTGCGCTGCGTGAACCTGCTGGAGGAGCCCACCAAGGGCCAGGTCTTCGTCGGCGGTGCCGAGCTCACCGACGAAGACGTCGACATCGACGCCGTACGCCGCCGTATCGGCATGGTCTTCCAGCAGTTCAACCTGTTCCCGCACCTCACCGTGACCGAGAACCTCACGCTGCCGCAGCGCCGGGTCCTCAAGCGGGACAAGGCCGCGGCCGCGAAGGTCGCCGCCGAGAACCTGGAGCGGGTCGGCCTGTCGGAGAAGGCGACGGCGTACCCGTCCTCCCTCTCCGGCGGCCAGCAGCAGCGCGTCGCCATCGCCCGCGCCCTCGCGATGGGCCCCGCGGTGATGCTGTTCGACGAGCCGACGTCGGCGCTGGACCCCGAGCTGGTGGGGGATGTCCTCGCCGTCATGCGCATGCTCGCAGACGAGGGCATGACGATGATGGTCGTCACCCACGAGATGACCTTCGCGCGAGAGGTCGCCGACCGGGTCGTCTTCATGGACGGCGGAGTGATCGTCGAGGACGGCACCCCCGACCAGGTCATCGGCGACCCGCAGCACGAACGCACCCGCCACTTCCTCTCCCGTCTCCTCGACCCGGCGATGGCCGAGGTGGAGGAGGAGACCTCCGACCAGATCGGGAAGGGCGACTAGCCGCTCACTAAAGTGCAGGGCATGAGCGAACGCGCGGTGCTGCACGTGAAGGGCCGGGTCCTCGTCGGACCGGACGACGTCCGGGACGAGCTGTGGGTCGTCGACGGCCGGATCTCCTACGACCGTCCCGTGGGCGCACGCGACGTGCGGACCGTCGAGGGCTGGGCCCTCCCCGGCCTGGTCGACGCGCACTGCCATGTGGGCCTCGGCGCCCACGGCCCGGTCGACGACGACATCGCGGAGAAGCAGGCACTGACCGACCGCGAGGCGGGCACCCTGCTGATCCGCGACGCCGGTTCGCCCTCCGACACCCGCTGGGTCGACGATCGCGAGGACCTGCCGAAGATCATCCGGGCCGGCCGGCACATCGCCCGCACCCGCCGCTACATCCGCGGCTACGCCCACGAGATCGAGCCGGAGGACCTGGTCGCCTACGTCGCCCAGGAGGCCCGGCGCGGCGACGGCTGGGTCAAGCTGGTCGGCGACTGGATCGACCGCGACCTCGGGGACCTCGCGCCCACCTGGCCGCGCGAGGCGGTCGAGGCGGGCATCGCGGAGGCCCACCGGCTGGGCGCCCGCGTGACGGCGCACTGCTTCGCCGAGTCCTCGCTGCGCGACCTGGTCGAGTCGGGCATCGACTGCATCGAGCACGCCACGGGTCTCACGGAGGACCTGATCCCCCTGTTCGCCGAGCGCGGGGTGGCCATCGTCCCCACCCTGGTGAACATCGCGACCTTCCCGAAGCTGGCCGACGGCGGCGAGTCCCGGTACCCCCGCTGGTCGGCCCACATGCGCCGGCTCCACGAACGCCGTTATGACACGGTCCGCTCCGCATACGACGCCGGCATCCCCGTCTTCGTCGGCACGGACGCGGGCGGCACCCTGCCGCACGGCCTGGTCGCCGCCGAGGTCGCGGAACTCGTCACCGCCGGCATCCCCGCGGTCGAGGCCCTGGCCGCGACCACCTGGTCGGCCCGCACCTGGCTCGGCCGCCCGGGCCTGGAGGAGGGCGCGGCGGCCGACCTCGTCGTCTACGAGTCCGACCCGCGGGACGACGTACGCGTGCTGGCGGCACCTCGTCGGGTGGTGCTGAACGGGCACGTGGTCGGCTAGCCGCTCGCCGTCTCGGCGAAGACCTCGCGGGCGACCCGGTAGCTGTCGAAGGCGCGCGCGGCACCTGCGTAAGCCTCGATGTGGATGAACGCCTCGACGATCTCCTCCTGGGTGACCCCGTTGGTGAGGGCGATGCGCAGCTGGCCGCGCAGCGGTTCGAGGGTGCCCAGGGTCGCGGCGATCGTCACGGAGACCAGGGCCCGGGTGCGGGTGTCGAGGACATCGGTCCGGGGCCAGGCGTCGCCGAAGGTGTGGACCGTGGCGAGGCGCTTGAAGTCCGCCGCGTTGGCGGGCTCTCCCGCACCTGGTTCGAGGAAGCGCTCCAACGGCATGCCGAGCAGCCGCTCGGCCGTGCGGAGCGCGGCGGCGTAGTCCCGCTCCTCGTCGTGGTCGGCCATCTTCTGCTTCCCTTCGTTTCGGGCAGCCGGTTGACGCAGCGTAACGACGGGTAGTTCGGTGTCGACGCCCGCTCCCTCGCCCGCGCCCACGTGTTCACGCGAGCGCTCGCACAGAAGGGGGTACGGGGGTGACTTCGAGGAACATCCGTGCCCAGGGAATCGAAAGCATTCACGGGAGAGTCACGTTGGAGTGAAGTCCTGGCGGATTGCTGACTCTTCACTCTCAGTACGCAATTCTTGCCGGGTCCCGAGCAAGTCCTCTCTGGGGGTCCCCACCTTGAACGGCAAGAACTTCCGCCTGCCCGCACGCCGTCTCGCCACCGTCGCGACGGCCACCGCCCTCACCGCCGGACCCCTGGTTCTGGCCGCGGGCCCCGCGCACGCGACCGGCGACGAGGGCCGCGCGAGCGCCGTCGTGCTCCGTACGGGGCTCGACGTCTCCCTGCTCAACAAGACCGTGAACGTCCCGCTCGCGGTCTCCCTCAACGAGGTACAGGCGCCGAGGAGCGCCGAGAAGGCAACGCTGACGGCCGAGCTGAACGGCGTGGACGGCGGAAAGCCGTTCAACGTGCTGAGCGCCGAGGCCGCCTCGTCGAAGGCCACGGTCGAGGGCGGCAGGGCCGAGGGGTACACCAACCTCGCCCACGCCAAGGTCCACGTCCCCGGCCTGCCGCTGCTCTCGCTCATCGAGGTCGGCCAGGTCACCTCCAAGGCGACCTGCGAGGCCGGCAAGAAGCCGACGGCCTCGTCCAACCTGCTGGGCGACGTCACCGTGCTGGGCAAGAAGGTCACGCTGACCGCCGGCGGCACCACGAACGTCCAGGTGCCGGGCGTCGGTGACGTGCGGCTGGACTACTCCAGGACGGAGAGCACCTCGGACACGGCCGCCGCCACCGCCCTCGAACTCAAGGTGTCCGTCAACCCGTTGAAGCTGAACGTCGCCGAGGTCGAGGGCACCCTGACCCTGGCCGAGGCGACCTGCGAGACCCCGGCCGCGCCCGCGGAGGAGGCCGCCCCGAGCACCGACCCGAGCACCGAGCCGGCCGGCGACGTGAAGCCCCAGGGCGAGGCCGCCGACGAGGGCCTCGCCGAGACCGGCGGCAACTCCATGACGCCGTACATCGCGGGCGGCGCGGTAGCGCTCCTCGTCGCGGGCGGGGGAGCGGTGGCGCTGGCGCGGCGCGGCCGGAGCTGACCGATTTCGGCACGCTGGAGCGGGTGCCGGCCCGGCTCAGCCACGCGCGAGAGCAATCGCCCGTTCCAGCGCCCGCAGGAAACGGCTGACCGTCACCCGGTCCCGCACCGCCAGCCGCAGCCACTCCTCGCCGAGCCCGGGGAAGGTGTCCCCGCGCCGGACGGCGAACCCGAGGCCGCGCAGGTGCTGTCGTACGGCGGTGGCTCTCGGCAGTCGTACGAGGACGAAGGAACCCTCGGCGGGCTCGACTACCCGGAGTCCCGCCGACGCGAACTCGCCGAGGCCGGCGACGAGATGGGCGCGGTCGGAGGCGATGCGGTGAGCCGCGTGGGCCGCTTCCGCCAGTGCCTGCGGTGACACGCACGCCTCGGCGGCGGCGAGCGCGGGCGTGGAGACCGGCCACAGGGGCTGGGCGCGCTCCAACTCGGCGATGGTCTCCGGGGCGGCCAGGACATAGCCGATCCGCAGTCCGGCCAGCCCCCACGTCTTGGTGAGGCTGCGCAGCACCACCAGGCCCGGCACGTCCGTCCGCCCGGCCAGCGCCTCCCGCTCGCCCGGCACCGCGTCCATGAACGCCTCGTCCACCACCAACGTCCGCCCGGGACGCGCGAGTCCGGCGATGGACGCGGCCGGATGCAGGACCGACGTGGGGTTCGTCGGGTTGCCGACGACGACCAGGTCGGCGTCCTCGGGGACGAGAGCCGGGTCGAGGCGGAAGCCGTCCTCCTCGCGCAGCAGCACCCGGTCGACGGTGTGGCCCGCGTCCCGCAGCGCCGCCTCCGGCTCCGTGAACTGGGGATGAACGACGACCGGCCGGACCACCTTCAACGCCCGTGCCAGCAGCACGAACGCCTCCGCCGCCCCCGCCGTCAGCAGCACCCGCTCGGCCGGCAGCCCGTGCCGCGCCGCCACCGCCGCCCGCGCGGCCCGCCCGTCGGGGTAGGCCGCGAGGGAGCCCAGTGACTCGGCGATGCGCTCGCGCAGCCAGACCGGTGGCGTGTCCGCGCGGACGTTCACGGCCAGGTCGACGAGCGCCGCGCCGGCGTCACGGACCTCGGCGTCGCCGTGGTGCCGCAGGTCGTGCGCCGGCCCGGGTGTCTCAGTGGGCATGCGAATGGGCGCCGTGGTGATGGTGGTGGTGACCGTGGTCGTGGCCGTCGTCGTCCGGGTGGAAGTGCGGCTGCTGCGGCATGCCGACCTTGTCCTCGAAGCCGGGCAGCGCGATGCGGTACACGCACGAGTCGCAGTTCATCCGCAGATCGCCCTTCAGGGCCTCCTCGTAGCGCTCCATCACCAGATCGAGCAGCTCCGGCTCCGGACCGATGACGTCCGCGGAGCGCACCTCGATCTCCGGGTGGGCCGCCGCCCAGCCCTCCGTCTGGTGCCGCACCCGGTCCGGCAGGATGCCCGTGAAGAGGAAGTAGGGCAGCACGACGATCTTCCGCGCCCCCAGCTGCACGCACCGGTCGAGCCCGCTCGGCACGTCCGGCGCCGCCAGCGACACGAACGCCGTTTCCACGCCCGCGTATCCGCGCCCCTCCCACAGCAGCCGCGCCGCCTTGTGCACCTCGGCGTTGGCGTCCGGGTCGGTCGAGCCGCGTCCGACCAGCAGCACGGTGACGTCGGCCCGGTCCCCGGGCGTGCGGCCCTCGGTGCCGAGGGCCTCGTCCAGCCGCCGCTCCAGGACGGACAGCAGCGACGGGTGCGGGCCCAGCGGGCGGCCGTACGTGTACGAGATCCCGGGGTGCCGTTCCTTCTCGCGGGCCAGTGCGGCCGGGATGTCGCCCTTGGCGTGCCCGGCGGACACCAGCATCAGCGGCACGGCGGCGAAGCGGCGTACGCCCCGCTCGACCAGTTCGGTGACGGCCTCGCCCAGCGGCGGCGGGGAGAGCTCGATGAAGCCGCCCGCGACGGGCAGTTCGGGGTGGCGGCGCCCCAGCTCCCGCACGAAGTCGCGGAACGCTTCGGCTCCGGCCTCGTCCCGGGTGCCGTGACCGGCGATGAGCAGGGCGGGCGGCGGGGTGGTCACGATTTCTCCTCGGAATGCGAATCGGGGTGCGAATCAGAATGCGAATCGGGGTGTGAAAGGGGGTGGTACAGCAGGGCGTTGAGCGCGGCGGAGGCGACCGCCGAACCGCCCTTCTCGGACACGTTGCTCACGGCGGGCAGCCCGCTCTCGCGGAGCGCGGCCTTGGACTCGACCGCGCCGACGAAGCCGACGGGCAGCCCGATGACGAGCGCCGGGGCGGCGTCCAGGGTCAGCAGCTCCTCCAGCGCGGTCGGCGCGTTGCCGATCACCCAGAGCGCGCCGGGGCCGACCTGCTCGTGGGCGAGCCGTATCGCGTGCGCCGAACGCGTCAGCCCGGGACCGGCCACCGCGTCCCTGAGCCGGCAGACGGTCTCCCGCCGGGTGATCCCGGCCGCCACCATCTCGACGTCCACGACGACGGGCGCCCCGGCGTGCAGGGCGGCGTGCGCCTTCTGGAGGGAACCCTCGTCCAGGACGAGATCGGTGGCGTAGTCGAGGTCGGCGGCGGAGTGGATGACCCGTTCCACCACGGCCCGGGTCAGTGGCGGGAAGTGCGAGGTGTCCAGGCGGGCGCGCAGCCGCCGGTAGGACTCCTCCTCGATCGGATGGACGACGCGGTTCACTCCGCTCCCTCCTGCGATGCCTGCCAGCGGTAGCCGCGCGGCGTCACCATGCGACCCGCGATGTCCCGGGTCGCCGTGTTGCCGACGGTCACGACCGTCATCATGTCGACCGTCGCCGGGTCGAGGGCGCCCAGTGTCGTGACCCGACTGGACTCGTCCGGCCGCGACGCGTTCCGTACGACACCGACCGGCGTCGTCGGCTTCCGGTGCTCGGCGAGGATCGCGAGGGCCTTGGGCAGCTGCCAGTCCCTGCCCCGGGAACGGGGGTTGTAGAAGGTGACCACGATGTCCGCCCCGGCGGCGGCCCGCACCCGCCGTTCGATGACCTCCCACGGCGTGTGCAGGTCGGAGAGGCTGATGGACACATGGTCGTGGCCGAGCGGGGCGCCCAGGATCGCGGCGGCGGCGAGGGCGGCGGTCACACCCGGCACGCCGATCACGTCGATGTCGTCGGACGCCTCGGCGAGCGCGGGGGAGGCCATCGCGTATACGCCCGCGTCCCCGCTGCCGATCAGCGCGACCGCCTGCCCCTTACGGGCCTCCTCGACGGCCGTGCGCGCCCGTTCCTCCTCGGCGCCGAGCCCCGACTCCAGGACCCGGGTGCCGGGCCGCAGCAGGTCCCGGATCTGGTCGACGTACTGGTCGAGCCCGACCAGCACGGAGGCACGCCGGAGCTCGGCCTTCGCGCGGGGCGTCAGCAGGTCCCGCGCGCCCGGCCCGAGCCCGACGACCGCGAGCCGCCCGCGCCCCGGACGCCGTACCACGGCACAGGTCGCCATCGCGGGCCGCCCGTCGGCGCGCTCGGACTTCCGCTTCGGCACGAGGAGTTCACCACCGCGCACCAGAGCGGCGGCCTCGGCGACCGAGGGCGTGCCGACGGCGGCGAGGGGCGCGTCGGAGGGGTTGGGGACCTCGACGCCCGCGAGCTGCTCGGCGGAGTGGGTCACCACCGGCACCCCGAGCCGCTCGGCGGCCGCCACGATGCCGGGCTCGTCGGCCTTGGCGTCGACGGTGGCGAGTTCGGCGAGGGACTTGGGGGAGAGGCCGGCCTCGCGGAGCGTGCTCTCGATCAGCCCGAGCACCTCGTCGACGGGGGCGCCCTTGGAGGCACCGACGCCGACGATCAGGGACGGCGGGCGCAGCACGACCTCGCGCTCGGCGACGCGCTCGACGAGCCGGTCCGTCACGCGGACGACGTACGCCCCCTCGGCGCCGACCCGCAGCGGCGGCAACGGCCAGGCCACCTCGGCCCGCAGCGCCACCGGCTCCCCGTCGAGCAGCGCCCGCGAGACCCCGGCGACATCGCCCTCCACCGGCAGCCCGAGCGTGTCCAGACCGGGCACCCCCACGGCATCGGTCGCCGTCGTCACCACGGGCTGGGCCCCCAGCAACTCCCCGACCTGCCGGGCGAGTTCATTGGCTCCGCCGCCGTGCCCGCCGACCAGCGACACGGCGAACCGCCCGCCCTCGTCGACGCACACCACACCCGGGTCGGTCGCCTTGCCGGCCAGCAGTGGCGCGACGAGCCGTACGACGGCCCCTGTCGCCAGGAAACAGACGAGCTGCTCGCACTCGGCGAACGCCCGCCGTACGGCGTCCCCGACGGGACCGTCGTACACGCGCACCCGGTCCGGCCACGCCGCGACCAGCCGGTCCCGCGCAGCCGTCCCCGCCGCGGTGGCGGAAATGAGGCCGATCACTGGGCAACTCCCTCTCGGTACACGGGGTTTCTGACGCCCCACAGCAGAAATACGGGATTGGTGGCCGCGAGCCGGGTCACGTCCCCCGGCAGCGGGGCGAGCCGCGACGACTGCAGCAGCACTCCGTCGCAGGAGAACCCGGCACCGGTGAGCGCCTCGCGAGCGGCGGGCACCCGGTCGAGGGCGGCCATGGCGACGACGACGGTCCGCCGCGCCCGACGTGCGCACGCGGTGACGATGGCGGGCAGCTCGCGCCCCCCGCCCCCGATGAACACCGCGTCCGGATCGTCGAGGTCGGACAGGACGGTGGGCGCCGCCCCGTGCACCACGTGCACGTCGACGCCGTGCGCGGCGGCGTTGGCGCGGATCCGCTCCACACCGTCCCGTGCCTTCTCGACGGCGACGGCCGCCGCGCCGAGCCGGGCGCACTCCACGGCCACCGAGCCGGAGCCCGCGCCGATGTCCCACACCAGGTCGCCGAGCCGCGGGCCCAGCCGGGCCAGGGCCAGCGCCCGCACCTCGAACTTGGTGATCATCGAGTCGCGGTGCGCGAAGTCCGTCTCGTCCAGGGCCCATCCGGCGGGCCCCGGCGCAGGACCGGCCACCGTACGCACCGCGCCGACGGACCGCTCGGGGTCCAGGCACAGCACGACGCTCACCGCTGAACCCCAGTCGCGGGCCGCGGCCTCGGCGGGCGTCACCCGCTCCACGCGCTCGCGCCGAGGATCGCCCAGCGCGGAGGCGACGACCAGAACCCGCCCGGTGTGCCGCAGCGCGGCGCCCAGCTCGGCCGGCCCCGCGCCCGGCCCGGTCAGCACCGCCACCTTGGGATGCGCCCGGCACACGTTCACCGCCGTACGCGGCTCACGCCCGTGTGCGCTCACCACCACCGCGTCGTCCCACGGCAGCCCGACCCGCGCGAACGCGGCGGCCACCGAGGACACCCCGGCACGCACATCCAGCCGCTCCGACCCGAACCGCTCGGCCAGCGCCCGCACGATCCCGAGGAACCCCGGGTCGCCCGAGGCGAGCACCACCACGGGCCGCTCCTTCTCGACGTACTGCGCGATCGTGTCGAGGGCGGGTGCCAACGCCCCGAGCACGACCCGCTCCGCCTCGCCGGGCAGGTGTACGGCGTCCAGATGCCGCCGCCCGCCGACGACCAGCTCGGCCCCGGCGAGGACGTCCTCGGGAACCGGCGCTCCCGTCCCGGTGCCGACGACGGTGATCACGTACTGGCTCCCCGCTCACGCAGCGCCCTGCGCGCCTGCGGGTCCGCCTTGCGGTACCCGTGGAAGTGACCGGGGTGGTAGAGGTGCGAGCGCGTGCCGTGCGCGTCGAGGGCGGGGCCGACCAGGAACAGGGTGTGCTTCCAGAGCTTGTGCTCCTTGACGGTCTCCTCCAGCGTCTCGATCGTGCACTTGACCACGAGTTCCTCGGGCCAGGTCGCCTGGTAGGCGACGACGACCGGCGTGGACGTCGGATACCCGCCCTCCAGCAACTCCCGTACGAGCTGCCCACTGCGGGCGGCCGACAGGAAGATCGCCATGGTGGTGCCGTGCTTCGCGAACTCCCTGACCTCCTCCCCGGGCGGCATCGGCGTCTTGCCGCCGCCGAGCCGGGTGAGGACGACGGACTGCGCGACCTCGGGGATGGTCAGCTCGCGCCCGGCGAGCGCGGCGACGGCGGAGAAGGCGGAGACCCCGGGCACGACCTCGGTTCCGACGCCGATTACGGCACACCGGTCGAGCTGCTCCTGCGTACCGCCCCAGAGGGCGGGGTCACCGGAGTGGATCCGGGCGACCTTGAGGCCGTCGGCGCGGGCCCGCTCGTACACGGCGACGACGTCCTCGAGGGACATGGTCGCCGAGTCGAGGATCTCGGCGTCCTCGCGCGCGTGCTGGAGGACCTCCGCCTGAACCAGGCTGGCCGCCCAGATCACGACGTCGGCCTCGGCGATGGCACGCGCGGCACGGAATGTCAGCAGATCGGCGGCACCGGGGCCGGCACCGACGAAGGTCACCTTGCCGGTGGGGGCATCGGCCATGGGAATTCGGTCCTCTCCTACAGGGGTCGGCGGGGGTTGCTGTGCGGGGCGTGGAACCGGCGTCAGAGCTTGCCGCCCCGCCCGCCGTCGCGCCGGGCGGGTGCGATGAGGGTCGAGAGGTAGGGCAGGGGGGAGCCGTCGAGGTCGGCGGCCGGCCGGATCGACTCCTCCGTCAGCCCCAGCGCCGACCCCCACACCGCGTCCTCGAGCCGCCCGGTCTCCCGCAGCGCCTCGGCGACCTCACCCGCCTGCCGGCCGAACTTGTAGGCGACGACGGTCCCGGGCCCGCTGAGAGCCTCCTTGAGCACCGTCGCCCCCGCGGTCACGGGCACGAGCGTGAGCGGCTCGGTCCCCTCGGTGAGAACCGCGCCCGACCTCGCGGCGAGGTCCTGCATGGCGGTGATGCCGGGGACGGTCTCGACGACGGTGCCGGGCACCGACTCGCCGATGGTCTGCGCGAGATAGGTGAACGTGGAGTACACATTGGGATCGCCGATGGTGGCGAACGCGACGGCGCCATGCTGCTTGAGCAGCTCGGCGACCCGCTCACCCGCCGCGTCCCAGGCGGCCTCGCGCCGAGCACGATCGGTCCGCTCGTTGAGCGCGAACACCACCCGCACGACCTTCTCCTCGGGCACGTAGTGCAGCACCGTGGCCTCGGCCCGCCCGCGCTCACCGGTGTCCATGACGGGTACGACGACCACGTCGGCCTCGCGCAGAGCGTTGACGCCCTTGACGGTCACCAGCTCCGGATCGCCGGGACCGACCCCGACTCCGATCAACCTGCTGTTGCTCATGACGTCCGGCACCTCTCCACGAACCGACGGGCGACACCGGGCTGTGCGGCCCAGTGCGTGTGCAGATAACTCGCGTGCACGCCCTGCTGTACGAAACCTTCGACCCGCCGCGGAGGGGTCCTGACCCCCCAGGCGGGAGCCGTCCCCGAGCCGGGCTCGACGACGGTCCGGTGAAACTCGTGCGCCCGCATCCGCGTCCCGGCCGCCGCCAGCACACTGTCACTCACGGCGACCGCGTCCCGATACCCCAGCGTCAGCCGCTCGCTCATCCGCGCGGTCACGTCGAGCACACCGCACATGGGCTGCCCGTCCAGCTCCCGGCTCAGATAGAGCAACCCCGCACACTCTGCGGCCACCGGAGCACCGCTCTCCGCGAGGGCGGCAACGGCCTTGCGCAGCGGTTTGTTGGCGGACAGCCCAGCGGCGTACACCTCGGGAAACCCGCCACCGATGACCAGGCCCCGGGTGCCGTCGGGCAACTGCCCGTCCCGCAGCGGGTCGAAGGGGACGACTTCGGCACCGGCGGCGGTGAGCAGTTCGGCGTGCTCGGCGTAGGAGAAGGTGAACGCGGACCCTCCGGCAACGGCGACGACCGGCCTTTCCGGAGCCCCGAAGGCGGCGGCGGGTTTCGACGCCGGCCCAGGCATTTCAGCCCGTCCGGCGTTTGAGGACGAGGCCCTTTCAGGGCCGAAAGGGGGGTCTGGGGGCGCAGCCCCCAGGCTCGGGACGGGAAGGGGCGGATGGGGCGAAGAAGCCAAGACCTCGGCCGCATCCCAAGCTGCACAGGACAACGCGCCCGCACCCCGTGCCAGCCCCAGCAACCCCTCCAGATCACACCCACGCTCGACCTGCGCCGCCATCGCCGCAACCGCCTCCACGGCCTCCCCACGCCGCTCGGCGACCGGCACCAGCCCCAGGTGCCGCGACGGTGTGTCCACCTGAGCGACCCGCCGCAGCACCCCCAACACCGGCACCCCGGCCGAGTCCAACGCCTCCCGCAGCAACGACTCGTGCCGATCCGAAGCGACCTTGTTCAGAATCACGCCCCCGATGCGCACCTCCGGATCCCAGGACGCGAACCCGTGCACCAGCGCCGCCACGGACCGCGACTGCGACGACGCGTCGACGACGAGCACCACCGGCGCCCGCAGCAACTTCGCCACCTGCGCGGTGGACGCCAGTTCACCCTCCCCGGCGGCCCCGTCGTACAGCCCCATGACCCCTTCGACGACGGCGATGTCACACCCGCGCGCCCCATGCAGGAACAACGGACCGACCAACTCCGGCCCGCACAGGTACGCGTCCAGATTCCGCCCCACCCGCCCGGTCGCGAGCGCGTGATACCCGGGATCGATGTAGTCCGGCCCGACCTTGTGCGGGGACACGGCAAGCCCCCGCGCGGCGAACGCGGCCATCAGCCCTGTGGCGACGGTGGTCTTGCCGCTGCCGGACGAAGGCGCGGCAATGACCAGCCGAGGGACGGAGGAGGACATCACGCGATCACCACTCGATGCCTCTCTGGCCCTTCTGGCCCGCGTCCATGGGGTGCTTGACCTTGGACATGTCCGTCACGAGGTCGGCGAGGCCGACCAGCTTCTCGGGCGCGTTCCGCCCGGTGATGACCACGTGCTGGGTCCCCGGCCGGTCACGCAGCACGGAGACGACCTCGTCGGTGTCCACCCACCCCCAGTGCATGGGGTAGGCGAACTCGTCGAGCACGTACAGCTTGTACGTCTCGGCGGCCAGGTCCCGCTTGACCTGCTCCCAGCCCTCCCGGGCCTTCTCCTCGTTGTCCATCTGGGCGTCCCGCTGAACCCAGGACCACCCTTCGCCCATCTTGTGCCAGTCCACGGTCCCGCCCTGTCCGGACGCTCCCAGCACCCGCAGCGCGTTCTCCTCGCCGACCTTCCACTTCGCCGACTTGACGAACTGGAACACCCCGATGGGCCACCCCTGATTCCAGGCGCGCAGGGCAAGCCCGAAGGCAGCGGTCGACTTGCCCTTGCCGATCCCCGTGTGCACGACCACCAGAGGCCGGTTACGACGCTGACGAGTCGTCAGTCCGTCGTCCGGCACGACACTCGGCTGTCCCTGCGGCATTACGCGGCCCTCCTCTGTACGTCCTTGACCAGGCCGGCGATGGACTCCGCGCGCAGCTCGTCCAACGTCACCGCCGTACCGCCGAGTTCACCCGCGAGCTGCCCCGCCAGCCCCAGCCGCACGGGCCCGGACTCACAGTCGACGACCACGGACGCGACACCCTCGGCCGCGAACAGCCGGGCCGCGCGCCCCGCGAGCGCGACCGGCTCGGGACCGCCCGTGGCCCGCCCGTCGGTCACCAGCACGACCAGCGCCCGCCGGGCCGGATCCCGCAGCCGCTCCACCCGCAGCACCTCGTGCGCCCTCAGCAGCCCGGCCGCGAGCGGCGTTCGCCCACCGGTCGGCAACGACTCCAGCCGGGCCGCGGCGGCATCCACCGACGACGTGGGCGGCAGCGCGACATCGCCCGCCGTACCCCGGAACGTCACCAGCCCCACCTTGTCCCTCCGCTGGTACGCGTCCAGCAACAGCGACAGGACAGCGCCCTTCACGGCGCTCATCCGCTGCCGGGCCGCCATCGACCCGGAGGCGTCCACGACGAACAGCACGAGGTTCCCCTCGCGCCCTTCCCGAACGGCCTGCCGCAGATCGTCCCGCCGCACGACGAGTCCCCGCCCGGACCGCCCACGCGCCCGCTGATGCGGCGCCGCCGCCTGCACGGTGGCCGCCAGGTGCAGCTTGGTGAGCGTGCCTCGGGGCCGCCGCGCGCCGGTCGTGCGCCCATGCTCGGTCCGCGCCCGCGAACGCCGCCCGGCGGCACCTTCACCGATGCCGGGCACGCTCAGCACCTTCGTCCGGAAGGGCTCGGACGCCCGCGCGGGAGTCTGCTCCCCGGCCCCGGCAGCCTGCGGCTCCCCGTCCTCGCCGGCCTCGGGCCGCGCGCCGGAGTCCGCGCCCTGCGGTCCGTCGGGCTCGGACGGCGGCTCCCCGCCACCCCCGCCACCCCCGCCGGGCCCGTCGGGATCGGGATCCTCGTCGCTCTCGTCGTCACCGGAGAACTCCTCCAGCGTGTCGTCGAGCTTGTCCTCGTCCAGCCCCGGCGCGTCGAAGGGGTTGCGGCGGCGACGGTGCGGCAGCGCCAGCAGCGCCGCCTGCCGGACGTCCTCGGCCAGCACCTCGGTGCGCCCGGCCCACGCGGCCAGCGCGGTGGCCGTCCGGGCCATCACGATGTCGGCCCGCATGCCGTCCACCTCGAAGGCCGCGCAGGTCGCCGCGATCTGCCGCAGCGCCCCGTCGCCGAGCCGCACCGAGGGCAGCAACTCCCGTGCGGCGACGATGCGTTGACGCACCGCTGCCTCATCGTCCGCCCACCGGGCCGCGAACCCGCCCGGATCGTCGTCGTACGCGAGCCGCCGCCGCACGACCTCCACCCGCTGCTCGGGTTCCCGCGAGGCGGCGACCTCGACGGTCAGTCCGAACCGGTCGAGCAACTGCGGCCGCAGTTCGCCCTCTTCGGGGTTCATGGTCCCGACGAGCAGGAAACGCGCCGCATGCCGTACGGAGACACCCTCGCGCTCCACATACGACGCACCCATCGCCGCCGCGTCCAGGAGCAGGTCGACGAGGTGGTCGTGCAGGAGGTTGACCTCGTCGACGTACAGGATTCCGCGGTGTGCGTCCGCGAGCAGTCCGGGTTCGAAGGCCTTCACGCCCTCGGCCAGCGCACGCTCGATGTCCAGCGCGCCGACCAGCCGGTCCTCGGAGGCACCGACGGGGAGTTCCACCATGCGGGCGGGGCGCCGCGAGCCGGCACCCGCCTCGTGCGGTCCGTCGGGGCACGCGGGGTCGGGGGCGCCCGGGTCGCAGGAGAAACGGCACCCGGCGACCACCGGAACCTCCGGCATCAGCGCCGACAGCGCGCGTACCGCCGTCGACTTGGCGGTGCCCTTCTCGCCGCGCACCAGCACACCGCCGACCGCCGGGGACACGGCGTTCAGCAGCAGCGCGAGCCGTAGGTCGTCCTGGCCGACAACGGCCGTAAAGGGGAAGGGGGTGGTCACTGGTCGTCGCCCTCCAAGTCGCCTTCGAGCTCCAGGTAGGTGGCGCGCAGCCGCTCCAGCGTCTCGGCGTCCGGCTCGGCCCACAGCCCGCGGTCGGCGGCCTCCAGGAGCCGCTCGGTGACGCCGCGCAGCGCCCACGGGTTGGACTTCTTCATGAAGTCCCGGTTCTCCGGGTCGAAGACGTACTCGGCACTGAGCTTCTCGTACATCCAGTCGTCGACCACGCCCGCCGTGGCGTCGTACCCGAAGAGGTAGTCCACGGTGGCAGCCATCTCGAAGGCGCCCTTGTAGCCGTGCCGGCGCATGGCCGCCATCCAGCGCGGGTTGACCACCCGGGCGCGGAACACGCGGTGCGTCTCCTCGCCCAGCGTCCGCGTCTTCACCTGGTCCGGTACGGCGCTGTCACCCACGTACGCCTCGGGGTTCGCGCCCGTCAGGTGCCGCACCATGGCGACCATGCCGCCGTGGTACTGGAAGTAGTCGTCGGCGTCGACGAGGTCGTGCTCGCGGGTGTCGACGTTCTTCGCGGCGACGGCGATCCGCTTGAACGCGGTCTCCATGTCGCCGCGCGCCGCCCGCCCGTCGAGCCCGCGCCCGTAGGCGTAGCCGCCCCAGACGGCGTACACCTCGGCGAGGTCGGCGTCGGAGCGCCAGTTGCGGGCGTCGATCAGCGGCAGCAGGCCGGCCCCGTAGGCGCCCGGCTTCGAGCCGAAGATACGGGCCGTCGCGCGCCGCCGGTCGCCGTGCTCGGCGGTGTCCTCGTCGGCGTGCGCACGCACGTAGTTGCGGTCGGCGGGCTCGTCCAGCTCGGCGACCTTGCGGACCGCGTCGTCGATCAGCCCCACCACGTGCGGGAACGCGTCCCGGAAGAAGCCGGAGATACGCACCGTGACGTCGATGCGCGGCCGTCCGAGCTCCTCCAGGCCGATGATCTCGAAGCCGGTCACCCGGCGTGAGGCGTCGTCCCAGACCGGGCGGCAGCCCAGCAGCGCGAGGATCTCGGCGATGTCGTCGCCCTGGGTGCGCATCGCGGACGTGCCCCAGACGGTCAGGCCGACCGACTTCGGGTAGTCGCCGGTGTCCTGGAGGTACCGCGCGACCAGCGAGTCGGCGAGCGACTGCCCGACCTCCCAGCTCAGCCTGGACGGAATGGCCTTGGGGTCGACGGAGTAGAAGTTGCGTCCCGTCGGCAGGACGTTGACGAGCCCGCGCGTCGGTGAACCGGACGGCCCCGCCGGGACGTAGCCGCCGTCGAGCGCCTTGAGGATGTGGCCGATCTCGTCCGTCGTACGGGCGAGACGCGGCACGACCTCGTTGCAGGCGAACTCCAACACGGCGACGGCGTCGGGGAGTTCGGTGCCGAGGACGTCGCGGATCAGCGCACGGCTCTCCGTGACCGCCCAGTCGCGCTCCTCCATCCCCTCCGCGATCCGCCGGCACAGCTGCTCCAGCAGGTCGATCGCGTCGGCGGCCGTGCGTGAGGGGCCGTCGACCAGATCCGACAGCTCCACCGGCACCTTCAACGGCGCGCCCGGTTCGCCCAGCAGCTCCTTCTCGTCGAGCCCGAAGTGAACGGCCAGCGAGGCCCTCAGGCCCGGCAGGGCATTGGCCTGCCCGCCCCACACCTGCGAGGCGCGCAGCACGGCCAGCACGAGGTTGACCCGCGCCTCGTCGACCGGACCGCCGCCGAGGATGTGCAGCCCGTCGCGGATCTGCACGTCCTTGATCTCGCACAGATAGCCGTCGATGTGCATGACGAACTCGTCGAAGTCGGCGTCGTCCGGCTGGTCGTCGACATGCAGGTCGTGATGCAGCTCGGCCGCCTTGACCAGCGTCCAGATCTGCGCGCGGACCGCCGGCGCCTTGGCCGGGTCCAGGTCGGAGACGAGTGCGTACTCGTCGAGCAGCTGCTCCAGCTTGGCCAGGTCGCCGTAGGTGTCGGCCCGTGCCATCGGCGGCACCAGGTGGTCGACGACGGTGGCGTGCCCGCGCCGCTTGGCCTGGGTGCCCTCGCCGGGGTCGTTGACGATGAACGGGTAGATCAGCGGCAGGTCCCCGAGGACCGCGTCCGGGGCGCACCCGCCGCTGAGCCCCAGCCCCTTGCCGGGCAGCCACTCCATCGTGCCGTGCTTGCCCATGTGCACGATCGCGTCGGCGCCGAAGCTGTTGTCCAGCCACCTGTACGCGGCCATGTAGTGGTGCGACGGCGGCATGTCGGGGTCGTGGTAGATCGCGATCGGGTTCTCGCCGAAGCCGCGCGGCGGCTGGATCATCACGACGACGTTCCCGAACTGCAGCGACGCGAGGACGATGTCGTCCCCGTCCACGTACAGCGACCCCGGCGGCTCGCCCCAGGCCTCCAGCATGCCGTCCCTGAGCTCCGGGTCGAGCTTGTCGAACCAGGCCCGGTAGTCGGCCAGCGGCACGCGCGCGGGTGCGGCGGCCAGCTGCTCCTCGGTGAGCCACTCGACGTCGTGGCCACCGGCGTTGATGAGCCGGTGGATCAGCTCGTCGCCGTTGTCCGGGTAGTCGGTGAGGCCGTACCCGGCGTCCCTGAGCGCGTCCAGCACCCGCACCGCCGAGGCGGGCGTGTCGAGACCGACCGCGTTGCCGACGCGCGAGTGCTTGGTCGGGTAGGCGGTGAAGACGAGCGCGAGCTTCTTCTCGCCGTTCGCCATGTGCTTCAACTGGGCGTGCCGTACCGCGATCCCGGCGACGCGCCCGGCCCGCTCCGGGTCGGCGACGTACACGGGCACGTCGTCGGGACCCTGCTCCTTGAAGGAGAACGGCACGGTCACGAGCCGTCCGTCGAACTCCGGGATCGCGACCTGCATCGCCGCGTCCATGGGGGACAGGGCGGCGTCGGACTCGTCCCACGCGGCTCGCGAGGAGGTCAGGCAGAGGCCTTGCAGCACCGGCACGTCGAGCTCGGCGAGCCGGCCGATGTCCCACGCCTCCTCGTCACCGCCCGCCGACGCCTGCGAGGCGTGCGTGCCGCCGGCCGCGAGGACGGTGGCGACCAGGGCGTCGGCCTTGCCTAGGATCTCGTACAGCTCCGCGTCCGCCCCCCGCAGCGAACCGCAGTACACCGGAAGAGCGTTGGCGCCCCGGGCCTCGATCGCGTCGCACAGGGTGTCCACGAAGGCGGTGTTGCCGCTGAGTTCGTGGGCCCGGTAGAAGAGCACGCCGACGGTCGGACGGCCGTCGACGAGGGCACGCTCACCATGGACGCCGAACTCCGGCATCTTCTGCGGCTCGACGAACCCCTCGCCCGTCAGCAGCACGGTGTCGGAGAGGAACCGCGCGAGTTCGGTGAGGTTGGCGGGCCCGCCCTCGACGAGATACCTCAGCGCCTCGGCCACCACACCGGCCGGGACGGACGACTCGGCCATCAACTCCGCGTCCGGGACGGCCTCGCCGCCGAGCAGCACCGTCGGGATGCCCGAGGCCTTCAGCGCGGCGAGCCCGTCCTCCCAGGCCCGCTTGCCGCCCAGCAGACGTACGACGGCGATGTCCGAGCCCTCGATGAGCGCGGGCAGTTCCTCGGTGACGTCCACGCGGGTCGGATTGCCGATCCGGTACGAGGCACCGGAAGCGGCCCTGGCCGCCAACAGGTCCGTGTCGGCGGTCGACAACAACAACACAGTGCTCATGCGGGCGCTCCCGGTGGAATGAAAGGCAGTCCTTGCGGCGCGCCCGACTCGATGAGCCGACGGAGCGCGTCCGTGTCAGCGTGCTGTTCGATCAGGTCGCCGAGCCGGTCGAGCTGTTCCTCGCGCAGCGCGGCGAACGACGTGTCGGGGGCCGGCACGAAGCGGCGGCCCGCGGCGGCGGCCACCTCGCGCAGGAAGGCCCGCCGGAAACCGTCCGACTCCAGCGAACCGTGCCAGTGCGTGCCCCAGGTCTGGCCGACCCGGCAGCCGTCGAGGAAGGCTTCCCCGCCATGGATCTCGGCGACCCCGTGGTGGATCTCGTACCCCGCGACGTGCGCGCCGAGGGCCTCTCCCTCCGGCCGGGTGAGGGTCTTCTCGCGGGCGAACCGCACCCGCACGGGCAACACACCGAGCCCCTCGACATGGCCCCGCCGGCTCTCGACCTCGTCCTCGATGTGCTCGCCGAGGACCTGGAAGCCGCCGCAGATGCCGAGGACGGGCCGGCCTTCGGCGACCCTGCGCTTCAGGGCCTCCGCGAGCCCCCGCTCCCGCAGCCACTCCAGCGCCCGGACCGTCCCCCGGGTCCCCGGGACGATGACGAGATCGGCGTCCGCCAGCTCCTCAGGCCGGTCCACGAACCGCACGACGACGCCGGGTTCGGCGGCCAGGGCGTCGACGTCGGTGAAGTTGGACATGAGCGGCACGGCACAGACGGCGATCCGCAGCACGTCCTCGCCGAGAGGCGGAGCGACGTTCGACTCCCGGACGGTCCCGCGCAGGGACACCCGCAGCCCGTCCTCCTCGTCGATGCCCAGGCCGTGCTGGAAGGGGAGGATGCCGTAGGTGTGCCGTCCGGTGAGGCCGTGCAGCATGTCGATCCCCGGCTCCAGGAGGCTGACGTCGCCGCGGAACTTGTTCACCAGGAATCCGGCGACGAGCGCCTGATCCTCGGGCGAGAGGAGGGCGACCGTCCCGAAGAAGGAGGCGAACACGCCCCCGCGGTCGATGTCACCCACCACCAGCACGGGCAGCCCGGCGTTGCGGGCGATCCCCATGTTGACGATGTCGGTCCGCCGCAGATTGATCTCGGCCGGAGAGCCGGCCCCCTCACAGATCACCGCGTCATACGTGCCCCGCAACTCGGCGAGACAGTCGAGCACGGTCCCCAGCAACTGCTGCTGCCGCCCGCCGTGATAGCCGCGTGCGCTCAGCTCACCCACCGGCTTGCCCAGCAGCACGACCTGACTGCTCTGCTCCCCACCGGGCTTGAGCAGCACGGGATTCATCAGCGCGGTCGGCTCGACCCGGCACGCCTGTGCCTGCATGGCCTGCGCCCGCCCGATCTCGGCGCCCTCACGCGTGACGAACGAGTTGAGGGACATGTTCTGCGCCTTGAACGGCGCGACCTTCACTCCCTGCCGCACCAGCCACCGGCAGATCCCGGCGGTGACGACGCTTTTGCCGGCGTCGGACGTCGTGCCGGCGACGAGGAGACCACCGCCCGTCATGAGGTACGCCCCTTCGCGATGCGGCGCGCGGCGACACAGACGCCGAGCGCCAGCCAGCCGACGCGCTGCGACAGCCGTACGGCCCGTTCGATGTCCTGCGTGCCGACGGCCCGCCCGTCCCCGTTCAGCACGGGCCGGTGCTCGACCCGTCCGCCGTACGACAGCGTCCCGCCCAGCCGGACCCCGAGCGCCCCCGCGAAGGAGGCCTCCACGGGCCCCGCGTTGGGGCTCGGGTGCTGGGCGGCATCGGCGCGCCACGCTCGTACCGCCCCACGGGGGTCACCCCCGGCGACGGCGGCGAGTACGGCGGTCAGCCGGGATCCCGGCCACCCCGCCACGTCGTCGAGCCTCGCCGAAGCCCAGCCGTAGCGCCGGTACCTGGGCGACTTGTGCCCCACCATGGCGTCGAGCGTGTTCACCGCCCGGAACCCGACCAGCCCGGGAACGCCTGCCACGGCGCCCCACACCAGCGCCCCCACGACCGCGTCGGAGGTGTTCTCGGCGACGGACTCCACGACCGCCCGCGCGATCCCGTCCGCGTCCAGTGCCTGCGGATCCCGCCCGCACAGATGCGGCAGCCGGGCACGTGCCGCCTCGACGTCCCCCGCTTGCAGTGCCTGCCCGATCACCCGGGCCTCCCGGGCGAGCGAAGTCCCCCCGACGACCGCCCAGGTGGCGGCGCCGGTCAGCGCGACGGAGGTGGCGGGGGACGTACGTGCGAGACGAGCCGCGGCGGCACCGAGCGCCACGGCGCCACCGGCGCACACAGCGGTGTGCACCGCACCGAAAGCGCGGTGGTCGCGCCACAGGACCCGTTCCACGGCGGCGGCGGTCCGCCCGAACACGGCGACCGGATGCCCCCGGCGAGGATCGCCGAGCAGCAGATCACCGAGAAGTCCGGCGGCGGCGCCGTACGCGAAGACGCGATCGGCACGCATCGGGGTCAGCCGATCGTCGAGTCAGACGAGGGTCCGGTTCTGCATGTCGATCGGCAGGCGAGCATCGCGTTATGTCCTCACTCAGGGTGTCCGCGCCCTGGTTCGACGAGATCGGCGGTGAGAGTTCCTGGCTCCCGGGGGCTATCTACCCCGGTGACAGTGGCGGGACCGCGCCGGATTCACACCGGCTTCCTCTCCTGCCGCCGCACATGGCTCCGGCAGTCCACCACGGGGTTGGAACGGCCGTCAACTTGCCGTTGACCTGCGAAGGGAGAGTGTGCGAAGGCCCACACAGCAGTGAGGTGCGGGACGGTGATCCGTCCCGCACCTCGGGTGTTTCAGGTGGTGCGCGTCGTGCGTCAGGCCACGATCAGATAGATGCCGTACGCCACTGCCGCCGCGCATGCCGCGAAGCACGCGTACGCGCCCGTGACCGCGAGAGAGGCCGAGTCGCCCTGCGCCACGGCCCGTTCGCGTCGCGACAGGCCCGCGATGCCGAGGGTGAACAGACCCACCAGGGCCACGGTCACCACGAGGCTGACGCCGAAGACGGAGCCGAGTGCCGCCCAGTCGATCTTCATGCTTCTGCTTTCTTGAGTGAGTGAGGGGGAGTGACTGGAATGACCGGGTGCGTCAGACGGAGGCCTTCGAAGGCTTCGGCTCCGAGGACTGGGCCGGGATGGTGGCCGTGAGCTCCTCGGTCGCCGTGCCCGCGGGCGGCGGGGTAACGGCGGCCATGGCCGTGGTCACCACGCCGGCCGGCTCGTCGGACTCGTTGACGTTGGTGTGGTCGATGACCTCGCGGCGGGAGATCTTCCAGATCGCGGCGCTGGAGGCGACCAGGAAGACCGCGACGACGGCCGTGCCCCAGGCACCGAAGCCCGTCACGTACTCCGCGATCGCGCCGACCAGTGCGGCGGCCGGGAGGGTCAGGCCCCAGGCGACGAACATGCGGGTCGCCGTCGACCAGCGGACCACGCCGCCCTTGCGGCCGAGGCCCGCGCCCATCACCGCGCCGGAGACGGAGTGCGTGGTGGACAGGGAGAAGCCGAGGTGGGAGGAGGCCAGGATGACGGTGGCCGCGCTGGTCTGGGCGGCGAAGCCCTGCTGCGGCTGAAGGTCGGTCAGGCCCTTGCCCATGGTGCGGATGATGCGCCAGCCACCGAGGTAGGTGCCGAGCGCGATGGCCACGCCCGCGGAGAGGATGACCCACATGGGCGGGTCGGAGTCGGGCGCGAGGGTGCCGCCGGCGACCAGGGCGAGGGTGATGATGCCCATGGTCTTCTGCGCGTCGTTGGTGCCGTGGGCCAGGGAGACCAGGCCGGCCGAGGCGATCTGGCCGGCGCGGTAGCCCTTCTTGGCGGACTCGCCGTCGGCCTTCTTGCCGAGCGAGTAGGTCAGGCGGGTGGCCAGCAGCGCGGCGATTCCCGCGACCAGCGGGGCGGCGATCGCCGGGATCAGCACCTTGGTGACGAGCGCGTCGCCGTGGACCGCGCCGACGCCGGCCGAGGCGATGGTGGCGCCGATCAGACCGCCCATCAGGGCGTGCGAGGAGCTGGAGGGCAGGCCCACCAGCCAGGTCAGCAGATTCCAGAGGATCGCGCCGACCAACGCGGCGAAGATGACCTCGGGACGGATGCCGGTCTCGTCGACGAGACCTTTGGAGATCGTGTTGGCGACCTCCACGGAGAGGAAGGCGCCGACAAGGTTCAGCGCGGCGGACATGGCCACCGCGACCTTGGGCTTGAGCGCACCGGTCGAGATGGTGGTGGCCATCGCGTTGGCGGTGTCGTGGAAACCGTTCGTGAAATCGAACGCGAGTGCGGTTACGACCACAATCGCGAGGATCAGCGAGAAGTTTTCCATTTACCCAGGCAATCGTTCGAGGTCATTGGCCGGTCGAACGTAGGTAACCTGAGTGAACGGAAGGTGAACTGGGGTGAGCCGCACGGTGTCCGGGTGAGGGGGTTAATCGTCCGGTGGACGAGGCCCCTCTCTATCGGCCATCGCGCGGCCCAGGCGCCGCAAGGTCAGTAGCCTCGGGCAAACTTTTTCAGCTGGCTCATGGACCCGTTGAAGAGATTTTGGTCACCCGGCAGGCTGCCGCTGCCGTTGTCGTACTGCCAGATGGTCCAGAACCGCCATCCGGCCGGCAGTGCCCCCGCGCTGGAGGAGTCGTAGCGGGCTATCCACAGCGCGTGGTTCGACGCGAAGGCGCGGCTGCCGCCGGTGCAGTTGTTCCACCAGTGCGTGGTCGTGTAGATCACCGGGCGGCGGCCGGTCAGTCGCTTCACCTCGTTGCTGAAGGACTGGATCCAGCTGACCATCTTGGCCTTGCTCAGCCCGTAGCACTTGTGCTTGCTGTACGGGTTGTACTCGATGTCGAGGGCGGGTGGCAGGGTCCAGCCGTCGGACCGCCAGCCGCCGCCGTTGCGCACGAAGTGCGCGGCCTGTGTCCTGCCCGACGACTTGTCCGGCAGTGCGAAGTGGTAGGCGCCGCGGATCAGGCCAGCGCTGCGGGAGCCGTTGTACTGCTGGCCGAAGTAGGGGTTGCGGTAGGTGTGGGACTCGGTCGCCTTGACGTAGACGAACTTGGCGCCCTTGCTCTTCGAGCTCTGCCAGTTGACGTTCTTCTGGTGGGAAGAGACGTCATGGCCCCTGGGCTTGCCGGCCGCCGCGGCCGGTATCTCGGCCAATGCGGTTCCGCCGAGCGTGAGCGCTGCGACGGATACCGCCAGGAAGCGGGAGCGGTGACGGGACGGTTTGCGATCACGGGCCATATTTCCCCCCGGAATGGCGACGTGCACGACAAATCAGCCAGAGGCTACGGGAAGATCGTTGAATCCTGATCGATCCCAGGCCAAGCTGACGGGTGAGGGGCTATGTCCCGGTATGCGACCTGCCGGACGCCGGTCCTCCTCCTCTAAAGTGCCTCGGCCCGGCGGCGACTTGATGCCGTGCCGCCGCCCCGCCTGGCAGGATCGCCGCATGGCTGAGGAGCGGCGGGACCAGCGGGGTGCGCGGGACGTGCGGGAGGGCGCACAGGAAGTGGGGGAGTCGTGGGGTCGCAGTGCCCGCCCCGAGGAGGTGGAGGCCTGGGAGGCCCTCGTGGCGACGGCCCGCCGAACCGTCTCCGACGGCCTGGTCGTCGGCACGTCCGGGAACCTCTCGGTGCGGGTCGACGACACCGTGCTGGTCACGCCGTCGGGAGTGCCCTACGACCGCCTGGCGCCGGAGGACGTGACCGGGGTCGACCTGGCCGGCAGGCAGGTGCTGGGCACGCTGGTGCCGACGAGCGAGCTGCCCATGCACCTCGCCGTCTACAGGGCCACGGACGCCGGCGCCGTCGTCCACACCCACGCGGTCCACGCGACGGCCGTCTCGACCCTGGTGCCCGAGCTCCCGCTGATCCACTACATGGCCGCAGCCCTCGGCGGCCCCGTCCGAGTTGCCCCCTATGCGACGTACGGCACCCAGGAGTTGGCCGAGAACATGCTCCAGGCCCTCACCGACCGCACCGCCTGCCTCCTCCAGAACCACGGCACGATGGCCTACGGCACGACCCTGGACCAGGCCTACGACCGCACGGCCCAGCTCGAGTGGATGTCCCGCCTGTGGCTCACGGCATCCTCGGTGCCGGGCCTGTCCCCGACGCTGCTGTCGGAGGGGCAGCTGGGGGAGGTGGTGGAGCGGCTGCGGGGGTACGGGCAGCAGGGGTGACGTTTTGCGGGTGCGGGTGCCCACGGCTGCAATCCGACGCCGGTCCGGGCATCTCAGCCCGTCCGGCGTTTGAGGACGAGGCCGTTCAGGCCGACAGCTGGGGTCTGGGGGCGGCAGCCCCCAGCAGGCCCGCGCCGACGCCGCACACCCCGCAAGCCCACGGCAGTGACCCCGCACAGCCCACGGCAGTGACCTCCCACTGGCCGCCACCCCCATCCGCCCGGACACTGGAGGGGTGCGCACTGTCAAAGCGACGGCCGCTGCCGTCACCGTGGCTCTGGCCGCCGGCGCCGCAAGCGTCGCCGCCGGGCGGTTCGCCAGTGGCGTCGCGCTGACGGCGCCCCCCGGCAGGCCCCTGCCCACCGAACCCCGCCTCACCGTGCACGCCACGGCCGCCGGCCAGATCGCGCTCACCCGCGACCTGGCCTCCCTGCGCCCCGGCACCTACGGGCTCTCCGGCGACGGCTCGCACGCGGTCGTCGGCCCCGTCCTCACCGCGGCGAAGCACTCCGCCGACACCGTCGTCCGCCGCCTGGAGCGCGTCACCCACGGCACCCTGGAACCCGGCGACAACGTCTGGCTCACGCCGAACGTGTACGTCGGCAACCCGAGCGACGCCCTCGGCCTGGAGCACGCCGACGTCGACATCCCCGGCGAACTCGGCGCCCTGCCCGCCTGGTTCGTCCCCGGCGCCCGGGACACCTGGGTCATCGCGGTGCACGGCCTCGGCACCACCCGCGAACAGGCCATGAACGTCATGGAGTTCCTCAGCGGCCGCCACTTCCCGGTCCTCGCCCTCGCCTACCGGGGCGACCTCGGCGCGCCCCGCCCGCCGGACGGCCTGAACCACCTCGGCGAGACCGAGTGGCGCGACCTGGACGCCGCGATGCGCTACGCCGTGCGGTACGGCGCCAAGCAACTCGTCCTGCTCGGCTGGTCCACCGGCGGCACGATGGCGCTGCGCGCCGCCGCGCACTCCGGGCTCCGCGACCGTGTCTCGGGCCTCGTCCTGGACTCCCCGGTCCTGAGCTGGGAGGCCACCCTGCGCGCCCTCGCGTCGGCCCGCCACACGCCGAGCGTGCTGCTGCCGCTCGCGGTCCGCGCGGCACAGGGCCGCACCGGCCTGAACGCCGACCGCGCCAACGGCAACGGCAACCGCGACGACCTCACCGTGCCGACCCTGATCTTCCACGGACCCGACGACCGGGTGGCCCCCTGGAGCCTCTCCCGCCGGCTGGCCGACGCCCGCCCCGACCTGGTGGCCCTCCAGACCGTCGACCGCGCACCCCACGCGGCCATGTGGAACGCCGACCCAGAGTTCTACGAGGAGTCGCTGCGCCGCTTCCTGACACCGCTGATGTGACGTCGGTGCGACGCCTCTCGGCCCACCCCTCCCACACGGGTCCCGCAGATTCCATTTAACCCCGTACCAGTGGCCTGTATTCGGCCCCTTGCCGCTCTCAGGACCCCGTGCGTTGGCCATCCCCGTAGCCCCTCGTGACATTCCGTTTGGGTTTTCGGACCGTCAACCGGAAGACTGCACCCGTGACGTCCCGTATCCCGCGCGACTCCAGGCTCCGACTCGTCCGCCCGCGACCCCTGGCCGCCGCCCCACGAGCTGTGAACCAGCGGCGCCCCCGCCGCCCCGCGCCCCGCCCCCCGGAGGGCACACCGGCCCGGGCGGAGCTGGCCAGAATGGCTCGCTCCGGTCTGGCCGCCGCGGCCCGCGTCGCCCACTGGGCCGACACCGCGCTGCGCCCCGGCCGCGACAGTGCCAGCCCCGACGGCAAAGGCACCCTCTCCGAGGCGACGGCCGAACGCGCGGCCCGCGACCTCGGCCTGACCGTGACTCAGGTCCGCGCCGACTGGGACACCGCCCGCCTGGCCGGACTCGTCGAGGTGCACGGCGACAGCGCCCGCCCCGGCTGGCGGCTGCGTGCCTGGGACCGTGACGACAGCGCCGTGCTGCGCGGCTGGGTCGCCCTCTTCGACGCCTGGTCGCTCGCCCACCCGGAACCCGAGGAGCACGAGCACGGCACCGTGGCCGACGTCGTCTCGGCCCTGCCCCAGGTGCTCTCGTTCCTCCAGCTGTCCGCCGGGCCCGTCCCGGTGGAGCAGCTCCTGGACCTGCTGGAGCAGCGCGTCACCGAGCTGCGCACCGAGAGGTGCGAGATCCCTTACGGGCCCCAGCCCCAGCCCGCGCCGGTCGTCGAAGCCACGGCCGCCGAGGACACGGCTCTCGCCCCGCTCCTCGACTGGGCCCTGCACGCCCTCGCCTCCGTCGGCGCCCTCACCTGCGGCGACGGCCAGGCCACGCTCACCCCGCTCGGCAGCTGGGCGGTCTGGGTCAAGCTGGAGCAGATCTGCGTCGCCGCGCAGAGCCCCGCCGGGAACATCGAGCAGTCCGCCGAAGCCATGCTCCGCGGCTGCGCCCAGCTCCGCCCGAACGCCGCCCGCGACGAATACCGCGCCTGGCTCGCCGCCCGCCCCGTGGGCAGCGCCGTCACCGAACTCCTCGGCGCCGCCCGCGGCGACGACGCCCTCCTGCGCGGCCTCGCCTTCGAGGCGCTGCGCGTCGTCGGCGCCCCCGCCGAGCCCGACGTGCGTGCCGTCCTCGACCAGCCGACCCTGCGCCCGTACGCCCTGCTGTGGCTGGCCGAGCACGACGGCATCGACCCCGAGGACGCCCACGAGGTGCTCACCCGCGACGAGGCCACCTGGCTGTGGGTCGACACCGCCGCCGCCGTCGCCGACCACGGCGAGGCCCCGATGCTGGTACGGCACCTGGAGTCCTCCGTGCAGCCGACCGTGCCCGCGCTCCTCGACGAGGTGCGCGCCGTCGGCCACCCCCGCACCGTGCAGGTCCTGGTCGCGCTCGCCGCCGCACACCCCGACCCCGCCCTCGCCAAGGCCGTACGCCGCGCCGCCTTCCAGGTGCACACCGGGGGGAGCTGAGCCGGACCGGCGCTCAGCCCTTGATCTCGGGGGCGTAGGTGCCGAAGCTCCACACATTGCCCTCGATGTCCCGGGCCATGTAGTCCCGCGAGCCGTAGTCCTGGTCCGTCGGGGGCATCAAAATCTCCGCGCCCTGCTCCACGGCCCGCCGGTGGTGTGCGTCGACGTCGTCCACGACGACGTACACCCCGGTCGTGCCGGCGTCCTTCATCACCTTGTCGAAGGCGCTGCCGGTGCCCTTGGAACCGAGCATCACCGCGCCGTTGCCCTGCGTCAGCTCGGCGTGCGCCACCGAGCCGTCCTCGCCCTCGTACACGGCCGGCGCCGTGAACCCGAAGGCCTCCGTGAGCTGCTTGATCGCCGCCTTCGCGTCCGCGTACAGCAGCGTGGGGTAGATGCTCGGACGCCCACCGCTCGTGCCTGCCATACCGATCACTCCTTCGTGACCCATCGCCGTGATCCAGTTCCGTGGTCCATCGCTGTCGACCGCCGGAAAACCGACCGCTGCCCAGTCTTGCAGCGACCACTGACAACGGCCCGCGAACCGAAGCGGCCAAGCGGGCGAAGGCCCGAGCGCCCGCGCCGTGTCCCGACGGCAGACACCCGCCAATGGCCCCGGGCATGGCTACGCTGCTGCGCCTGATCCGTGGGAAGCGGGCTCAGGCACGGCCGGACGAGACCTGGCCGACGAGACCGGGCCGATGAGACCAGGGGGTGTGGTGGCCACTCAGCCGGTCGAGGCGGCCGAAGGCAGCGAAGCGACCGCGGCTCCCGCAGCCACCGTCCCCGAGCCCGCCACAGCCACCCGCTCCCGCCTGCTGCCGACGGTTCTCGCGCTCCTCCTCGCGCTCCCGCTCCTCGCGATCGCCCACCACGCCCGCCCCGCCCCCTACGGCGACCACCTCACCGTCCACGCTGCCGCCCACGCGCGCGTGCGCCCCGACACCACCCCGCAGCGGCCGCCACCGCCACCGGCGCCCCTCCGCACGCGTGGAGCGGCTCTCGAGGCCCACCACCCCGTCACCGGCGCCCCGCTATGGCGCTACGCCCGCGAAGGCCGCCGCCCGCTCGGGTCGCTCCACGCGCGCGGGGAGGTGATCACGCTCTGGGACGACGGCATGGTCACCGCCACCGACGGCCGCTCGGTGCGCTGGCACCGCGCCCTGCCCGCGGCCGGCGAGTGGCTGCCGGCCCACGGCGGCACCGGCGTCCTGCATGCCCTCGGCCGCGGCATGCTCGCCGTCGTCACTCCGCACCGCGTCGCCGCGTACCGCGTCGCCGACGGCGACCTGCGCTGGGTGCTGCCCGCCCACGAGGGCTGTGCCTTCGAGCCCGCACGTGCCGTACATCACGGCAAGACGCTCCTCCTCACCCAGCCCTGCACCGGCCCGGTCCCGACCGCGCAGGTCATCGCCGTGGACGACCTGGGGCAGATCACCCCGCACCGCCGACCGCTCGGCAACGAAGTCCGCGAGAGGGGCACCGTGCCGCGGCCCGAACACGTGAACCCAGAAAAAGTGGTTGCACCGCCCCGTTAGACTGGCCTCATGGCCATTCTCCTCGCGCATTAGACGGCGGGAACGTCCTCAGCCGCCCATCCCGCCACCCACCTTGCCCTGGAGTCTGTCCGTGATCTCCGCCTCCGGTATCGAGCTGCGCGCCGGTGCGCGCATCCTCATCGAGTCCGCGACCTTCCGCGTCGCCAAGGGCGACCGCATCGGCCTCGTCGGCCGCAACGGCGCCGGCAAGACCACCCTCACCAAGTGCCTCGCCGGCCAGGGCATCCCCGCCGGCGGCACCATCACCCGTTCCGGCGAGGTCGGCTACCTCCCGCAGGACCCCCGCACCGGCGACCTCGACGTCCTCGCCCGCGACCGCATCCTCTCCGCGCGCGGCCTGGACGTCCTGATCCGCAAGATGCGCGACAACGAACAGCGCATCGCCAACGGCCAGGGCGCCACCCGCGAGAAGGCCCTCCGGCAGTACGAGCGCCAGGAGACGGAGTTCCTCACCAAGGGCGGGTACTCCGCCGAGGCCGAGGCCGCCACCATCGCCGCCGCGCTGAACCTGCCCGACCGGGTGCTCGGCCAGCCGCTGCACACCCTCTCCGGCGGTCAGCGCCGCCGTATCGAGCTCGCCCGCATCCTGTTCTCGGACGCGGACACCCTGCTGCTCGACGAGCCGACGAACCACCTCGACGCCGACTCGATCGTCTGGCTGCGCGACTACCTGAAGACGTACCGCGGCGGCTTCATCGTGATCTCCCACGACGTCGAGCTGGTCGACACGGTCGTCAACAAGGTGTTCTACCTGGACGCCAACCGCGCCCAGATCGACATCTACAACATGGGCTGGAAGCTCTACCAGCAGCAGCGCGAGGCCGACGAGAAGCGCCGCAAGCGCGAGCGGCAGAACGCCGAGAAGAAGGCCGCCGCCCTGCACTCGCAGGCCGACAAGATGCGCGCCAAGGCGACCAAGACGGTCGCCGCGCAGAACATGGCCAAGCGCGCCGACAAGCTGCTCGCCGGCCTCGAAGCGGTGCGCATGCAGGACAAGGTCGCCAAGCTCCGCTTCCCCGAGCCCGCGCCCTGCGGCAAGACCCCGCTGACCGCGGAGGGCCTGTCGAAGTCGTACGGCTCGCTGGAGATCTTCACCGACGTCGACCTGGCCATCGACAAGGGATCGAGGGTGGTCATCCTCGGTCTCAACGGCGCAGGAAAGACAACCCTGTTGAGGCTTCTCGCCGGTGTCGAGCAGCCGGACACCGGCGCCGTCATCCCCGGCCACGGCCTCAAGGTCGGCTACTACGCCCAGGAGCACGAGACCCTGGACGCCGACCGCACCGTCCTGGAGAACATGCGCTCCGCCGCCCCCGACATGGACCTCGTCGAGGTCCGCAAGGTGCTCGGCTCGTTCCTGTTCTCCGGCGACGACGTAGACAAGCCCGCCAGTGTCCTCTCCGGTGGTGAGAAGACCCGCCTCGCCCTCGCCACCCTCGTGGTGTCGTCGGCGAACGTCCTGCTCCTCGACGAGCCGACCAACAACCTCGACCCGGCCAGCCGCGAGGAGATCCTCGGCGCGCTGCGCACCTACAAGGGCGCGGTCGTGCTCGTCACCCACGACGAGGGCGCCGTCGAGGCGCTGCAGCCGGAGCGGATCATTCTGCTGCCGGACGGTGTCGAGGACCTGTGGGGCGCCGACTACGCGGATCTCGTCGCCCTGGCTTGATCGAATGCGTGATCAACGGCGTATGGATCATTCGGCCTATCGGTGATCCATCATCTGTGTGAGATCTCCTCGTACCGAGGTGTGTACTACATCGATTTCCCGGCCGAGTCCTTTATCGACAAGGGCTCGGCCGTCTCACGACGCTGACCTGGGAGTTCGTAAAAGAACCCGTTCGGCCGTACGGACAACATTCTCCGGAATCGCAGATTCCGCATGTGGGGATGTGCTCCTGTCGTCACAACCATGTCTCACGGACCTTGCCGAATGGGTGGCCATGAAGCCCCGGAGGGGTGATCATGAGGAGACCAGAGCGCACTTCCCATGAGGAGGCACGGGTGGCCGAGACTCTGAAGAAGGGCAGCCGGGTAACCGGCGCCGCGCGCGACAAGCTCGCGGCAGACCTGAAGAAGAAGTACGACTCCGGTGCGAGCATTCGGGCACTGGCCGAGGAAACCGGCCGCTCGTATGGCTTCGTACACCGGATGCTCAGCGAGTCGGGCGTCACGCTTCGTGGGCGTGGCGGCGCGACGCGAGGCAAGAAGGCGGCCGGCTGACACCGGGCGGCCCATCGGCTTCGATGGTGGCCACCCGGTCGGTCGTCTGATCGGCCGGGTGGTTACTGTGCAGTCACTTAGGGGGTGCCCTTCCGGGCATCCCATGATGACGGCACTCATCGGAGGCACCCCATGGCTTCGCCCGACCAGGACCTCGCTCCCCTGCTCGACAAGAACGGCGTACGGCTCACCGTCGACGGCGCGATCGCCACGGTGACGCTGTCGAACCCGACCAAGCGCAATGCGCAGAGCCCCGCCATGTGGCGGACGCTCGCCGAGGCCGGGCGGGCCGTGCCGGGCAGCGTGCGGGTCGTCGTGCTGCGCGGTGAGGGCAAGTCCTTCTCCGCGGGGCTCGACCGGCAGATGTTCACGCCCGACGGGATCGAGGGCGAGCCCTCGTTCATCGAGCTCGCGCGCAGCAGCGACGGTGAACTCGACGCCGCCATCGCCGAGTTCCAGGAGGGCTTCACCTGGTGGCGGCGCAACGACGTCGTGTCCATCGCCGCCGTACAGGGGCATGCCATCGGGGCGGGCTTCCAGCTCGCGCTCGCCTGTGACGTGCGCGTCGTTGCGGACGACGTGCAGTTCGCCATGCGTGAGACCAGCCTCGGGCTGGTGCCGGACTTGACGGGTACGCACCCGCTGGTCGGGCTGGTCGGATACGGCCGTGCGCTGGAGATCTGCGTGACGGGCCGCTTCGTGCTGGCCGAGGAGGCCGTCAGCAGCGGGCTGGCCAACCTCGCCGTGCCCGCGGACCAACTCGACGACGCCGTACGGGATCTGGCGGCGGCGATCGTCGCCGCGCCGCGGGATGCCGTGGTCGAGACCAAGGCGCTGCTTCGTGGTGCCGTGGACCGGACCTACGACGAGCAGCGCGGTGCCGAGCGGGCCGCGCAGGCGCGCCGGCTGCGGGATCTGGCCGGCCTCGGCGACTGAGTCATGCGCTGATCAACCATGCGCCGATCAGCTGACGGCTGTGACCAGCACCGCCACCGTCGGACGATCCGCCAGCGCCTCTCCCACCCACTCGCGGACCTCCCGGGCCACCTCCACCGCCCGGCGGTCCGCGCGCACGGCAATCTCCACGCGCACGTGGCGGCGCGGCAGGGCGGCCTCGTCCTGCCGTTCCTCGATGTGCACCGCACGGTTCAACCCGCCCAGGGTGCCCGTCAGTCGGATCACCCCCGGAACCGCCAGGGCCGCGGCGGCGACGCGCTCCTCGTCGGGGCTTGCGGGCTCCGCGGCCCGCGTCGGCTCGGGCCGGTGCACGGGAGCGGGTCCGGCGTTCTCGTCGAGCAGAGCCGTCACCCGCAGATCCACCTCGGTCACCGTCAGGCCGAGACGCTCCGTGGCTGCCGTCGCCAGCAGTCCACGCAGCCGTTCCGCCGTCGTGGGCAGTGCCTCGGCCGCCGCCGCCGCGAAGTCCGCCGTCACCCGCAGGGGGCCCGGTGGCAGCGCGCTCGGCGGCGGCGGTACGGCTGCCTCCTGCGCGTCCTGCGGGTCGGTGAGCCCGATCCGGAGCTCGTCCAGCCGTACCCCGCGCATGTCCTCGGCCGCGTGCCGCAGCACCGCCTCGGCCGCCTTCTCGGAGATCCACGCGCCGTCGCGCGCGCCGCCCAGGGGCAGCAGCCTGCCGAGCCCCAGCTGCTGCCGGACCGCCTGCGTCCACCTGTTCGTCGTCGTCATTCCTCCAGCCTGCCGCATCCCTGGGGCGCAATCGCGTAACCGTGCTTACGGTGGTCAAGGGACGACGACCGAAAAGGACGAACGGCCATGAGTGAGACGACGGAGCAGAACCGGCGGACGGAGGGCGAGGCCCTCAGCACCCGCAAGAGCCAGGTGACCCGGCGCGGTGGGGGAGAACCCGGTGCCCGTGGCCGGACCACCATCGCGGACGGCGTCGTGGAGAAGATCGCCGGGATGGCCGCACGCGATGTGGACGGTGTGCACGCCATGGGCAGCGGTATCTCGCGGACCTTCGGGGCCGTGCGCGACCGGGTGCCGGGCGGCACGACGAAATCGGTGTCGCGTGGGGTGAAGGTCGAGGTCGGCGAGGTACAGGCCGCGCTCGACCTGGAGATCGTCGTCGAGTACGGCGTGTCGATCTCCGACGTGGCCCGGGACGTGCGCGAGAACGTGATCAACGCCGTCGAGCGGATGACCGGGCTCGAAGTCGTCGAGGTCAACATCGCGGTGAGCGATGTGAAGCTTCCGGAGGAAGAGGAAGAGGAAGAGGAGCGTCGGATCCAGTGAGGCGCCGGCGACCCGGCAACGCAGTGGCCGGGGAGCGGCTGAGGAGCTGAGGAGCGCAGCATGAGCATGGCCGTGGTCGGCATGATCGCCGGCATGGCACTGGCCTTCGCCGGATACTTCGGCGGATTCGGCGCCTTCCTGCTGGTGGCGGGGCTGGGCGCCGTCGGCTTCGTCGTCGGGCGGTTCCTGGAGGGGGAGTACGAGCTCGGTGACTTCTTCCGGCGTCGTGACGAACGGCGGCGGTGACGCCGGTGAGCACGGGGGCCGGTGAAGTCGGCACACCCCTTGCCACCGTCCGTCCGGGCGAACGCGGGGCGACCAGGATCGCCGACCGGGTCGTGGCGAAGGTCGCCTCCCAGGCTGCCCGCGAGGCCGTGGGGGACCTCGCCAAGGACGCCGCCCGGCCGCATGCCAACGTCGTCGTACGCCATGGGACCGCGCGGGTCCTCGTCCACCTCGAACTCGACTACCCCACGGACATCGGCTCCCGGTGCGCGACCGTGCGTCGGCACGTCATCGAGCGGGTAGGCGCGTTGGTGGGCATGGAAGTGCCGGAGGTCGCCGTGCACGTGGAGCGGCTGCACCCGGCGCCCCGACCGGGCGCGGCGCAGGGGAGGACGCGATGAGCGAGTCCCAGGGTTCCGAGGGCACCACACAGAGGCTGCCGGTCATCGAGAAGGACGCCGGACCCGCCACCCTCGACCAGTCGGCGTCGGCGGCGGACTACGACCCCCCGCCCCCGGTCGACGAGAAGGGCGGCCGCGAACGCCGCTTCTGGTCGGCGCGACGGATCCCGGCCGCGATCACGGCGCTCGTGCTCCTGTTCGTCGCCGGCATGTTCCTCTACGACATCGCCTCCGTGCGCGCCGACCGGCCCGCGATGCGCTGGCGCCGGGAACTGGCCCAGCAGCTCGCCGAGCGCCCCCTCGACGACATCTGGGTGCTCGTCGGCGCGGGCGTCGCCGCCGTGCTCGGCCTCTGGCTGTTCGTCCTGGCCATCACGCCGGGCCTGCGGTCCGTACTGCCGATGCGGCGCACCCACCCCGACGTCCGCGCCGGACTCCACCGCGACCTCGCCGCCCTGGTCCTGCGCGACCGGGCGATGGAGGTCTCCGGCGTCCAGTCGGTACGGGTACGGGTGCGCAGGTCCCGGGCCGACGTCCGCGCCATGTCGCACTTCCGTGA
The DNA here is from genome assembly GCF_053608645.1 of Streptomyces sp. NPDC055013. Taxonomy (NCBI): domain Bacteria; kingdom Bacillati; phylum Actinomycetota; class Actinomycetes; order Kitasatosporales; family Streptomycetaceae; genus Streptomyces; species Streptomyces sp. NPDC055013. The sequence goes on from NZ_JBSGVW010000028.1 coordinate 93,158, forward strand.
ACTGGACGACGTACGCGCCGACCTGGACGCCACCCTCGCCGACGCGATCAGGGGCCTCGGGCTGTCCCGCCCGCCGTCGCTGTCGGTGCATGTACGGCGGCCCGGACGGAAGGGGTGAGGGCCGTGCTCAGGGTGGTCAACCGGGTGCTGATCGGGCTCGTCGGGCTGGTGCTGCTCGTGATCGGCGGGTCCGTACTGGCGGTCGGGCTCGGGCTGGATCCCCCGTCCTGGTGGATCCATGACAGCCGGCACGACGTGCTGCTCAGCGACGCCGAACGCACGCGCTGGCGGGACGACGGCTGGTGGTGGCCCGTAGTGATCGCCGCCCTGGCCGTCCTGGTGCTGCTCGCCCTGTGGTGGCTGACCTCGGTCCTGCGGAGGCACCGCCTCGCCGAGGTCCTGGTGGACACCGGCGACGGCGAGGGCGCACTGTTGCGGGGCCGGGCCCTGGAGAGCGTCCTCGCCGACGAGGCGACGGGTCTGGAGGGCGTCGAGCGGGCCCGCGTCCGGTTGACGGGCAGGCGCACCACCCCCGAGACCCGGGTGCGCCTCCGCCTTGAACCGCACGTGGATCCGGGGACGGCCTTGAACGACCTCACCACCCAGGCGCTGGGCCACGCCCGCAATTCGGCGGGCCTAGCGTCACTGCCGGCGGAGGTGCGCCTGCGGGGCGTCAAACACGGTGCGGAAAGGGTGAGTTAGAACCCGTGCCGCATTCCGCCGTCCACCGGCAGCATGATCCCCGTCAGGTAGGACGCGGCCGGAGACAGCAAGAAGGCCGCCGCACGCCCGAACTCGTCCGGGGTCCCGTACCGACGCAACGGAATCCGCGACTCGTTGGCAACCCGAGTGGCCTCCGGGTCCGCCGACAGGCCGTCCAGCTCGCGCACGCGGTCCGTGTCGATCCGTGACGGCAGCAATCCCACGACCCGAATGCCCCGCGGCCCCAATTCGTCCGCAAGAGACTTGGCGAACCCGGCGAGCCCCGGCCGCAGCCCGTTCGAGATGGTCAGCCCCGGCAGCGGCTCGTGCACCGACGCCGACAGCACGAACCCGATGACACCGCCCTCTTCGAGTTCCGCCGCCGCCGTCCTGGCCAGCCGCACCGCCCCCAGGAACACCGACTCGAACGCGGCCTGCCACTGCTCGTCCGTGTTGTCCGCGACGAACCCGGCCGGCGGCCCGCCCACGCTGATGAGGACGCCGTCGAACCCGCCGAAGGCATCCCGCGCGGCAGCGATCAGACGCGCCGCGGCATCCGCTTCGGCGTTGTCCACCGCCACCCCCACGGCGTTCGGCCCCAGCTCGGCCACCGCGGCGGCGACCCGCTCCTCGTCCCTGCCGGTCACGACGACCTTCGCCCCGTCGGCCACCAGCTCACCCGCCGCCGCGTTGCCCAGTCCGCGCGTGGCTCCCGTGACGACGTACACCCGGTCCTTCAGTCCAAGATCCATGGCCCCTATCCTGCCCCGTCGTCCCCGAACAGGGCGAGGGCGGTGTTGACCAGGCCGATGTGGCTGAAGGCCTGCGGGAAGTTGCCCAGCTGGCGGCCGGCCACCGGGTCGTACTCCTCGGCCAGCAGACCCACGTCGTTGGCGAGCCCGACGAGCCGGTCGAACAGCTCGCGTGCCTCCTGCGTACGACCGGTCATGTGCAGCGCCTCCGCCAGCCAGAAGGAGCAGGCCAGGAAGGTGCCCTCGCCGCCCGGCAGCCCGTCGACCGTGATCCCGTCGGTGCTGTAGCGGCGCAGCAGGCCCTGATGGCTGAGCTCGGCGCGGATCGCGTCGATGGTGCCGACGACGCGCGGGTCGTCGGGTGGCAGGAAGCCCACGCGTGGGATCAGCAGCAGAGCGGCGTCGAGTTCGGAGGAGCCGTAGGACTGCGTGAAGGTGTTCCGCTCGGCGTCGTAGCCCTTCTCGCACACCTCGCGGTGCACCTCGTCGCGAAACTCGCGCCAGCCGTCGAGGTCGCCGTCCAGCTTCGGGTTCTTCTCCAGGCTGCGCACCGCCCGGTCCGCGGCCACCCACACCATCACCTTCGAGTGCACGAAGTGCCGACGGCCGCCGCGCACCTCCCACAGCCCCTCGTCGGGCTGCCGCCACGCCGTGCGCAGCCAGTCGACGAGGGCGGCCTGAATCGCCCAGATGTGCGGCTTGGTGGGCAGTCCCGCCTCCCGGGCCAGCGCCAGCGTGTCCATCACCTCGCCGTACACGTCCAACTGGAGCTGGTTCACGGCCAGATTGCCGACGCGTACGGGACCGGAGCCGGCGAAGCCGGACAGCCACGGCACCTCGAACTCGGGCAGCCGCCGCTCGCCCGCCAGGCCGTACATGATCTGCAGGTCGGCCGGGTCGCCGGCGACCGCGCGCAGCAGCCAGTCGCGCCAGGCCTCCGCCTCCTCCCGGTAGCCCGCCGACAGGCCCACGTTCAGGGTGAGGGTGGAGTCGCGCAGCCAGCAGTGGCGGTAGTCCCAGTTGCGGACGCCGCCGATCTCCTCGGGGAGCGAGGTGGTGGGGGCGGCGACGATGCCGCCGGTCGGCCGGTAGGTGAGGGCCTTGAGAGTGATCAGGGAGCGCACGACGGCGTCGCGGTACGGCCCGTCATAGCGGCAGTGCCCCACCCACTTCCGCCAGTCCCGCACGCTGCTGCGCAACGCCTCGTACGGGTCTATGAGCGGCGGGCGCGGCTCGTGCGAGGGGTGCCAGGTGAGGACGAACGCGACCTTCTCGCCCTTCTCGACCGTGAACTCCGAGTGCGTACCGAAGTTCCTGCCCCAGGTGCGCACCTCGGGTTCGCTGCGCAGCCACGCCGAGTCCGGGCCGGCGACGGCCACCCGGTGCCCGTCGGACTCGCGTACCCAGGGCACGACCGAGCCGTAGTCGAAGCGCAGCCGCAGGGTGCTGCGTACGGTGACGCGGCCGCTGAGGCCCTCCACGATGCGTACGACGTCGGGCGCACGGTCGCGTTGGGGCATCAGGTCCGTGACGCGGATCGCGCCCTCGTCGGTCTCCCACTCGGTGTCCAGCACCAGGGTGTCCCGGCGGTAGGCGCGGCGGGTGCAGGGGCCCTTGGCGTGTTTGGGGGCGATGCGCCAGTGGCCGTTGTCCTTGTCGCCGAGGAGCTTGGCGAAGCAGGCACCCGAGTCGAAGCGGGGCAGGCACAGCCAGTCGACGGAACCGTCCCTGCCGACCAGGGCGGCCGTCTGCTCGTCGCCGATGAGGGCGTAGTCCTCGATTCGCTGGGGCACGCAAGTGCGGGTTCCCCAAGGGCCGATGGGCCAATCAGGGGTGGGACCGCGGGAGTGATCCGGCTGCCGGGGAGCCGGTGCCGGAGAAGATCACGCCCGGATCGGCCGGGGCCTGGTTGAGCACCCACAGCCCGATCAGGGTGGCCAGGGCGAACACGACCGCGATCAGCACGGCGAGGACCAGCCGCCGCCTGCGTTCCCGGCGCAGCCACTCGCCGCGTGCGGTGCGGTAGGCGTCGGGCGCCGCCTGCACCCCGTCGGCGAGCGCGGACAGGGCCTCGCGCAGCTCCCGCTCCGTGCGGTCCGGATCGGTGCCGCGCGCCGGAGTCGCGTCTCGATGCGTCATCGCCGGGCCTCCATCGCATGGGTCAGGGCGGCGAGGCCGCGCGCCGTATGGGTCTTGACGGATCCGCAGGAGATCCCCATCGCCGAGGCGATCTCGCTCTCCTTCAGGCCGAGCCAGTGCCGCAGCACCAGCGCCTCGCGCTGGCGGGCCGGCAACTGCTGGAGCGCGTCGATCAGCACCCGCTGGTCGTCATGCAGAAGTGCGGTGCTCTCGGCGGAGGCGATGACCTCCTCGACGGGCTTCTCGACATGTCTGCGCGCCACTTGGAGGTGCCGTATCCGCATCCGCGTCAGATTGCACACGGTGGAGCGCAGATACGCCTCCGCGGCCTCGGTGTCCCGCAGGCGCCGCCACTTCCGGTAGATCTGGTAGTAGGCCTCCGCGACGACGTTCTCCGGATCGTCGGCCCCGAGCAGCACGGCCAGGCGCAGCATCGAGGAGTAGTGCAGTTCGAACAGGCGGGCCAGACCGGCCTCGCGCTCCAGTTCCGCGGGGTCGCTCACCGCGGGGGTGAGGGGCACGGCCGGTACGGCGGCGGCGCCACCCGGCGCAGGCGCCTTTCCGCGCAGCGCGTCTCGATGCTGTCTCACGGGTTGGTCGCTCCCGTCTCGGGGCGCCGCCTGAGGCTCAGGCGCGACGGCAGGTCGGTCAGATCGGTGCCGCGTGGGACGCCGAGGCGGCTCAGCACCGCGGTTGCGGCCAGAGCGACGGTCAGGTTGAGGAACAGGGCGGCGAGCCCGGCGTAGATCTCCGGCCCGGTACCGAGGGGCACGACCGACGAGAACCCCTCCCGTACGACCATGAAGGTCCCGGCCACCATGCCGACGCCCCACCCGGCGAGCAGCGCCCGCGGATGCAGCCGCCGGGTGAACAGGCCGACCGCGACGGCCGGGAAGATCTGCAGGATCCAGACCCCGCCGAGGAGCTGGAGGTTGATGGCGTCCTGGTCGCGCAGCCCGAACACGAACGCCACCGCGCCCAGCTTCGCGGTGAGCGACACCGCCTTGGCGATGCGCACCTGCCGCTTGGGCGTGGCCGTCGGATGGACGTACTCGACGTACACATTGCGTACGAAGCTCGTGGCGGCCGCGATCGACATCACCGCCGCCGGCACCAGCGCCCCCACCGTGATCGCCCCGAACACCAGCCCGGCCAGCGGAGCCGGCATCAGCCGGTCCACCAGCATCGGTACGGCCGCCTCGGCACCGCCCGCCGGGGCGCGCACCCCCGTCGCGAGGGCCGCGATGCCGAGGAAGCCGAACAGGGCGAGCAGGCCGGTCCAGGCGGGCAGCGCCACGGACACCTTGCGCAGCGTGCGCGGGCCGTCGGCGGCGAACCCTGCGGTGAGCACGTGCGGGTACATCAGCAGGGCGAGCGCGGAGCCGAGGGCGAGGGTGGCGTAGGCGGGCTGCTGCTCGGGGGTGAGGAGCAGCGCCGGGCCGCCGAGACGCTCGGCCGCACCGTCGAAGACGGCGCCCGGCCCGCCGAGCCGGTCGAGGACCAGCCAGGTCACCGCGGTCAGTGAGACGAAGACGGCCACGGCCTTGAGCGCGGAGATGACGGTCGGAGCACGCAGCCCGTGGCGGTAGGTGGCGACGGCCAGTCCCGCGAAGAGCGCCACCATCACCAGATCCCCGGCCGCACCCCGCGGATACACGCCCCCGGCCGTCAGCACCGCCCTTATCCCGAGCAGTTGCAGCGCCAGATACGGCATCGTCGCGAGGATCCCGGTCAGTGCGACCACCAGGGCCAGCGCCGGCGACCCGTAACGGCCGCGCACGAAGTCGGCCGCGGTGACATAGCCGTGCCGGCGGGCCACGGACCACAGGCGGCTCAGCAGCACGAAGGCCAGCGGGCAGACGATCACCGTGTACGGCACCGCGAAGAAGGCGGGCGCGCCGTTGCCGTAGGCCAGGCCCGGGATGGCGGCGAAGGTGTACGCGGTGAAGATCGTGCCGCCCAGCAGCAGCCAGGTCCACACCGGGCCGAGGCTGCGGTCGGCCAGCGCCCAGCCCTCCAGGGACGGCAACCTCTCGCTCGGGTGCAGGCGCCGCGCGGTGACGGCGAGCAGCGACGCCCCGCCGATCACGGCGAGAAACGTCGCGGTCATGGCGCCATCGGCCATGGGTCACCGTCCTTGGTGTGCCTGTGCCCTCGCGAGGGAGTTGCGCGAGTGGCCGGAACGGATGACAGGGAACCGCCGGGAAATCTCCTGGGAATTCGCTGTCAACCATCTCCGGCGGGTGGGCAACTCTTGCACAGACTTTCGATCCCGTCACTCGTCCCAGGAGCCGCCATGCCGAGCTCAGCCCTGCCCGAAAAAGGCCGTCAGGCGCCGGAAAAGTACCGAATAGCACCGAGATCGATCCTGCTGTGGGCCACCGTCTCCCTCGTCGGCGCCGTCGCCTGGGGCGTCCTCGCGCTGGCCCGGGGCGAGGAGATCTCCGCGGTCTGGCTGGTGGTCGCCGCGCTCGGCTCGTACGCCATCGCCTACCGCTTCTACTCCCGCTGGGTCGCCCGCCGCGTCCTGCGGCCGGACGACCGCCGGGCGACCCCCGCCGAACGCCTGGAGGACGGCGTCGACTTCCAGCCGACCGACCGCAGGGTGCTCCTCGGCCACCACTTCGCCGCGATCGCGGGCGCCGGCCCGCTGGTCGGCCCGGTGCTCGCGGCCCAGATGGGCTATCTGCCCGGCACCCTCTGGATCGTCGCCGGGGTGATCTTCGCCGGGGCGGTCCAGGACATGGTCGTGCTGTTCCTGTCGATGCGGCGGGACGGCAAGTCGCTGGGGCAGATGGCCCGCGAGGAGATCGGCCGGGTGGGCGGCGCGGCGGCCCTGGTCGCGGTGTTCGCCATCATGATCATCCTGCTGGGTGTGCTGGCCCTGGTCGTGGTCAACGCCCTCGCCCACTCGCCGTGGGGCACCTTCTCCGTGGCCATGACCATCCCGATCGCCCTGTTCATGGGCTTCTGGCTGCACCGCATCCGCCCGGGCCGGGTCGTCGAGACCAGTCTGATCGGCGTGGCACTGCTGCTGCTCGCGATCGTCGGCGGCAGCTGGATCCAGGAGTCCTCGCTGGCCGGCGCCTTCACCCTCAGCCCGACGACCCTCGTGCTGTGCCTGGTCGGCTACGGCTTCGTCGCCTCCGTACTGCCCGTCTGGATGCTGCTCGCGCCGCGCGACTACCTCTCCACCTTCATGAAGATCGGCACCATCGCGCTGCTCGCGGTCGGGGTCGTGGTCGCCGCGCCCGTGATGCGCGCGGAGGCCGTGAGCGACTTCGCCGCCACCGGCGCGGGCCCGGTCTTCGCGGGATCCCTCTTCCCGTTCCTGTTCATCACCATCGCGTGTGGCGCGCTCTCCGGATTCCACGCGCTGGTCGCCTCGGGGACGACGCCGAAGCTGATCCGGAAGGAGTCCCAGGTCCGGCTGATCGGCTACGGCGCGATGCTGATGGAGTCGTTCGTCGCGATCATGGCGCTGATCGCGGCGGCCACCCTGGAGCCCGGCCTGTACTACGCCATGAACGCCCCCGCCGGCCTCCTCGGTACGACGGCCGAGTCGGCGTCCCAGGCCGTGGCGGGCCTCGGCTTCACCATCTCCCCCGACCAGCTGACCCAGGCGGCCAGGGCCGTCGAGGAACAGACCCTGATCGCGCGCTCGGGCGGCGCCCCGACCCTCGCGGTCGGCATGTCGGAGATCTTCTCCGGCGTCTTCGGCGGTGCCGCGATGAAGGCCTTCTGGTACCACTTCGCGATCATGTTCGAGGCGCTGTTCATCCTGACCACGGTCGACGCCGGCACCCGCGTCGGGCGCTTCATGCTCCAGGACATGCTCGGCAACGTCTGGAAGCCGATCGGCCGGGTCAACTGGAAGCCCGGCATCTGGCTGTGCAGCGGCCTCGTCGTGGCGGCCTGGGGCTACTTCCTCTACACCGGCGCCACCGACCCGCTCGGCGGGATCAACCAGCTCTTCCCGCTGTTCGGCATCGCCAACCAGCTCCTCGCCGCCGTGGCACTGACGGTCTGCACCACGGTCCTGATCAAGTCCGGCCGGCTGCGCTGGGCCTGGGTGACGGGTGTCCCCCTCGCCTGGGTCGTCGCGATCACCTTCACCGCGGGCTGGCAGAAGATCTTCTCCGACGACCCCAAGATCGGCTTCTTCGCCCAGCGCACCAAGTACGCCGACGGCATCGCCTCCGGCCAGGTCCTGCCCCCCGCCAAGACCCTCGACGACATGCACACCGTCGTCACCAACTCCACGGTCGACGGCGTACTGATCGCCCTGTTCCTGCTCCTCGTCGCGATCGTGATCGTCAACGCGACAGTGGTCTGCGTCCGAGCGATCCGCACGCCGGGCACCCTGCCGACCACGGAGGCCCCGTACGTCGAGTCCCGCCTCGACGTGCCCGAGCAGACGGGCGAGCCTCTCGTGGGGGCCCGGTCGTGAGGGCGGCACGCTGGGCGAGGGCGGTGCGCTGGTACGTCCACGAACTGACGGAACTACTGAGCCGCCAGCACCGGGAGGACCACAGACAGGGACGCTGCTGCTAGACGCAGGTCAGGTGGACGCCGGTGAGGGGAGCGGGGCCGCAGCCGCCCGGAAGTCCGATCCGGGAAGGGCGGGTGGGCGCAAAGCCCCCCGCCGATGCCCGGTACTAGACACTCACCGGCTCCGTCTCCGCCGCCGACTTCTCCGTCTCCGCAGCCCGCCGCTCACGAGCCTCCCGACGAGCCAGCACCAGCCACCCGACGGGAACCCCGGCAGCGAACAGCCACCACTGCAGGGCATACGCGTAGTTCAGCGGAGCGTTCTCGTTGCCCGGCTTGCCGATCAGCTCCGGAGCGTCCCCCGTCGGCTCGGGAGCCGTCTGCACGACGTACCCCCCGAGCACCGAGGCGTCGAGACGCCGAGCCTCCTGACCACTGCTGATCAGCATGACCTGCCGGTCGGGAAGCCCCTTGAGGTTCTTGATCCCGCTGGCCTCGGTCGTCTCGTCGGGCATCAGCCGCCCGGTCACGGTGACACGGCCGCTCGGCGGCGCAGGGACCTTGGGGAACGCCGTCTGGCTGGGCCCGTCCGCGGGGATCCAGCCGCGGTTGACCAGCAGCACCTTGCCGTCCGTCAGGACGAAGGGCGTGAGGATGTGGAAGCCGACCTCTTCGTCGGAGTTGACGCGCCGCCTGACCACGACCTCCCGGTCGGTGTCGAAGTCGCCCTGCGCGGTCACCGTGCGGTACCGCTCCTTGGAGGTCACCGTGTGCCCCGGAGAGGTCAGCTTCTCCACGGGCAGCGGCTTGGCACCCAGGGCGTCGGCGACCAGCTGATTACGGGCGCTGCGCTCCTCGTAGCGGTGCATCTGCCAGATGCCCAGCCTGATCATCGTGGGGATGAGCAGCAGGGCGACCAGCGTGAGGATCACCCACTGCCGGGACAACAGGAAGCGGTACACCCCACGACCGTACAACTCGGTCGTGGGGTGGGTTCAGGCGGGTACCGGGTCACACCTTGTCGACGATTCCCGCCTTACCTTCCGCGCGGGCGCAGTGGGCGCCGCAGTACCAGTGACCCTCGACCTCGACACCCTGCCCGATGACCTGCACACGGCAGTGCTCACAGATGGGTGCCATGCGGTGGATCGCACAGGAGAAGCAGTCGAAGACGTGCACCGCGCCCTGCGCGTGCACCTCGAAGGTCATGCCGTAGTCGTTTCCGCACACTTCACATGTCGCCATGCGCCACAGGGTGAGCCGTCCCCGCGGCCCGGGCGAGGGGGCTCCGGGCGAGTCGCGCGGCAATCACCCGTCCGTACGGTCACCGCTCCGACGCCGGTTCCACGTCCCGCAGAAGTTGTCCGAACGCCGCCTCGTCGATCACCGGCGTCCCGTACTGGCGGGCCTTGACGACCTTGGACGTGCCCGCGTCCGGGTCGTTCGTGACGAGCAGGCTGGTCAGCCGGGACACGCTCGTCGACACATGCAGCCCGGCCTCGATCGCACGGTCCTCCAGCAGGTCGCGCTCGACGGACGTGTCTCCGGAGAAGGCGACCCGCATGCCCTGCCTGAGCCGCTTGCCGTCCTCGTAGCGACCCGGGTTGGGATAGGGACAGGCGGGCCTCTTGCGGGACGGTCGCCAGCTGGTCGGCTGATAACTGCTGTAGCCGGTGTACCCGCTGCCGCCGCCGTGGCCGCCCTGTGCGCCCGCCTGCTGACCGATCCGCGGGGCCGCCGTCGCGGTGTCCCGCCACTCGGTCAGCGGCAGGCACTCCTGCAGCGGCAGCCGCACACTGCCCGCCGCGGCGGCCCGCAGGCTCGGCCGGAACGCCTCCGCCAGCACCCGCGCGTCGTCCAGCGCATGGTGCGCCCGCTGCTGTACGACGCCGAAGTGCGCGGCCAGCGACTCCAGCTTGTGGTTGGGCAGCGGCAGGGCCAGCTCCTTCGACAGCGCGATGGTGCACAGCCGCTGCTGCACCGGGGCCCGGCGCTCCGCGCGCGCGTACTCCCGCGCGATCATCTGCCAGTCGAAGACGGCGTTGTGCGCGACGAGGACCCGGCCGTCCAGCCGGGCCGAGAACTCCTCGGCGATGTCCGTGAAGAGGGGAGCACCCTCCAGCGCCTCGCTCGTCAGACCGTGGATCCAGACCGGACCCGGGTCGCGCTCCGGATTGACCAGCGTGTACCAGTGGTCCTCGACCTCGCCGCGCGCGTCCAGCCGGTACACCGCCGCGGAGATTATCCGGTCGTGCCGGGCCAGGCCGGTGGTCTCCACGTCAACGACCGCGTATCCCTGGGGGTACGCGGTCGGCCATGCTGTGGGGGAGGGCGCTGCGGTCGCACGGTCTTCGAGCATGGTCACTGAGGATACGGGCCGGGACTGACACTCCTGGCCGTCAGGTGCCTTGCCCCGCCTGCCCGTTCGAGCGCCACGAACGTCAGCGCGTCAACCCGTCGGCGTCCGCGCGGTGTTGCGGACCCCGAGCGGCGGTGGCGGTCGCACGTGCTGGGCCCGGGAGCGTCGGTACGTTCCCGATGTCCCGTGCGGTGCGATCCTCCGCATATGACCGAACCCACGCATGACGAGACCCACGGCGGCGCGCTGAGCGAGCGGCTGAACTGGTTGCGGGCGGCGGTTCTCGGGGCGAACGACGGCGTCGTCTCCACCGCGGGGCTCGTCGTCGGCGTGGCCGGTGCGACCGACGAGCGTGCGGCCCTGCTCACGGCCGGGCTGGCCGGGCTGCTCGCCGGGTCGATGTCGATGGCGGCGGGGGAGTACGTCTCGGTCTCCACCCAGCGTGACTCCGAGAAGGCCGCGTTGGCCCAGGAGAAGAGAGAACTGCGGGAGCGGCCGGAGGCGGAGCTGGAGGAACTGGCGGAACTGCTGGAACGGCGCGGGCTGTCCCGGGAGGTGGCCACGGAGGCGGCGGTCCAGCTGACGGAACGGGACGCGCTGAAGGCACACGCGCGCGTGGAGCTCGGCATCGACCCCGACCGGCTGACCAACCCCTGGCACGCGGCGTGGGCGAGCTTTGTGGCGTTCACGGCCGGGGCGCTGCTGCCGCTGCTGGCCATGGTGCTGCCGCCGGCGGACTGGCGGCTGGCGGTCACCGTCGCCTCCGTCCTGGCCGCCCTCGCCCTGACCGGCTGGAGCAGCGCCCGCCTGGGCGCCGCCGCGCCACCCCGCGCGGTGCTGCGCAACATGGCGGGCGGGGCCCTTGCCATGGCGGTCACGTACGCGGCCGGGACGCTGCTGGACGTGGCGGGGGTGTAGCGCGTACGGCTCCCTGCGGCGGCGTACGGCTTGGGGGGTGCCCTCGACTGCTGCGCCGTGCAGCCCTCATCGCGGGGCCCACTGCGTCAGGACCGTCCCTCATCGCGGGGCCCTGACAAGCCTGCCCTCACTGCGGAACGTCACCAGCGGATCGGCACCGGAAGCGCCGTCAGCAGTCCCGACACGGCGACCACCACGCCCAGGGCGACGACCTCCGCCCGCGCGGGCGAGCAGGCGGCCAGCGGGTCGCTCGCGCGGCGCAGCCGGATCCGTGCCCACAGGGCGAGCGCGACCACGGCCACCATCAGGATCACCTTGGCCAGCAGGACACGCCCGTACGCCGTCTCGGTCAGCTGGTGCACAACCGTGTCCGGCGGCATCCGGCGCAGCGAACTCCACACCCCTGTCGCCGTGATGGCGGCGAGCAGCACGGCCGCCACGCGCGCGTAGAGACCCAGCAGGGCCGCTCCCGCCTCCCTGACACCCCATCCGCGCAGGGTTCGCAGGGCATGGAGCAGCCCGCCGACCCAGAGCGTCGCGCAGGTCAGGTGCACCAGCGTCAGACCCGAGCCCAGCAGGGGGCTGTGCTCGGTCGTGGGGTGCGCGCGCAGCGCCTCGGCGACCACGACCGCGGCCAGTGGCCAGAGCTGGGTGACGGGCCGGCGTGAGAGGGCGCACAGCCCGGCCACGGCGAAGGCGTTGACCTCCAGCAGCGCGAGTTTGCCGTCGCGTGTCGCGTAGAGGCCGCCCACGTCGAGGTCGGCCGGGCTGTTCGGCACGAGGTTCCCGGTGGACACGACCGACGCGAGGGCGAGCGCGGCGACGAAACCGGCCGCCGCCGCGTGGGGCGCCCAACTGCGGGGCATGGCCGGGGGAGCGCCGGGCACGGACCGGGCGAGCCGGTTCACGAACAGCTCGCCCAACGGGACGCACAGCGCCGCGAACAGCACCGTCCGCAGCAGTCCGATCCCACCGGTGCCGGGCGCGGCGGCCTCGCCGGTGCCGTGCAGCGCGGCCGACGGCCCGAGCAGGGGGATCAGCGCCGCCAGCGCGACCAGGACGAGAACGGCCACGGCCCGGCTGACGCCGGGGCGGGGTCTTGGGGCACTCCCGTCGAACACGCCGGAGGAAGGTCTTGTCAACGTCACCTCAAGATCTTCACAAAAATCACATAGTCGGGCAAGCACCAGAAAACAAGTGGTGGTGCGGCATTCCGTACGGAAGTACGGCGCCGGTGGCCCCCGGCGCTCAGACCCACCGCGCCGAATCCGCGCCCCAAGCCCCCGGCGGCCTGGCCCAGTCGACGGGACCGCCCGCGAACGACACCGGAGACCGGGCGTACCGCAGCTTCCCGAGCGCGCTGTCCCGTTCGGTGAGCCAGGCATCGGGCGCGCCGTAGGCCTCTGACGCTTCCGACACTTCCGTCTCCGATGCCAAGGTCCCGTCCGGGCCCGGCTGGATCCCGGTCGTGAGCCACTTCGCCGTACGCGCCAACGACAGCCGTACGCACCGGCCGTACCCCTGCTCCGACTGCTCGGTCAGAGACCGCAGCACGGCGGCCGCCAGCAGATATCCCGTCCCGTGGTCGAGGGCCTGCGCGGGCAGCGCTCCGGGTTGCCCGGCCGATCCGTCGGCCATGCCTCCCTCGGTCGCGGCGATCCCGGTGGCGACCTGCACGAGGCTGTCGAAGCCGCGCCGACCGCCCCACGGCCCGTACGCCCCCCAGGCCGACACCTCCGCCACGACCAGCCCCGGCCGCCGCTCGGCCAGTGCCCGTGCCGAGAGCCCGAACCGGTCCAGGGCGCCCGGCCGGTATCCGGTGACGACGACGTCAGCCGTCGCGAGCAGTTCCTCCAAGGCGCGCCGGTCGGTCGTCAGGTCCAGCGTCGCCGAGCGCTTTCCGAAGCCCGTGTCGGCGTGTTGGTCCGGGAGTTCGGGCAGCTGCGGCGCGTCCACGCGCAGGACGTCGGCGCCGAGCAGCGCGAGGGTGCGGGTGGCGACCGGTCCGGCGATGACCCGTGTCAGGTCCAGTACGCGTACCCCGGCGGCGGGCAGCAAGGGAGAGCCGTCGAGGGACGGGAGCGCAACGGCGCGTGCCGTGTCCGACCGCTCGTGCTCGACCAGCGGCCGCCGCGCCACCGCGACCGCCTGCTCGTGCGCCGCCCACTCCTCGGGCGTACGCAGCGCCACGGCCAGCCCGCCGGCCGCGTACACGGCTTCCTCCACCTCGCGCGCGGAACGCTCGGCGAGCGCCGCCCCGACGGCGTCCGGATCCTCCTGCGTCACCCCGAGCGCGGCCAGCAGCCGGGCCCGGTGGTGCGGATAGTTGGCGTGGGTGCGGAGCCAGCCGTCCGACGTGCGCCAGAACCGTGACAGCGGGGCGAAGTTGACCGGTGCACGCCCGTCGACCAGCAGATGCCGTTCGCTCACGAACGCGGTGGCGATCGCCCCGTCGTCCAGCCGCACCCCGGGCACCTCGGAGAGCCCGGCCCGCCGTGCCGCCAGCTCGGCGGCGGCCAGCGCACACGCGCCCACGCACGCGCGCGCCAACTCCCGTACGGGAAGGCGCGCACGCAACGCGCCTTCCCGCACCACGGTCGACAGTCGCGGAAGAAGGGCGGGATCGCCGCCCACCGCGGACCAGGCGGAACTTATCGGAGTGTTGATCGGAGTCATGACTGCACTATGCAGTATTTGACTCAGTCAACGGAGTCGTTTTCGACTCAGTCGACGGCGTCCAGCGCGTTGACGATGCCGAACCCGTAGAAGCCGTTGACCCGCTTGCCGCCCTCGCACACCGCGTCCTGCTTGCCGTCGCCGTCCTGGTCGTACGACTCGGGGCAACCCGGGTTGTCCGCCTGGGCCTTCAGCAGCGCGTGCAACTGGGCGCCGCTCGCGTGCGGGTACCGGGACTTCAGCAGCGCGGCCACGCCCGCGGCGTGCGGGGAGGCCATCGACGTGCCCTGCAGGAAGCCGTACTTGCCGTCCGGGAGGGTGGCCAGGATGCGCCCGTTCTTCGACGGGGTGTCCGGGATCTGGTAGAGCCGGTCGCCGCCCGGCGCCGCGATGTCGATGACGCCGTAACCGTACGTGGAGTAGTACGACTTGACGTTCTGCACACCCGTCGCGCTGACCGTGACCATGCCCGGCAGCTGCGTCGGTACGTCGAAGCACTCCTGCGGGTCGACGGTGCGCTCGACCGGCGTCGAGTCGTCGGGGCTGCTGTTGTCGACGATCGCGTCGGAGGCGAGGTCGTGGTTGGAGTTGCCCGCCGACGCCAGGTTGAGCGTGCCCTTCCTCTGGGCGTACTGCTGGGCCCTGTTGACCGCGTCGACGATGGCCCGCTGGTCGGGATCGTCCATGCAGTTGTAGAGCCACGGGTCGACGTAGTAGCTGTTGTTGGTGATCTCGACGCCGTGATCGGCGGCGAACACGAAGGCGCAGACGACGCTTTCGGGGTAGTAGAGGCCGTTGACCGGGTCGCTCACCTGGATGGCGGAGACCTTGACGCCGGGGGCCACGCCGGCGATGCCGATGCCGTTGCGGGGCGCGGCGATCTCGCCCGCCACATGGGTGCCGTGGGCGTCGGTGGTGGTGTACGGCCGCCACGCGCCGGGGCTGGTGTCCGCCTTGCCGCCCGCGCAGTTCGCGGACTGGTCGGCGGAGAAGTTCGGCGCGAGGTCGGGGTGGGTGTCGTCGACGCCGTTGTCGATCACGGCGACGGTCACCCTGCGACTGCCGGGGTTGATCTTCGCCGCCCGGTCGGCGCCGATGGCGCGCAGGTTCCACTGGTCGGCCTCGAGGGGCTCGTCGGCGCCCGCCGCGGCGCTCTGCGTCCGCGCCGCCTGCTGCTCCGTCATGAGCTGGGCGGGGCCCTCGTCCGTGGTCCCGGCGGCCGTCAGGGGGGCCGTACGCGAGGCACCCGCCGACTGGACGCCCCGCACCTTGCGCATCGCCTTCGCGAAGTCGGGGTTCGCCGAGTGGACGACGATCACGCCGATCTTCTCGTACGCGATCACGACCGTTCCGCCGGCCGTGGCGATCGCCTTCTTCACCGACTCGATCGTGCGGCGGTCCTGGCGGGTGTTGACGACGTAGGCCAGCGCGGGCGCGTCCGTGACCTGCGCGACGGGCTGCGCGGGAGGCGCGGCCGCGGCCGATGCCGCCGTCGGCAGGAAGCCGAGCGAAGCCGTCAGGGACAGGGCGAGCGGGGCGGCGAGGCCGAGTCGGCGTCTGGACCGCAGATGAGCCATGGGATCTCCACATCATCCGGAACGAGACCACCCGAGACACCGGTTGGCGCTCAGGCAGGTACATGACGAGTGGTGCAGAGGCGAAGCTATCCCCGAACCTGCTGGCCAGCAATCCGACCGATCGACTTCGGAAAGAAGTGCGGGGAGTTGAACCGGTCCTCGCGTGGCGCCGTGACCTTGGACAGGAGGCGCGAGCACGATCGAGCCCCCTGTTGGATCACGCGCCGGGGCCCTAGCATCGCCAGCCGGTTCAAGTGATCCGCGTCACTGCGAGGAACAGCCGTCATGCCCGTACCCGACCCGTCCCCCACTCCTGATCCGTCCCCGATCCCCGAACCGTCCCCGTCCACCGTCGCAACAGCGCCCGCAACGCGAGGAGACTCCGTGGCCACCGACGCACCGCCCCCCTCGAAAGAGCAACACAAACTCCCTTCCACCGAGGAGTTCGTCGAGGTGCACGAGAGCGCGGAGTTCGGTGAACTGCGCCGCTCCTACCGCTCCTTCGCCTTTCCGCTGACCGTCGCCTTCATCGCCTGGTACCTGCTGTACGTCCTGCTGTCCAACTACGCGGGCGACTTCATGGGCACCAAGCTGTTCGGCAACATCAACATCGCGTTCGTCTTCGGTATCGCCCAGTTCGTCACCACGTTCCTCATCGCCTGGTGGTACGCGCGGCACGCAAGCGCCAAGCTCGACCCCAAGGCCGAGGCCATCAAGACCCGTATGGAGGGCGGCGCATGAGCCCCGCGATGACCCTTGCGGCCAACGAGGCCAGCGAGCACCGGCCGCTGATCATCACCCTGTTCGCGCTCTTCGTGGTCGCGACCCTTTTCATCACCGTGTGGGCGGGCCGCCAGACCAAGGACGCCGCCGACTTCTATGCGGGCGGACGGTCGTTCAGCGCCTTCCAGAACGGCCTCGCCGTCTCCGGCGACTACATGTCCGCCGCGTCCTTCCTCGGCATCGCGGGCGCCATCGCCCTCTTCGGCTACGACGGTTTCCTGTACTCCATCGGCTTCCTGGTCGCCTGGCTGGTCGCGCTGCTCCTGGTGGCCGAACCGCTCAGGAACTCCGGCCGCTACACGATGGGTGACGTCCTCGCCTACCGCATGCGCCAGCGTCCGGTGCGCACGGCGGCCGGCACCTCCACGATCGTCGTGTCGATCTTCTACCTGCTGGCCCAGATGGCCGGTGCCGGTGTCCTGGTCTCGCTGCTGCTCGGCATCACCTCCGACGCGGGCAAGATCCTCATCGTCGGTCTCGTCGGCGTCCTGATGATCGTGTACGTCTCCATCGGCGGCATGAAGGGCACCACCTGGGTCCAGATGGTCAAGGCCGTGCTTCTGATCGGTGGCACGATCCTGATTACGTTCCTGGTGCTGCTGAAGTTCAACTTCAACATCTCGGACCTGCTGGGCAAGGCCGCCGAGAACAGCGGCAAGGGCGCCGCCTTCCTGGAGCCCGGCCTGCAGTACGGCGCCACCGGCACCTCCAAGCTGGACTTCATCTCCCTCGGCATCGCCCTGGTCCTCGGCACGGCCGGCCTGCCGCACATCCTGATCCGCTTCTACACGGTGCCCAACGCCAAGGCCGCCCGTAAGTCCGTGAACTGGGCCATCGGCATCATCGGCGGCTTCTACCTGATGACCATCGCCCTCGGCTTCGGCGCCGCCGCGCTCATCTCGCAGGACGAGATCATCGCGTCCAACCCATCAGGCAACACGGCCGCACCACTGCTCGCCCTGCATCTCGGCGGCGTGGACTCGGCCTGGGGCGCGATCCTGCTCGCCACCATCTCGGCGGTGGCCTTCGCGACCATCCTCGCGGTCGTCGCGGGCCTGACCCTGGCCTCGTCCTCGTCGTTCGCCCACGACATCTACGCGAACGTGATCAAGAAGGGCCAGGCCACCGAGAAGGAGGAGATCCGGGCCGCCCGCCTGGCCACCATCGGCATCGGCGCCGTCTCCATCCTGCTCGGCGCCCTCGCCCGCGACCTGAACGTCGCCGGCCTGGTCGCCCTGGCCTTCGCGGTCGCGGCCTCCGCCAACCTGCCGACGATCCTCTACAGCCTGTTCTGGAAGCGGTTCACCACCCAGGGCGCGCTGTGGTCGATCTACGGCGGTCTGATCGTCGCCGTCGGCCTGGTGCTGTTCTCGCCCGTCGTCTCCGGCGACCCCAAGGCGATGTTCCCCGAGGTCGACTTCGCCTGGTTCCCGCTGAAGAACCCGGGCATCATCTCCATCCCGTTCGGCTTCCTCATGGGCTGGCTCGGCACGGTCCTGTCCAAGGAGGAGCCCGACGCCGGCAAGTACGCGGAGCTGGAGGTCCGGTCCCTGACCGGCACCGGCGCCCACTAGCGAGCCCTCCGGGAGCGCCTTGCGAGCGGCCGCGTCGTAGATCCCTACGACGCGGCCGCGTCGTACGTCGTGGGATCGGGCCGGTGTCGCTGTCGGTGCGGTCACGTAGGCTCGCAGGTGAAGGAAGTTGAATCTGGTCGTGACGAGGGAGGGGGCCCACGTGCTCATCGACACCTACGGCCGAGTGGCCACCGACCTGAGGGTTTCGCTGACCGACCGCTGCAACCTGCGGTGCACCTACTGCATGCCCGAGGAGGGCCTGCAGTGGCTGGCCAAGCCCGACCTGCTCACGGACGACGAGATCGTCCGCCTGATCGACATCGCCGTCACCTCTCTCGGCATCGAGGAAGTCCGCTTCACCGGCGGCGAGCCCCTGCTGCGCCCCGGACTGGTCGGCATAGTCGAGCGGGTCGGGGCCCTGGAGCCCCGCCCACAGATGTCGCTGACCACCAACGGCATCGGCCTCAAGCGCACCGCCGCCGCCCTGAAGACCGCAGGCCTGGACCGGGTCAACGTCTCCCTGGACACCCTCCGCCCGGACGTCTTCAAGACCCTGACCCGCCGCGACCGCCACAAGGACGTCATCGAGGGCCTGCACGCCGCCCGCGAGGAGGGCCTGACCCCCGTCAAGGTCAACTCGGTCCTGATGCCGGGCCTGAACGGCGGCGAGGCCCCCGACCTGCTGGCCTGGGCGGTGGAGCACGACTACGAACTGCGCTTCATCGAGCAGATGCCCCTGGACGCCCAGCACGGCTGGAAGCGCGACGGCATGATCACCGCCGGGGACATCCTGACGTCCCTGCGCACCCGCTTCGAGCTGACCCCCGAGGGCGAGGCGAAGCGCGGCTCGGCCCCGGCGGAGCGCTGGCTCGTCGACGGCGGACCGCACGTGGTGGGCGTCATCGCCTCCGTCACCCGCCCGTTCTGCTCGGCCTGCGACCGCACCCGCCTGACGGCCGACGGTCAGGTCCGCACCTGCCTGTTCGCCAGGGAGGAGACGGACCTGCGAGCGGCGCTGCGCTCCGACGCCCCCGACGAGGAGATCGCCCGTATCTGGCGGCTGGCGATGTGGGGCAAGAAGGCGGGAGCGGGCCTGGACGACCCGTCGTTCGTGCAGCCGGACCGGCCGATGTCAGCCATCGGTGGCTGACGGGACCTCTTCCCACTCGGCGAGCAGGACCACGTCCTTCAAGAACCCCCGCACCCCGAGGAACTGCGACAGATGCTCGCGGTGCTCCTCACAGGCGAGCCACGTCTTGCGCCGCTCCGGCGTGTGAATCTTCGGGTTGTTCCACGCCAGCACCCACACGGCGTCGGCACGGCACCCCTTGGCGGAGCAGATCGGGGTCTCGTCACTCACAGATTCGTCTCACAGATTCGCGCACAAAAGGCGACGCCGAGCAGCCACGGGGGGAGCTGCCCGGCGTCGGTCTGTCGCTCCGACGGGGGATGCGGAGCGCCTACGAAGTATGTCACGGGTAACCCGTTGCCCGGCACCGGAACAACACTATTGATCTGAGCTTTTCCTGAGCTTGGCTTGGACTCGGCTTCCGGAGGGAAGGGGTCCGCAGGATCACGTCCCGTCGTGGGGTTTGCTCTGTGTCCCCGGCGCGGAGTCGCCCACGACATCTTCCGGGACCGATTCCGCGAAACCGTCATTCGTCCGCGGCGGCGTGATCATCGGCCGCATCGGCGCGGTCACGAAGGTGGACGGCAGACCTGGCGCATTCTCCCGCCCCGCGTTGGCGATCACCACCGCGATGTACGGCAGGACCGCGCCGAGCACCAACGCCACGATCGCGACGTGCCGTTCGACGTTCCACAGTGAGGCCGCGAGGATCACCGACACCGTGCGGACCGACATCGAGATGATGTACCGGCGCTGCCGGGCGCGTACATCGTCCTGGAGACCCGCCCGGGCCCCGGTGATCCGGAACACCTCGGTGTTGCCGCTCGTATGCAGCTTCCGCATCACATTCCACCATCCGCCCGCATCGGACTCTCCCCGTGCCCGTACCCGTCCACCCCCGGTGGGGGACCCGGGCCGGGACACCTCCCACGGTACGCCTCGCCTGCGCCGCCTACGAGACCGGGGCACCTGTCACCTGGAGGAACACCGACAGCCGTAACGCGTACGGCGGTACCCGGCATGCGGCGTACCAGGGCCGGACCAAGACTGGGCGTACTGCTCACCCCGAGCCGTACGAGGAGGCAGCAATGGGATGGTTGTGGGCCATCATCGTGGGATTCGTGCTGGGTCTGATCGCGAAGCTGCTGATCCCGGGCAAACAGCACAGCCCCCTCTGGCTGACCACCATCTTCGGCATCCTCGGCGCCGTCGTCGGCAACGCCGTCGCCCGTGGGTTCGGCGTCGAGTCGACCAGCGGGATCGACTGGTGGCGGCACCTGTTCCAGGTTGTCGCCGCGGTGATCATCGTGTACCTGGGCGACATGCTGTACGTGGCGACGCTGGGCAAGCGCAAGCAGCAGACCTGAGTGTGATCATGCCGATGGGGCGGCCTCCCCTTCCGGGAGGCCGCCCCATCGCTGTGCGTACGTCCGCTCAGACCCCGGTGACCTCGACCGCCGCCAGGTTCTTCTTCCCGCGCCGCAGCACCAGCCACCGCCCGTGCAGCAGGTCCTCCTTCGAAGGCACCGCGTCCTCGCCGGCGACCTTGACGTTGTTCACGTAGGCCCCGCCCTCCTTCACGGTGCGCCGCGCGGCGGACTTGCTGGCCACGAGGCCGACCTCGGCGAAGAGGTCGACGACCGGGCCGAGCTGCTCGACCTGGATGTGCGGCACCTCGGAGAGCGCCGCGGCCAGCGTCCGGTCGTCCAGCTCCGTCAGCTCGCCCTGGCCGAAGAGGGCCTTGGACGCGGCGATCACGGCGGCCGTCTGATCGGCGCCGTGCACCAGCGTCGTCAGTTCCTCGGCCAGCGCACGCTGCGCGGCACGGGCCTGCGGACGCTCCTCGGTCTGCTTCTCCAGCTCCTCCAGCTCCGCACGGGACTTGAAGGACAGGATCCGCATGTAGGTGGAGATGTCCCGGTCGTCCGCGTTCAGCCAGAACTGGTAGAACGCGTACGGCGTCGTCATCTCCGGGTCGAGCCAGATGGCGCCGCCCTCGGTCTTGCCGAACTTGGTGCCGTCCGCCTTGGTCATCAGCGGCGTCGCCAGAGCGTGCACATGGGCGTGCGGCTCCAGCCTGTGGATCAGGTCCAGACCGGCCGTGAGGTTGCCCCACTGGTCGCTGCCGCCCTGCTGAAGCGTGCAGTCGTGCCGCCGGTACAGCTCCAGGAAGTCCATGCCCTGGAGCAGCTGGTAGCTGAACTCCGTGTAGCTGATGCCCTCCTCGGACTGGAGCCGGCGGGCGACCGAGTCCTTGGTCAGCATCTTGTTGACGCGGAAGTGCTTGCCGATGTCCCGCAGGAACTCGATGGCCGACAGGCCGGCCGTCCAGTCCAGGTTGTTCACCATCGTCGCGGCGTTGTCGCCCTCGAAGGAGAGGAAGGGCTCGATCTGGGCGCGCAGGCGGTTCACCCAGTTCGCGACCGTCTCCGGGTCGTTCAGCGTGCGCTCGGCCGTCGGGCGCGGGTCGCCGATCTGGCCCGTCGCGCCGCCGACCAGCGCCAGCGGGCGCAGGCCCGCCTGCTGGAGGCGGCGCATGGTGAGCACCTGGACCAGGTGACCGACGTGCAGGCTGGCCGCGGTCGGGTCGAAACCGCAATAGAACGTGACGGGACCGTCCGCGAGCGCCTTGCGCAATGCGTCCTCGTCAGTGGACAGGGCGATCACGCCGCGCCACTTCAGCTCGTCGACGATGTCCGTCACGGTTCTCGTGTCTCCTTGATGATCTCGGGCAGTCGGGTGACAGCCGAGTACGAGGTTATACGCCCTGACTGACAGAGCTCATGTTGAAATCGGGGACGCGCAGCGCCGGCATCGCCGCCCTGGTGAACCAGTCGCCCCACTCCCTGGGCAGGGTCTTCTCCGTGCGCCCCGCCTCCGTCGCCCGCCCCAGCAGACCCACCGGCGACTCGTTGAACCGGAAGTTGTTCACCTCGCCCGTCACCTCGCCGTTCTCGACGAGGTACACCCCGTCCCGGGTCAGGCCGGTGAGCAGCAGCGTCGCCGGGTCGACCTCGCGGATGTACCACAGGCAGGTCAGCAGCAGCCCGCGTTCGGTGTTCGCGACCATCTCCTCGAGCGAGCGGTCCTCGCCGCCGTCCAGGATCAGGTTGTCGACGGCCGGCGCCACCGGCAGACCGGTCAGGCCCGCGCTGTGCCGGCTGGTCGTGAGGTGCTTCAGCTCGCCCGCGCGCACCCACTCGGTGGCGCCGAGCGGCAGCCCGTTGTCGAACACCGACTGATCGCCCCCGGAGGAGTGGGCGATCACGAAGGGCGCGGACTCCAGACCCGGCTCGTTCGGGTCGCTGCGCAGGGTCAGCGGCAGCTCGCTCAGCCTTTCGCCGACGCGCGTCTTCCCACCCGGCTTGGAGAACACCGTCCGGCCCTCGACCGCGTCCCGCCCCGAAGCCGACCAGAACTGGTAGATCAGCAGGTCGGCCACGGCGGTCGGCGGCAGCAGCGTCTCGTACCGGCCCGCCGGCAGTTCCAGGCGCCGCTCGGCCCAGCCGAGGCGTACGGCCAGCTCGGCGTCCAGCGCCGTGGGGTCCACGTCCTTGAAGTCCCGCGTGGAGCGCCCCGCCCACGCCGAGCGGGTACGGTCCGGGGACTTGGCGTTCAGCTCCAGCGTGCCGTTCGGCTGGTCGTGCCGCAGCCGCAGCCCGGTGGACGTGCCCACGTACGTCGACACCATCTCGTGGTTGGCGAAGCCGTACAGCTCCCGGCCGCCCGCACGCGCGCGTGCGAACGCCTCACCGAGCGCCGGGGCGAAGTCGGCGAACACCGTGGACGACGTCTCGGCCGGCACGTCCGCGAAGTCGGGCGACGCCGGTACCTCCGTCACCAGCGGCTGTGCGTCCTCGGCGGGCCCGGCGGCGCGCGCGGCGGCCTCGGCGGCCCGCACCAGCGACTCCAGCTCGTCCACCGTCACGGCCGACCGCGACACGACCCCGGAGGCGGTGCCCTCCTTGCCGTCCACGGTCGCGACGACGGTGAGCGTTCGCCCGCGCGTGACGCCGTTCGTGGTCAGCGCGTTGCCGGCCCAGCGCAGATTGGCGGTCGACTGCTCGTCGGCGATGACGACGCATCCGTCGGCCTGCGACAGCTCCAGGGCCCGCTCGACGATCTCGTGCGGCTTCTTGGTACGGGCGCTCATCGACCGGCCTCCTGCGTGGTGTTGAGAATGTTGACTCCCTTGAAGAGGGCCGACGGACAGCCGTGCGAGACCGCCGCGACCTGCCCCGGCTGCGCCTTGCCGCAGTTGAAGGCGCCGCCCAGGACATACGTCTGCGGACCGCCCACGGCGGCCATGGAGCCCCAGAAGTCCGTGGTCGTCGCCTGGTAGGCCACGTCCCGCAGCTGGCCGGTGATCCGCCCGTTCTCGATCCTGAAGAACCGCTGCCCGGTGAACTGGAAGTTGTAGCGCTGCATGTCGATCGACCAGGACCGGTCGCCGACCACGTAGATGCCCCGGTCGACGCCGCCGATCAGATCCTCCGTCGACATCCCGGCCGGATCCGGCTGCAGCGACACGTTGGCCATGCGCTGCACCGGCACATGGCCGGGGGAGTCGGCGAACGCGCACCCGTTGGACCGCTCGAACCCGGTCAGCTTCGCGATCCGCCGGTCCAGCTGGTAGCCGACGAGGGTGCCGCTCCTCACCAGTTCCCAGGACTGGCCCTCGACGCCCTCGTCGTCGTATCCGATGGTCGCGAGGCCGTGTTCGGCGGTGCGGTCACCGGTGACGTTCATCAGGTCGGAGCCGTACCGGAGCTTGCCGAGCTGGTCGAAGGTGGCGAAGGAGGTGCCGGCGTAGGCGGCCTCGTAGCCGAGGGCGCGGTCCAGTTCGGTGGCGTGGCCGATGGACTCGTGGATGGTCAGCCACAGGTTGGAGGGGTCGACGACGAGGTCGTACGGTCCCGGCTCTACGCTCGGCGCCCGCATCTTCTCGGCGAGCAGCTCGGGGATGCGCGCGAGCTCGTCGGCCCAGTCCCAGCCGGTGCCCGTCAGGTACTCCCAGCCGCGTCCCACGGGCGGCGCGATGGTGCGCATGGAGTCGAACTCGCCGGTCGACTCGTCCACCGACACGGCCGTCAGCTGCGGGTGCAGCCGGACCCGCTGCTGAGTGGTCACGGTCCCGGCGGTGTCCGCGTAGAACTTGTTCTCGTGGACCGTGAGCAGCGAGGCGTCGACGTGGTTGACCCCGTCCGCCGCCAGCAGCCGCGCGCTCCAGTCCGCGAGCAGCCCCGACTTCTCCTCGTCGGGCACGGTGAACGGATCGATCTCGTACGACGAGATCCACGTCCGGTCGGTGTGCACGGGCTCGGCGGCGAGCTCCACCCGCTCGTCCGACCCGGCGGCCTTGATCACCTGGGCGGACAGCTTCGCCATCGCCACGGCCTGCGAGGCGACCTTGGCGGCGGCGTCCAGCGTCAGGTCCACCCCGGACGCGAACCCCCAGGTGCCGCCGTGCACGACCCGCACCGCGTACCCGAGGTCGGTGGTGTCCGACGAACCGGCGAGCTTGGCGTCCCGCAGCCGCCAGGACGCGCTGCGCACCCGCTCGAACCGGAAGTCCGCGTGCTCGGCGCCCAGCGCACGCGCGCGGGCCAGCGCCGCGTCGGCCAGGGCGCGTAGCGGAAGCGCCGTGAAGGCTTCATCGATCGTATGGGGCACGGAGGTCTCCCTGCTGTCGTGGCCTGTCGGCACCGATCATGTCGCGCGGCCGGGCCCACGGACCACACGTTTCCGGCTGGAGTGCGCAACTTTCTGTAGGGACCCGACAGTGACACCCGTAAGCCACTGTCGGTGCCCGAATGTCCCCCGGCACGACCGGCCCGATAGGTTTTCGGAGAAGCCGCCTGCCATCCAGTGTTCGGGCGGGTGTGTTCAGACCCCAATCGAAAGGGTGATCCGTTGAGCCGCTCGGTTCTCGTCACCGGAGGCAACCGGGGCATCGGCCTCGCCATCGCCCGAGCTTTCGCCGACGCCGGCGACAAGGTCGCGATCACGTACCGCTCGGGAGAGCCGCCGGCCGGCTTCCTGGCCGTCAAGTGCGACATCACCGACACCGAGCAGGTGGAGCAGGCCTACAAGGAGATCGAGGCCGAGCACGGCCCGGTCGAGGTTCTGATCGCCAACGCCGGCATCACCAAGGACCAGCTCCTGATGCGCATGTCCGAGGAGGACTTCACCTCGGTCGTCGACACCAACCTCACCGGCACCTTCCGCGTGGTCAAGCGTGCCAACCGCGGCATGCTGCGCGCCAAGAAGGGCCGCGTGGTGCTCATCTCGTCGGTCGTCGGACTGTACGGCGGTCCCGGTCAGGCCAACTACGCCGCCTCCAAGGCCGGCCTGGTCGGCTTCGCGCGCTCCCTCGCCCGTGAGCTGGGCTCGCGCAACATCACCTTCAACGTCGTCGCGCCCGGCTTCGTCGACACCGACATGACCAAGGTGCTCACCGACGAGCAGCGCGCGAACATCGTGACGCAGGTCCCGCTCGGCCGGTACGCGCAGCCGGACGAGATCGCCGCCGCGGTGCGGTTCCTCGCGTCGGACGACGCCTCGTACATCACTGGAGCCGTCATTCCCGTTGACGGCGGACTGGGAATGGGTCACTGATCACCATGGCTGGAATCCTCGAGGGCAAGAAGATCCTCATCACCGGTGTGCTGATGGAATCCTCCATCGCCTTCCACACCGCGAAGCTGGCCCAGGAGCAGGGCGCGGAGATCATCCTCACCGCCTGGCCGCGTCCGACGCTCACGGAGCGCATCGCGAAGAAGCTCCCCCAGCCGGAGAAGGTCAAGGTCCTGGAGCTCGACGTCTCCAACGACGAGCACCTCGCCCGCCTGGAGAGCCAGGTGCGTGAGCACCTGGGCGACAAGCTCGACGGGGTCGTGCACTCCATCGGCTTCGCGCCCCAGGACGCGCTCGGCGGCAACTTCCTGAACACGCCGTTCGAGTCCGTGGCGACCGCCATGCATGTCTCCGCCTTCTCCCTGAAGTCGCTGACCATGGCGCTGCTGCCGCTGATGACCGAGGGCGGATCCGTCGTCGGCCTCACCTTCGACGCGCAGTTCGCCTGGCCGCAGTACGACTGGATGGGCCCGGCCAAGGCCGCCCTGGAGGCCACGAACCGCTACATGGCGCGTGACCTCGGCAAGCACGACATCCGCTGCAACCTGATCTCGGCCGGTCCGATCGGCTCCATGGCCGCGAAGTCCATCCCCGGCTTCGCCGAGCTGGCGTCCGTGTGGGACAGCCGCTCTCCGCTGGAGTGGAAGCTGGAGGACCCGGAGCCGGCCGGCAAGGGCGTCGTCGCCCTGCTGAGCGACTGGTTCCCGAAGACCACCGGCGAGATCGTCCACGTGGACGGCGGCCTGCACGCCATCGGCGCCTGATCTCCGGTACGCCGTCGACGCCCCGTTCTCCCGCCGTGCGCGGGGGAGCGGGGCGTCACCCGTTCGGCCCATCCGGCGAGGCGGGGGAGGCCTGTGACAGCGCAGTCTGGAGTACGCGTTCATCACGCGAGCCCCTCCCCCGTACGGCCGAGGAGGTCCCGTTGTGCGCTTGTCCCGCCGCCTGGCCTCGACGACCGTTGCCGTCGCTCTCGTAGTGCCTCTTTCGTACGAGGCGATGGCCCACGCGCACGCACGTGTGCACGCCGCGAGAGCGGAAGCGGAGCCCTGGGAGCCGTTCGGCGCCGCCTGCCGGGTGAGCGTCACCGGCTCCCATGTGACCGCGTACTGCCACAACCCCTACCCGGAGACCGACCGTGTGAGCCTGCACGTGGAGTGCGTCCGCTGGTGGGACATCGACAGCGACGGCTCCCCGGTGGACGCCGAGCCCGCGCAGACCGTGCGGCTGACCGGGCGCTGCTGGAAAGAGGTCGGCTCGGCGTGGGTCAGCCACCGGCAGGAGCGCTGAAGCGCCCCGGACGGCAGTGGAACGGATAGCCCGCCGCCTCTGACCCGGCCGCCGACGCGTCGCCCGCGTGGATCGCGTCGACCAGCCGCGCGTGGTCCAGGTACGACTCCGGCGTCAGCTCCGCGCCGACGTCGTCGCGCAGCCAGTCCCGCAGGACCTCGCCCAGGTCCGCGTACATCGCGATCATCGCGTCGTTGTGGGAGGCCGCGACCACCGCCAGGTGGAAGGTGGCGTCGGCCGCCACGAACGCCTCCGTGTCGCCCGACTCCCAGGCCTCCTCACGCCGCGCCAGCAGCGCGTCCAGCTGCTTGAGGTCCTTCTCGGTGCGCCGCTCGGCGGCCAGCTGCGCGGCGCCCGACTCCAGGGTTGAGCGCAGCTCGGCGATGTGCCGGGGGTCGGCGTCGGCGAAGCGGCGGTGCATCACGCCGGCCAGTTCGCTGGTGGCCACCACATAGGTGCCGGAGCCCTGGCGGATGTCCAGCAGGCCGTTGTGCGCGAGGGCGCGGACCGCCTCACGGACCGTGTTGCGGGCCACACCGAGCTGCTCGACCAGCTCGGGCTCGGTCGGGATGCGGGTGCCGACCGGCCATTCGCCCGAGGTGATCTGGTTCCGCAGCGCGGCGATGACCTGCTCGGACAGTGCCGAACGACGGGGGTTGCTCAGGGGCATGGCACACCTTCGCACGGTAGGGCCGGGGCCGGGTGGCCCAGGGGTGGACAACCAATCATCCCATGATTCTATGATGGGCCGCATGGCACGTGAGGAAAACCGGACGGCGACGTCCACGCGAATACGCACCCCGCAGGCACCCACCACGACGGAGCCCGCCACGCGCGCGTGGACCGGCACGTGGACGGTACGGCTGGTCGTGCTCGGCATCGTGCTGACCGCGCTGAACCTGCGCCCCGCCATCACCAGCCTCGGCGCCCTCCTCGAAGAGGTCCGCGACGGGCTCGGCATGAGCGGCAGCGTGGCCGGACTGCTCACCTCCGTGCCCCCGCTCTGCTTCGCAGTCTTCGGCGTCATGGCGCCCCGGCTCGCCCGCCGCTTCGGCCCCGGCGCGGTGGTGTGCGCGGGCATGGTCGCCATCACCGCCGGCCTGCTCCTGCGCCCGTACGTGGGCAGCACGGGCGGCTTCCTGGCCGCCAGCGCCCTCGCCCTCATGGGCATCGCCGTCAGCAACGTCCTGATGCCGGTCATCGTCAAGCGCTGGTTCCCGGACCGGGTCGGCTCCATGACCGGCCTGTACTCGATGGCCCTCGCCCTCGGCACCGCGTCCGCCGCGGCGGTGACGGTGCCCATGACCGAGGCGCTGGGCGGAAATTGGCAGACCGGGCTCACGGTGTGGGCGGCGCTCGCGGCGGTGGCCGTACTGCCGTGGATTCC
Organism: Streptomyces sp. NPDC055013; assembly: GCF_053608645.1. NCBI lineage: Bacteria > Bacillati > Actinomycetota > Actinomycetes > Kitasatosporales > Streptomycetaceae > Streptomyces > Streptomyces sp. NPDC055013. The sequence goes on from NZ_JBSGVW010000028.1 coordinate 121,571, forward strand.
CTTCGTACGGGACCGGGGGGCGGCGTCCGCCGCGCCGGAGAACCACGCGCGCGTGAGCGCACCCCAGCTGCGGATCACCCGGAGCCGCACCGCGTGGGCCCTCGCCGTCTACTTCGGGCTCCAGGCCACCGGCGCCTACATCACGATGGGCTGGATGGCGCAGATCTTCCGGGACGCCGGTGTACACGCCGGCACGGCGGGGCTGCTGCTCGCCCTCACGATGGTGATGGGCGTGCCGCTGGCCTTCGTCATCCCGCGTCTCGCCACCAGGTTGCCCCACCAGGGGCCGATCGTGCTCGCGCTGGGCGCCTGCGGCCTCGTCGGGTACGCCGGTCTGTATCTCGCGCCGGTCGCCGGAGCCTGGGTCTGGGCGCTGCTGCTCGGCGTCTCCAACTGTTCGTTCCCGCTTGCCCTCACCATGGTCGGCATGCGGGCCAGGAGCAGTGCGGGAGTGGCCCAGCTGTCGGGCTTCGCGCAGAGCACCGGCTATCTGATCTCGATCCCCGGCCCGCTCCTGGTCGGTGTGCTCTACCAGCACAGCGGTGGCTGGGGGCTCCCGATCGCGCTCATGGCCGGCCTGATGATCCCGCAGATGGCGGTGGGGGTCCTGGCGGGACGCAACCGCACGGTCGAGGACGAGGCGGCCCGCTGAGCGTCACCCCGGCGGACCCGCCCCGGCCCGCGGGTGCGAGACTTGCCGTATGCCAGTGCTCGACCCGAACCCCCGCAACGGCCAGAAGAAGCTGCTGCTCGTCTTCGGCACGTTCTTCGCCATCTTCGTGATCATCGCCGTCGTCGCGACGATCGCCTCGCCCTGACGCGCGCCTCGTCCCGGACGTCCCTCGACGCACCGCGGCCCGGCGATGGTGGGGATAGCACCACCATCCCCTAGGGGGTGAGTGTCAGGGTCAACTGGGTGGATCACCGGATGGGTTGAGAGTCGCGGAGTCCGTAACTTCGAAGTGTGACCGCGAGAGACGGTCACGGACCACTCGAAGACTCACGGAGGCGACATGTCGGCCCGCACGCACACCCCGCCCCACCCGGCGTCCACGGGCCGTGCCGACATCCGGCTCCCCTGGTGGGCCCTCGCCCTGCCGACGCTCGCCTTCATCACGCTGCTGATGCTGATTCTCGACCCGTCCGACGCGCATGCCGCGACCGCCGAGCCCGCGATCAGCCAGCTCCTCGAGCGCATCATGCAGCTGATCACGCGCTGAGCACCGCCGAAGCCGCCCGTCAACTCCCTGCGCCCCGTGGCCTGTTTCATGCGAAGCTGGATCTCATGAGCGTCGCAGAATCCCGCAGGATTGTCCTCTTCCGGCATGCGAAAGCCGACTGGCCACAGGTGAACGACCACGAGCGGCCGCTCGCCGACCGGGGCCGAATGGACGCGGCAGAGGCCGGCCGCAGGCTGGCCGACACCGACATCCCCTTCGACCTGGCCCTGTGCTCCACCGCGACCCGGACCCGGGAGACCTGGAAGCTCGCCGTCCATGAGTTCCCGCACCGGCCGAAAACCGTCTACGAAGAGCGGGTGTACGAGGCTTCGCCCGGCGAACTGATTGCTGTGCTCAACGAAACGCCCGACGACGCGCAGAACGTCCTGCTGATCGGCCACAACCCGGGCGTGCAGGGCCTCGCCGAGATCCTCTCCGGTTCGGCCGAGACCGATCCGCGCGACCGGATGAGCCGCCGGGGCTTCCCGACCGCCGCTTTCGCCGTCCTGTCCTTCAGCGGCAGCTGGAAGACCCTGGAGCCCGGCGTGGCCACGCTGGTCGACTACTGGGCACCCTCCGAGTGACCGACCCACGCGCAGGGGCCCGGCACCGTCGCGGTGCCGGGCCCCTGCGCATGTGAGGCATCGCGCGCGGGTCGTCAGACCTCGTCGTCGTGCATGTCCGCGGCCTCGACCTCTTCGCGGGTGACGCCCAGCAGATACAGGACCGTGTCGAGGAACGGCACGTTCACCGCCGTGTGCGCGGCCTCCCGGACCATCGGCTTGGCATTGAAGGCGACGCCCAGGCCGGCCGCGTTCAGCATGTCCAGGTCGTTGGCACCGTCACCGATCGCGACCGTCTGAGACAGCGGTACCCCCGCCTCGGCGGCGAACCGGCGCAGCAGCCGCGCCTTGCCGGCCCGGTCCACGATCTCGCCGGTGACCCGGCCCGTCAGCTGCCCGTCGACGATCTCCAGGGTGTTCGCCTGGGCGAAGTCGAGCCCGAGCCGCTCCTTCAGATCATCCGTGACCTGCGTGAACCCACCCGAGACGACCCCTACTTGATAGCCGAGCCGCTTCAGCGTACGGATCAGGGTGCGCGCGCCCGGCGTCAGCCGCACCTCGGTGCGCACCTTCTCCACCACTGAGGCGTCCAGCCCCTTCAGCAGCGCCACGCGCGCGTGCAGCGACTGCTCGAAGTCCAGCTCCCCGCGCATCGCGGCCGCCGTCACCTCGGCCACCTTGTCCTCGCAGCCGGCGTGCGCCGCGAAGAGCTCGATCACCTCGTCCTGGATGAGGGTCGAGTCCACATCCATGACGACCAGACGCTGCGCACGCCGGTGCAGACCCGCCGCGACGACCGCGATGTCGACACCCAGTGCCGCCGCGTGGGTCACCAGGGCGGTGCGCAGCGGCTCGGTCTCCACGCCGGACACCGCGAACTCCACCGCCGTCACGGGGTACTTGGCCAGCCGGAAGATACGGTCGATGTTGCCGCCCGACTTGGTGATCCGGGAGGCGATCGACGCCGCCGCCTCCGCGGTCAGCGGGTGGCCGAGCACCGTCACCAGGGAGCGCCCGAGGCCACGCGGCCGGTTGTCGCCCAGGCCGGAGATGATCTCCGCCTGCATCTTCAGCGAATCGGCCCAGCTGTGGACGGTCGCCCTCAGGTCCCCCTCCATCCCGGCCGGAGGCTGCGTCACGAGCGCGCACAGCGTGATCCGGCCACGGGTGACGACCTGCTCGATGTCGACCACGTCGACGGAGTAGGCGGCCAGCGTGTCGAAGAGTCCGGCCGTGATTCCCGGCCTGTCCTTCCCGAAGATCTTGACGAGAAGGGTGGGGATGTCAGAGGTCTGAGAAGCGCTCATGGTGCTTCCACCGTATCCGGCACCGAGTGCCTGCCGCCCCTGAGGTCCGTCTAGCGGACACGGAACACTGGGTGTCGACGGGGTGGCGCGAGCCTTACGTCACGGCCACGGGCGCACCCTTGCCTGTGCATCACCCCAGTGGCACCTGTGGGTGGGGTCGCTCCCCAAAGGGGCGCGGGGAACTGCGCGATCAGCCACAGCGGACCCGCGGTCACGAACCGGCAGCCGCCCCCGAGCACTCGGATCACCCCGAGACCCGCCCCGGCGCACGGCTCACGAGCGCCCCTTCGGCTTCCCCGGGGGCGGCGGGGGAGGAGGCGGTGGCGGAGGGGGCGGCCCGTCGGCTCCTCCGGACGACGGCCCGTCTCCACGCCGCCGCGGAGGCCGGGGCGACCTAGGGGGCGGCGCAATCGGCCGTACGACCGTGGGCGCCCCGTACACGTCGTCGTCACCGGCGGACGGCGGCTCACCAGCGGGCGGCTCGCCGACCGGCGGGTCACCAGGGCGCCGCACACCACCGCGCCCCCACCGCGCATCAGGTCCCGGCGCGTCGCCGGCCGCCCGCGCGCCCCCTGCAGGCGGCGCCGCGCCCGGCGGCCGCGCGTCCTCCGGTTCGCGCAACTGGTCCGGCACCCGCAGATACGGGTTCGTCCCCGGGTTGGGCGGCCGGTACGGCGTGCCAGGGGTGTAGGGCCCGGACGGGCTCGCGTCCGACGAAACCCCGGAACCCTCGGCCGCCGAACTCGCCGTACTCCACGGCGCGGCCACTCCGGTCCCACCCGGCACCGCGCCCCCCACCACCCCCCGGGCAAGCGGCGCGGCCCGTTGCCCGGCCGCCCCCGTCGCCCGGGCCATGAGCGCTCCCACGCCGCCCGCCCCCGCGCCCCAAGCCGCCCCCAGCAGCGGCGCCACACCGAGGTTCCCCTGCAACCGCACCCCGGCGCCGAACGCGTCGAAGCCCAGCACCGACAGGGAGGCGTCCACGGACAGCCCCGTCAGCCATGCCAGCAACGGCAGCGTCAACGCCGTGGCGCCACCGAGCCGCAGGGCGCACCGCCCCGCGAAGCGGAGGGCACCCGGATTCCGTACGTCCCCGGAACCGGGACTCGCCAATGCGCCCGCCACGACCGGCGTCCGCACGGCCGTCAGCACGCCCGCGAGCAGCATCATCACCGCCGCCGCGACTCCCAGCAGCCACACCCGGCCGTCCAGCTCCGCGAGCCTGCTCAGCGTCACGGACTGGTCGGCGCCGCTGTTCAGAAGGTCGTCCAGAGGATCCGGGAGCAGGCCCACCAGCGCCCCCGTCGCCCGGCCGTCGAACGGCACGAGCAGGCCGATCGGGATGCCGAGCCACACGCCGTTGGGGGCGCCGAGCAGGGCCGCGCCGGCGATCCGCTTGGGGTGGTCGTCCCCGATCGCGGCGTACGCCGCCGCCGCGAGCCCGGCTGCCACGGCCACCAGCAGCACCGTGACGAGGGCGGACGCGGCGGGCCGTACGACGCGGTGCAGAGCCTCCCAGCCGCGGGGCAGCGGGGTGCGGCGCGAGGCCAGCAGGGCGATCAGCAGGATGCCCGCGGACCAGGCCGTCCCACCGAGCAGCGTCGGCGCCGTGTCCACGGTGAAGCCGACCGCCGCCTGCGCGTCGACGAGGTCGCCGATCTGGTCGGGCAGCAGCCCGCCGATGTCCCCGATGTCACCCACTCCGGGGATCTCGAGACCGCCTCCGCCCCCGCCACCGCCCGGCAGGTCGTCGAGCCCCAGCGAGCTCCCGTCGATCGTGATGACGTCGTGCCCGGCCCAGGCCAGCCCGCCCAGCGTCGCCACGAACAGCACGACCACCGCGCCCGCGCGCGCGAGGAGTTCGGACGGTGCGATCACAACTCCCGCGCCGCGCAGGGACCGTAGGAAGAACCACGACAGGAGCACCGCGCCGACCAGGCTCACCCCGAGTGGCGTGATCTCGATGGCGGTCGACGCCTCCGCGCCCGTCAGCCCGAAAGCGGACACATCGCCGGACGGTGTGACAGAACCACCCGCCCCAAGGGCCACCACCGCCGCTGTCATGGGCCCGAGGGAGCCCGCGGTGTCGGCCTCCAGCAGATGCAGTCCGAGTGCCGCCGTGCCCGCCATCCCGATCAATGCCCAGCTCACGGCGGCGATCGCGGACAACAGAATGTCTCCCCACGGCAGCCGTGTACCGTGCCTCGCGCTCTCGACGTTCGTGGACGCGTTCATGGCAGACCCCCCGATCCGCGGCGCGGCGGGTGTTCGCCGCGCATGTCCCCCTCGCGTGGATTACCACTCTCCGGACTGATTTCAACCCCGTCAACGGAACCATTCGAAGCGCGTGGGCGTGGTCCTCACAAGGCCCGACTTTCGGTCAGGGGGCGGAGCCTGAAATAGTTCCCGACGATGTTCGACATCCCTAGACTCCCTGTGTTGGGGGTAACTCGGGGGACTACTCAGTGGGGCTGGAGTGCCGGAACTCGTACTGGAATTGAATGGAAGGACCTGGACGCTCGACCCGTCCAGGCCCTACACCCTCGGACGTGATCCGCAGGGTGACATCGTGCTCGACGACGCCAGAGTGTCCTGGCGGCACGCCACGATCAGCTGGAGCGGCCGCAGTTGGGTCATCGAGGACCACGGCAGCACCAACGGCACGTTCGTGCAGGGCCAGCGGATCCATCACCTGGAGATCGGCGGCGGCTCGGCCGTGTTCCTGGGCAACGCGACCGACGGACCGTGTCTGAACCTCTCCGGCACCGCGGCCTCCGTCGCCTCGCCGCAGGCTCAGCCGCAGCAGCCGTACGCCGCGCAGGCCGCGAACCCCGGCTGGGCCCAGCAGGCCCCGCCGCAGCATGTCCCGCAGCAGCAGGGGTCCCAGCAGGCCGGCTGGCAGCAGCAGCCGCAGCAGGCCGCCGCTCACATCCCGCAGCAGCAGGGTCCCGGCGGTGGCGCGGGGGCGCCGCCGGTCTACGGCGACCGCAGCCCCACCACGTTCCACCAGTTCTCCGTCGGCCGCGTCATGCGTATCGGCCGTGCCCTGGAGAACGAGCTGGTCGTCTCCGACCTCCAGGTCTCCCGGCACCACGCCGAGTTCCACTCGACGCCCGACGGCCGTATGGAGATCCGCGACCTCGGCTCCCACAACGGCACGTACGTCAACGGCCAGCCGATCGCCAAGGGCGGCTCGCAGCTGCTGGGTCCGGCGGACATCGTCGGTGTCGGTCACTCGACCTTCCGGATCGTCGGCGACCGCCTCGAGGAGTTCGTCGACACCGGTGAGGTCTCCTTCTCCGCGCGCCACCTGACCGTCACGGTCGACGGCGGCAAGCAGATCCTCAAGGACGTCTCCTTCGGTGTCCCGGAGAAGTCCCTCGTCGCGGTCATCGGCCCGTCCGGCTCAGGCAAGTCGACCCTGCTCAAGGCGCTCACCGGCTACCGGCCCGCCAACCAGGGCGATGTCCTCTACGACAACCGGAACCTCTACAAGCAGTTCGCCGAGCTGCGTCAGCGCATCGGTCTGGTCCCGCAGGACGACATCCTGCACAAGGAGCTGACCGTCAAGAAGGCCCTCAAGTACGCGGCCAAGCTCCGCTTCCCGGCCGACACCACGGCCGCCGAGCGCGAGGCCCGTATCGACGAGGTGCTGCGCGAGCTGAAGCTGGACATCCACAAGGAGAAGAAGGTCACCTCCCTCTCCGGCGGCCAGCGCAAGCGCGTCTCGGTGGCCCTGGAGCTGCTCACCAAGCCGTCGCTGATCTTCCTGGACGAGCCCACGTCGGGCCTCGACCCGGGCATGGACCGCGACGTCATGCAGCTGCTGCGCGGCCTCGCCGACGACGGCCGTACGGTGCTCGTCGTCACGCACTCGGTGGCCGAGCTGGCGCTGTGCGACAAGCTCCTGGTGATGGCGCCCGGCGGTGCGGTCGCCTACTTCGGCCCGCCCGAGGAGGCGCTGAACTTCTTCGGCTACGACACCTGGGCCGATGTCTTCTCCGCCTTCGAGAACTACCGCGACTACGACTGGGCGGGCCGCTGGAAGGGCTCGCAGCACTACCAGATGTACGCCGCGGACATCGACGCGATTGCTCCGCAGTCCGTACAGATGCCCCCCATGCAGGCGATGAGGCCGCCGAAGCCGCAGGGCTGGCTGTCGCAGTTCCTGACGCTGGTGCGCCGCTACGTCTCGGTGATCGCCTCCGACAAGGGCTTCCTGGCCCTGACGGTGATCCTGCCGCTCGTCCTCGGCTCGGTGAGCCTGCTCATCGACTCCGGCAAGGATCTCCTGGTCAACACGGAGATCAACCCGAACACCGGCAAGCCCGTCGCCAACGGCACGGCCCTCACCGTCCTGCTGATCCTCGCGGTGGGCGCCTGCTTCGCCGGCGCCGCCAACTCCGTCCGTGAGCTGATCAAGGAACGGGTCATCTACGAGCGGGAGCGCGCGACCGGCCTGTCCCGGTCCGCGTACCTGATGTCCAAGGTGTTCGTGCTCGGCCTGATCACGGTGCTGCAGGGCTTGATGGTCGGTGTCATCGGCTTCTCAACCCGCACCATCCCGGACGAGGGCCTGATTCTCGGCAGCCAGATTCTGCTGGAGCTGTGTATTCCGATCATGGCACTGGGCTTCACCGCGATGATGTTCGGCCTGATCATCTCGGCCCTGGTGAAGACCGCCGAGAAGACCATGCCGCTGCTGGTCATGTTCGCGATCGTCCAGGTCGTCTTCACCGGCTGCCTGTTCCCTCTGGCCAACTCCATCGGTGTCAACGAGCTCTCGTACCTGATGCCGTCGCGCTGGGCGGTCGCCGCCGCCGGTGCCACGCTCGACTTCAACCAGATCAGCCCGCCCGCCAAGGGCGACAGCAACGACCCCCTGTGGGAGCACACGGTCGGTGCCTGGACCATGGACATGCTCGCCCTGATCGTCCTCGGTGTGATCTGCGGCATCTTCGTGGCCCGCTTCCTGCGCCGCCACGAGCCCGAGGTCATGCGTAAGTAGCCTCCCCGTACCACGCCCGAAGGGCGGCACCCGTCAGGAGGGTGCCGCCCTTCGGCGTACGGATCAGAGGCCCGCGCCTACCTCGCTCAGTACGCGCTGTTGACGTTGTCGATCGAGCCGTACCGGTCGGCCGCGTAGTTGGCGGCGGCGGTGAGGTTGGCGACCGGGTCGTACTGGCTCTTGGCCGTGCCCGGGACGTGGTACGCGTCGAAGGTCGGCTTGATGACCTGGAGCAGACCGATCGACGGGACGCCGTTCTGGGCGTTGATGTCCCAGTTGTTGATCGCGTTCGGGTTACCCGAGGACTCCCGCATGATGTTCTTGTGCAGGCCGTTGTAGGTGCCCGGGATGTCGTGCTTCTTCATGATGTCCAGCGCCTCGCGGATCCAGCCGTCGAGGTTGTTCTTGTAGGTCTTGGCGGAGACCGGCTTGACCTGGATGCGCTTGGCGTCCCGGCTCGCGGCAGCCTTCGCCTTGCGCGCGGCTTCGGCCTTCTTCGCGGCGGTGGCCTTGGCGGCCACGTGCTTGTCGTGGGCCACGGCGGCGCGGTGCTTGGCGGCGGCCACGGCGGCCTTGTGCTTGGCCGACATCTCCTCGGCCTTCACACCGGCAGCGGCGAGCTGGGTGGTGACGCTCGGCTTGACGTCCTTGATCTGCTCGCTGCTGTACGCCACCTTGCCCGTGGGGGCGTCGGCCGTGGTCGTCTGGGCGTTGCCCGGGACGGCGGACAGGGCGAGAGCGGCGGCGCCGAGCGTACCGACGCCGGCTATCGCCATCTTGTGGCGCTTGGTGAGCGTGCGACTGAGACGGTTCTTGGTGTTCTTGAGCATGGCAGTGGGACCTCTTCGAATAGCGCGGAGGTCGCTCGCTGTCCGTCAGGGGACACGGGTGCTTCCTGCACAAACGCCGCGGGCTGAACCCACGGCGCTGAGCGACGAGAGCAATTCTTAGCGGCCGCAAAATGGCGTGGCAAAGGTGTGACGTACGATCCTCGGTAGTGGACCCAGGAAGGGCAAAACGGGACAGACAGGACCGTCTGTCCCGCTCAAAAGGGACGTCACTACCTACTACGGACTTTCGTACGTGACCTGCGCCCTATGTGCGGGCTCACATCGGCCGCGTAAGAGTCTCACCGGCAGTTGCTGGCGCAACGCTCTGTGTGAGGGCCCTCCTCCGGCAGGATGAGATGCACGTCGCCGAACTCGTGCCACAGGTAGAGCCCTTGCAGTGCCTCCTCGTAGCTGCGGCCGATCGCGGCCCGCCCGGCGACGGCCTCCAGCATCAGCAGATGCGAGGCCTCCGGCTCGTGCAGCCCGGTCAGCAGCCCGTCCACCACCCGCACCCCGCGCTCCGGCGTGACGACCAGGTCCGTCCACCCCTCACGCGCGCGTACGACCCCGTCGGCGCCCGCTGCCGACTCCACCGCCCGCACGGCCGTCGTCCCTACGGCGACGACCCTGCCGTCCCCTGCCTTCGCTGCGTTGATCAGCCGAGCCGAGGCCTCCGGCACCGCGAACCGCTCCGGATACGGCGGCTCGTGCGCCTCCGCCGAGGCCACGCCGGTGTGCAGGGTGATCGGCGCGAACTGCACACCCCGGCTGACCAGCTCCGTCACCATCCGCAGCGTGAAGGGCCGCGCCGCACTCGGCATCTCCGCGCTGCCCGTCCCGTCGGCGGCCGGCAGCGCGAACACTGTCTGGTACGCGGAGAGCGGCTGGTCGCGCTCCGTATAGGAGTAACGAATCGGCCGCCCGTGCTCACGCATGAGCCCGAGAACCAGCGCCGCGGGGGAGCTCTCCCGGGTCCCTGAGACCCGCGCCCACCAAAGCCGCTCACTCCCCGAGCTGAGCGGCTCCTCCAGCACCAGCCGCACCCCGCCCGGCAGCCGCACCTCACTTCCCGCGGGCCCTCCCTCCCGCCGCCCGCCACCACCCTTCCAACGAGCGCTTCGCGCGCTGCCCCATACATGCGCGCGCGTGGCGCCGAGCGGTTCGGGATCCCGCAGCTCGACCGCCCACCGCCCGTCGTCCCCGCGCGTGGAGAAGTGCACCACCACACGTGCCCGCCCGATCCGCCCGTCCACGGCGGCGGCCAGCGTCTCCGAGGTGTTCACGACCAGCAGATCCCCGGCCCACAACAGCCGCGGCAGCTCGCCGAACGCGTGATGCGTCACGTCGGTGCCCCGCGACACCAGCAGCCGTACGGCATCCCGGTCCAGCCCCGGCCCCCGCTGCTCGGCCGGTATCCGGGCCGACAGCTCCTCGGGCACCCTCCCCCACGCTCGAACAGGCTCGCGCGGGGGGACCCCCATCGCCAGCGTCATCGCCGTCCCTCCAGCAGCGAGGGCGCCCCATAGCGGCCGCTCACCGGACGCTCGTCCAGCAGCCGCAGGAAGGCCGGCACCACGCCGGCCGGCATCGGCCGTGGCTCGTCGTCGTCCGGTACGGCCGCCGCATACAGGTCCGTGGCCATGTCCCCGGGGTCGACAGCCCAGATCCGCAGCCCCGACTCCTCCTGGCCGAGCACCGCCGCGAGATGGTCCAAGGCAGCCTTCGACGCGCCGTACCCGCCCCAGGTCTCGTACGCCTCGGCGGCGGCGTCCGAGCTGACCGTGATCACCGCGCCCGTCCCCGACGCCCGCAGCAGCGGCAGCGCCTCCTGGACCAGGCCCAGCGCGGCGACGACGTTCACCTCCAGCGCCCGCCGCAGCCCCTCCAGGGGCAACTCGTCCAGCCGTACGAGCGGCTCGGCGCCCAGCGCGCTGGCGTTGCTCACCAGCAGATCGACGCCGCCCAGCCGCCAGGCGGCGGCCACCAGCTCGGCCCGGTGCCCGGCATCCGTGACGTCCCCGGGTACGGCCTTCACGCGCGTGCCGTACGACCGGAGCCCGGCCGCCGTCTCCTGGAGGACCTCCGCCGACCTGGCGTCGAGCACCAGATCCCAGCCGCGCGCGGCCAGCGCCTCGGCGAGCGCCCGCCCCAGCCCCTTCGAGGCTCCCGTGATGATTGCTACCGACATGACAACCGTCCCCTCGTACCTGGCCGCCTTCGATCGGCGGTGCCCCCAACGTAGGAACGGGGCCGCCCGCACCGCCTCGGACGCGGGCCGCAAAGCCGCGGGTCCCTTCGTCCTAAGCCGCACCGGGGGCCGCTCGCCCTACGCCGCTGATCGGGGGACCAGAGGACTAGGACCGGCGCCCTAGCCGACCGCCGCCACAGGTCCGATCCGACTGTCACACCCCGCCGGTAACGTGAGGGCATGAGTCAAGGCCCCAGGTCCGGCCTCGCCGCGGTGAGCTCCGCGTTGCTGGCCATGAGCAGGCATCTCGAGGTGCGTGACGTCCTCAAGACGATCGTCGCCTCGGCCCGCGAGCTGCTCGACGCGCAGTATGCGGCGCTCGGCGTCCCGGACGACCACGGCGGCTTCGCCCAGTTCGTGGTCGACGGAGTCAGCGACGAACAGTGGAAGGCCATCGGCCCGCTCCCGCGCCAGCACGGCATCCTCGCCGCGATGCTCCAGGAGGCCGAGATCGAGCGCCTCGCCGACGTCCGCAAGGACCCCCGCTTCGAGGGCTGGCCATCGGCGCACCCCGACATGTCCGACTTCCTGGGCCTGCCGATCCGCGACGGCGACGAGGTCATCGGCGCGCTGTTCCTGGCGAACAAGAACTGCCCGAAGCCGGAGGGCAGTTGCGGGTTCACCGAGGAGGACGAGGACCTCCTCGGCATCCTCGCCCAGCACGCCGCGATCGCCCTCACCAACGCCCGCCTGTACGAGCGCAGCCGCGAGCTGACGATCGCGGAGGAACGCTCGCGCCTCGCGCACGAACTGCACGACGCGGTCAGCCAGAAGCTCTTCTCCCTGCGCCTCACGGCCCAGGCCGCGGCCGCCCTGATCGACCGTGACCCGTCCCGCGCCAAGGGCGAGTTGCACCAGGTGGCCGCGCTCGCCGCCGAGGCCGCCGACGAACTGCGCGCCGCGGTCGTCGAGTTGCGCCCCGCCGCCCTCGACGAGGACGGCCTCGTCGCCACCCTGCGCACCCAGATCCAGGTCCTCGACCGCGCCCACTCCGCGCGCGTGACCTTCGCCGGCCGCGGCGTGAAGGCCCTGCCCTCCGCCCAGGAGGAGGCCGTCCTGCGCGTCACCCAGGAGGCCCTGCACAACGCCCTGCGGCACTCCGGCGGCGAGCACGTCGACGTGACGCTGGACCGGCGCGGCAGCGGAGCCGTACTGCGCATCACGGACGACGGCGGCGGCTTCGACCCGAAGGCGATACGCCGCGCCGGGCGCCACCTGGGCCTGGTCTCCATGCGGGACCGGGCGAGCGGCGTCGGCGGCACGCTGACCGTGGAATCGGCGCCCGGCAAGGGCACCGTGATCGAGATGGAGGTCCCCGGTGGCTGACGCAATCAAGGTGCTGCTCGTCGACGACCACCAGGTCGTCCGCCGGGGCCTGCGCACCTTCCTCGAAGTACAGGACGACATCGAGGTCGTGGGTGAGGCCGCCGACGGCGCCGAGGGAGTGGCCCGCGCCGAGGAACTCAAGCCCGACGTCGTGCTGATGGACGTCAAGATGCCGGGCATGGACGGCGTCGACGCCCTGCGCAAGCTCCGCGAACTCGACAACCCCGCGCGCGTGCTGATCGTCACCAGCTTCACCGAACAGCGCACGGTGATCCCCGCCCTGCGCGCGGGAGCCGCCGGTTACGTCTACAAGGACGTGGACCCGGACGCCCTGGCCGGCGCCATCCGCTCCGTGCACGCCGGGCACATCCTGCTCCAACCCGAGGTCGCGGGCGCCCTGCTGTCCCAGGAGGAGGCCAACTCGGGGCAGGGGAGAGCCGGGTCGCTGACCGACCGCGAGCGCGAGGTCCTCTGCCTGATCGCGGACGGCCGCTCCAACCGCGAGATCGCACGGGCCCTGGTCCTCTCCGAGAAGACCGTCAAGACACACGTCTCGAACATCTTGATGAAGCTCGACCTGGCGGACCGCACCCAGGCCGCCCTGTGGGCCGTACGCCATGGCGTGACCGGCTGAAACGCTCTGCGCAGGACGTGACGGACGGCAATACGGAGGGTTCCGCTCCGGACTGAGATTCATACCGTCGTGGGAATGTCCCCCGGATGGCGCATCCTTCGTGGATCTCCACCGTTCTCCAGTGCGTGCTGCGGCGACTGCCGCGGCAATCGCAAGGAGGGCTTGAAAGTGAAGAACCTGAAGAAGGCAGCGGCCGTGACGATGGTGGCGGGTGGCCTGCTGGCCGCCGGTGCCGGGATGGCCTCCGCCACCGACGGCGCGCACGCCGACGGCAAGGCCGTGGGCTCCCCGGGCGTCGCCTCGGGCAACCTCGTCCAGGCCCCGGTTCACATCCCGGTCAACGTCGCGGGCAACAGCGTGAACGTCGTCGGCATCCTGAACCCGGCCTTCGGCAACCTGGCCGTCAACAAGTGACGCCCACCCGCAGCAAGCAGTGACCTCCGGCCTCCCGGCCCCACCCCGGGAGGCCGGTCTGTTTGTCGGCGCGGGCTTCGGAACCCTTGGTTGGCGCAGGATCCGGCACAATCCAACGCAGGCCGACACAATCCAGCCCGTCCGGCGTTTGAGGACGAGGCCCGTTCAGGGCCGAAAAGGGGGGTCTGGGGGCGGAGCCCCCAGGGGACGGTCACACCAACGCCGGTCACCAACAGCGGACGGTCACACCAACGCCGGCCACACCCAGCGGACGCTCACCGCACGCCCCGCTCCCGCTCCTCCACATACGCGTTGTACGAAGCGACCTGCGCCCGCCGAGCCACCCGCTCCACCGGCCGCAGGGCCTCAGCCCGAGCCCCCATCTCAGCGGAGCTCACCGCACCCCCGTGCCCGTTCGTATAGGCCAGCGAGATCAACAACCCCACCCGCTGCGCCAGCTCCAGCACCCGCACCGCCCGCGGCGGATACCCCGGCGCCAAAGCCTCCCGCCCCCGCTCGGCCCGAGCCCGGTACGCATCGATCGCCGCCTCGGCCACCGGCCCCGATCCGGCCACATCCAGCCGCGACAGCACCTCGGTCGCCTCCCGCAGAGCCTCCGCCAGCTCCCGCTCGGCCTCGCCCAGGGACGGCACATCGGCAGGAGGCGCCTCCCGCACCGGCAGCACATGCCAGACGACCTCGACATGTTCATCACCATCGGGCCCGGCCTCGTACATCTCCGGCACCAGCCCGAACGCGGCGCCGTGACAGATCACCGCCTCCTCGGCATCCATGGCCCGCGCATTGAACTCCGGCGGCCCGCTCAGCCCCAGCGGATGCCCCGGCGCGGGCAGCGCGACCCGCAGCCCGCTGACCCCGAGCGCCCGCAGCCGGCCCAGCGCAAGCGTGAGCCCGACGGGCGCCGACTCACCCGGCAGCCCTTCCACTCTGTGCACGGCATCGTCCCCGACGATCTCCAGCACAGCGTCGTCCGGTGAGGCAAGTCCGGCCAAAAGGGCATTTCCCCAAGCCGCAAGACGTCCTGAACGTGGTTCCGAGAGCATGCCCCCACCCTAAGGACCGGACCGATGGAATGAAGCGCCCGACCGGTGGCGTAGATTTCGTTGAGGGCTGCGCCCACAGGCGCACGCGACCACCGAGACGCCGAGACGCCGAGACCGGTCACACTGCAAGGGGAGACAACGCGCTCATGAGCGATGTTCTGGAGCTTCAGGACGTATCCGTGGTCCGCGAGGGCCGGGCTCTGGTGGACCAGGTCTCCTGGTCGGTCAAGGAGGGCGAGCGCTGGGTCATCCTCGGCCCGAACGGCGCCGGCAAGACCACCCTCCTGAACCTCGCCTCCAGCTACCTCTTCCCCAGCCAGGGCACCGTCTCCATCCTCGACGAGACCCTCGGCAAGCCCGGCACCGACGTCTTCGAACTGCGTCCGCGCATCGGCACGGCCGGCGTCGCCATGATCGACAAGCTGCCCAAGAAGCAGACGGTCCTGCAGACCGTTCTCACCGCCGCGTACGGCATGACCGCCGGCTGGCACGAGGACTACGACGACATCGACGAGCAGCGTGCCCGCGCCTTCCTCGACCGTCTCGGCATGAGCGACTACGTGGACCGCAAGTTCGGCACCCTCTCCGAGGGGGAGCGCAAGCGCACCCTCATCGCCCGTGCCCTGATGACCGACCCCGAGCTGCTCCTCCTCGACGAGCCCGCCGCCGGACTCGACCTCGGTGGCCGCGAGGACCTCGTACGCCGCCTCGGCCGCCTCGCCCGCGACCCGATCGCGCCCTCCATGATCATGGTCACGCACCACGTCGAGGAGATCGCCCCCGGCTTCACCCATGTCCTGATGATCCGTCAGGGCAAGGTCCTCGCCGCGGGCCCGCTCGAGCTCGAACTCACCTCCCGCAACCTCTCCCTCTGCTTCGGCCTCCCGCTCGTCGTCGAACAGGTTGGCGACCGCTGGACGGCACAGGGCCTCCCGCTGTCCTGACCCGGTCCTTCACCCCGCAAAACCCCGGTAAGAACGGCTTTTCAAACGATCGGCGCCCTGTCCGCGACCGGGCCCGCGGTCCTACCATGACCATGTGGAAATCGACGCGTGGGTTTGGTGGTTGATCGGCGCGGCAGCGCTCGGCATCGGGCTCGTGATCACCGCGATGCCCGAACTCGGCATGCTGGCGGTGGGCGCCGTCGCGGCCGCCCTGGTGGCCGGCATCTTCGGCGGTGACGCCGTCGTCCAGGTCGTGTCCTTCGTCGTCGTGTCGACCGCACTCATCGCCGTCGTACGGCCCATCGCGAACAGACATCGCGCACAGCGGCCCCAACTCGCCACCGGCATCGAGGCCTTGAAGGGCAAACAGGCCGTCGTTCTGGAGCGCGTCGACGCCTCCGGCGGCCGGATCAAGCTCGCCGGAGAGGTCTGGTCGGCACGCGCTCTCGACACCGACCGCGCCTACGAAGTAGGCCAGGAAGTGGACGTCGTGGACATCGAGGGGGCCACGGCGATCGTCATGTGACCTCGCACGACGTAACTGGCGCGAACCCGCCGCGAGTTCCGCGACGGTCTGTCAGACTCGACCAGCAAGATCTTCAACAACCATAAGATCTGCGGAAAAGCCGCGGCGGAGAAGGGGTACGGGGAAAGACCATGGAACCGGTCATCATCGTCCTGATCATTCTGGTGGTGTTGGTCTTCATCGCCCTGATCAAGACGATCCAGGTCATCCCGCAGGCCAGCGCGGCCATCGTCGAGCGCTTCGGCCGCTACACGCGGACACTCAACGCGGGCCTCAACATCGTGGTCCCGTTCATCGACACCATCCGCAACCGCATCGACCTGCGCGAACAGGTCGTACCGTTCCCGCCCCAGCCGGTGATCACCCAGGACAACCTGGTCGTGAACATCGACACGGTCATCTACTACCAGGTGACCGACGCCCGCGCCGCCACCTACGAGGTCGCCAGCTACATCCAGGCGATCGAGCAGCTCACCGTCACCACGCTCCGCAACATCATCGGCGGCATGGACCTGGAACGCACCCTGACCTCCCGCGAGGAGATCAACGCGGCCCTGCGCGGCGTCCTCGACGAGGCGACGGGCAAGTGGGGCATCCGCGTAAACCGCGTCGAACTCAAGGCAATTGAGCCCCCCACCTCCATCCAGGACTCGATGGAGAAGCAGATGCGCGCCGACCGTGACAAGCGTGCCGCGATCCTCACCGCCGAAGGTACGCGCCAGGCCGCGATCCTCACCGCCGAAGGTGAGAAGCAGTCCCAGATCCTGCGCGCCGAAGGTGAGGCCAAGGCCGCCGCCCTGCGCGCCGAGGGCGAGGCCCAGGCCGTCCGCACGGTCTTTGAAGCCATCCACGCCGGCGACCCCGACCAGAAGCTCCTCAGCTACCAGTACCTCCAAATGCTCCCCAAGATCGCCGAAGGCGACGCCAACAAGCTCTGGATCGTCCCCAGCGAAATCGGCGACGCCCTCAAGGGCTTGTCGGGCGCGATGGGCAACCTGGGCGGCCTGGGCGGGGGTTCGGGCAACGGCGGCTCCGGCACCGGAACGGAACGCCGAGAGAAGCCGTCGATCGACTGAGACGCGTACGGCCGTACGACGATGGGGCTCGCTTTCCAAGGAAGGCGAGCCCCAAAGGCTTTGAGGGGCGCGGGGAACTGCGCGACCAGCCCCCGACGATCGGCAGCCGACGAACAACTCAAGGCCCCCGGCGAATGGTCAGGCCGCGTCCGTTGCCAGCCAATCCGGCAGCGCAGCGAACTCGTCGGCCCCCAGCGTCAGCAACATCGCATCGGCGGGCGTCGGCTCGAACGGCTCCCGAAGCAACGGCATACCCGCCTGCTCAGGCGTCCGGTCGGCCTTCCGATGATTGTCGTCGGCGCACGAGGCGACCGTATTCAGCCACGTGTCCTGCCCACCGTGCGACCGCGGCACCACGTGGTCCACCGTCGTGGCCCTGCGCCCGCAGTACGCGCACCGGTGCCGGTCCCGCACCAGCACACCCCGCCTCGACCATGGCGCTTGTCTTCGGAACGGCACCCGTACATACCTGCAGAGCCTGATCACCCGGGGCGCGGGTATGTCGACCGCGGCTCCGCGCATGCGCAGTTCGGGGTGGGCCTGCTCAACGACGGCCTTGTCCTGAAGCACCAGAACGACGGCTCGGTTCAACGTCACCGTCGACAGCGGCTCGAAGCTCGCGTTCAGTACCAGCGTGTCCCGCATGACCAGCCCACCTCCCGTGTGCAGCAGCCCACCCCGTGGCGGGCTGGGATCAACTCTGGCCGGGCACGCCGAGATGGACAACGAAATAAAAAATGCCCGCCCCCGATCACTTCCATGACCGGGGGCGGGCAAACGTTCCATGAACGTCAGGCTTCGGCGGGCACCTCGTACTCGGCGATCACATGCGCACGCGCGAGCGTGTGGAACCGCAGGTTGAAGCCGACGACGGCCGGACTGGCGTCCGAGTCAGGACCGAGCTTCTCCTGGTCCACGGCGTACACCGTGAACACGTAGCGATGCGGCCCGTCCCCGGGCGGCGGCGCGGCACCGCCGAACTCCTTGGACCCATAGTCGTTCCGCGCCTGTACGGCACCCTCCGGCAGCCCCTCGAACTTGCCGCTGCCCGCACCGGCCGGCAACTCGGTCACCGAGGCCGGGATGTCGAAGAGGACCCAGTGCCAGAACCCGCTGCCCGTAGGGGCGTCGGGGTCGTAGCACGTCACGGCGAAGCTCTTGGTCTCGGCCGGGAAGCCTTCCCAGCGCAGCTGCGGCGAGGTGTTGCCCGCCGCGTGGACCTGAGCGTCCTTGAGGGTCCCGCCCTGCTCGACGTCCTCGCTCGTGACCGTGAAGGACGGCACAGGCGGATGGAAGTCGTGGGGCAGCGGCCGCCGCTTGAGCTCGGTCACTTCGATACCTCCTGATGAACCGGTGGAATCAGCAGTTCCGAGCCTAGAACCAGTTGCGCTTGCTGCCGACCTCGGACAGCCACTGGTTGAGGTACGCCGCCCAGTCGGTCCCCTGGAAGTCGCGCAGACCCACCTGGAAGGATCGGAAGGTGTCGCTGCCCTCGCTGAACAGCCCCGGCTTCTTGTCCATTTCGAGGACGACGTCCATCGTGTGCTCGTCCGCGACGAAGCTCAGCTCGACCTGGTTGATCCCGCGGTACTGCTGCGGCGGGAAGAACTCGATCTCCTGGTAGAACGGCAGCTTCTGCCGCGTACCGCGGATGTGGCCGCGCTCCATGTCCGCGTTCTTGAAGCGGAAGCCCAGCTGGATGAAGGCGTCGAGGATCGCCTTCTGCGCGGGCAGCGGGTGCACGTTGATCGGGTCCAGGTCGGTGGAGTCCACGGCCCGCGCGATCGCCAGCTCCGTCGTCACACCGATGTTCATGCCGCGCAGCGTCTGACCGTCGATCGTCGTGACCGGCGTCTCCCACGGGATCTCCAGCCCGAAGGGCACCGCGTGCACGCCCCCGGCCTGCAGCTCGAAGGCACCACCGAGCTGCATCTTCGTGAACTCGATGTCCTGCTTGTACTCCGAGTCCTGGCCCTCGACCTCGACCCGTGCCTGCAGGCCCACGGACAGGCCCTCGATGTTCTGGTTCACGGACCCGCCCTGAATCCGCACCTCACCCTGGACGACACCGCCCGGGACGACGTTGACCTCAGTCAGCACCGTCTCGACCGAAGCCCCGCCGGCCCCCAGGCTCGCGAGCAGCTTCTTGAACGCCATGACTCTCCTCTTTTCAGAGTGGATCCCTTGATCCCTACAAACGCGATCCGGCCGTGGCCGGTTCCGGGCTCCCACCCTGGCAAGCCGCACGCCCCCTGACCACCCCGTCGCCACCACCCGTCTGCACTACCCTCGGACGGCATGATCGCGACCCCCGACCGTACGCCCTTGCCCCGGGACTTCTTCGACCGGCCCGTCCTCGAGGTCGCCCCCGACCTCCTGGGCCGCATCCTCGTGCGCAGCACCCCGGACGGTCCGATCACCCTCCGCCTCACGGAGGTCGAGGCCTACGACGGCCCGAACGACCCCGGCTCCCACGCCTATCGCGGCCGCACGCCCCGCAATGACGTGATGTTCGGTCCCCCCGGACACGTCTACGTCTACTTCACGTACGGCATGTGGCACTGCATGAACCTGGTGTGCGGCCCCGACGGCCGGGCGAGCGCGGTCCTGCTGCGCGCCGGCGAGATCGTCGAGGGCGCCGAGCTCGCCCGCACACGTCGACTCTCGGCCCGCAACGACAAGGAACTGGCCAAAGGCCCGGCCCGCCTGGCGACCGCCCTGGACGTGGACCGCGCCCTGGACGGCACGGACGCTTGCGCCTCCGGCGAGACCCCGCTGAGGATCCTGGCCGGTACACCGACCCCCTCCGACCAGGTACGCAACGGACCCCGCACCGGCGTGGCCGGCGACGGCGGAAACGGTGACGTCCACCCCTGGCGCTACTGGATCGCCAACGACCCCACAGTGAGCCCCTATCGGGCCCACGCCCCGAGGCGTCGCCGAAGTTGACGCGCCCATACGAGGCGCGTAACGTAGCCCGAGCCGCTGAACCGGGTACTGCGAAGTCAGCAGCCGGAGCGGCCAACCCACTACCTAGGAGAACCCCTAAGCGGGGTCGATTCCGGCGTGCCCGCATGCCCGAATTCGATTGCGCAGAGCCCGATTATGAATCGGGCGAGGGAATCGGCTAACGTAGTGAATGTCGAAAGGCCGACGGGCGAAAGCCCAAAGCTTTACGGCATCCCGCCGACAGGGAATCGGATCGAGAAAAGGATCTGATAGAGTCGGAAACGCAAGACCGAAGGGAAGCGCCCGGAGGAAAGCCCGAGAGGGTGAGTACAAAGGAAGTGTCCGTTCCTTGAGAACTCAACAGCGTGCCAAAAATCAACGCCAGATATGTTGATACCCCGTCTACCGGAACGTTTTGTTCTGGTGGCGAGGTTCCTTTGAAATAAACACAGCGAGGACGCTGTGAACGGCCGGGCTTATTCCGCCTGGCTGTTCCGCTCTCGTGGTGTGCACCGGATTACCGGTAAACATTCACGGAGAGTTTGATCCTGGCTCAGGACGAACGCTGGCGGCGTGCTTAACACATGCAAGTCGAACGATGAACCA
>NZ_JBSGVW010000029.1:0-134741 GCF_053608645.1 Streptomyces sp. NPDC055013
TCCTCGGACCGGCGGTCGCCTTAGGCCAAGAGGTACCGCGTGTTGACGCCGGCCACTGCGGGCGGACACCCCCCGGCACGTCCCCTTGCCGCCGTGGGCGGGTGCGGCGCCGCCGGGGTGCGCCATCACGGCCGCTGTGCGACGCCGGTCCCGGCTTTCCATCCCTTCCGGCATCCGGGGCGAGGGCTGTGCCATCCGTGGCCCCCACCCACCCGCAGCTGGCTGCGCATCGCGCCGGCGGCGCTTCTCAGCGCCGGTCCCGGCATTTCAGCCCGTCCGGCGTTTGAGGACGAGGCCGTTCAGGCCGATGGGGGGCCAGGGGGCGCAGCCCCCTGGCGGGGTCGAAGGGGCGGAGCCCCTGGGGGTGGGACGGGTAGGGGCGGCGGGGGCGAGGAAGGTGCGGCTCGCCCCCGGTGGGTTAGTGCCCCGGCTCATCCTCCGGCCCGGTCTCCGGAGGAGGCGGCGCGGTAGGCCGTAGCTTCAGCCAGGTCAGGAAGAACAGGCCCAGGAGCAGCATGCCGAGGCCGGTCCAGAGGTTGATGTTGATGCCCTGGGCCTTGTCGATCGCGGCGTCGTCGTCGGTGAGGCCCACGATCGTGACGATGACGCCGTAGAGCACGAAGAGCCCGCCGATGATGCGCCGGATGTCGAAGAGCTGGGCGGCCGTCGCGGACTTGCCCTCCAGGTCCGTGACTTGCCGCAGCAGGTCCTTCTCGGAGAAGCCGGGGCGTTCGGAGTGGTGGTCGGTCATGAGTTGTCAGAGCTCCGTCGTCAGAAGGAGAACGGGATGTAGCAGGCCGCAGCGAGGACCACCGCGCCCCAGCCGAGCAGCGCCGGCTTGCGGTACCACGCCTCGTCCCCCGGCGCGGGCGGCTCGGCCATGCCGGGGGAGCGGGTGCCGTAGACCAGGCCCTGGAGTTCCTCCGTCGGCTTGGGGGCCGTGAAGAGGGAGACGGCCACCATGACGACCCCGCCGGCCACGAAGCCCGCGATCGCGGAGACGAAGTTCGCGCCCTGGTCGGAGGGGATCGAGATGAAGTCCTGCTTGTAGAGGACGAAGTAGTTCACCATCGCTGCCGTCGTGCCGGCCAGCAGGCCCCAGAAGCCCGACTTGATCGACGCCCGCTTCCAGAACATGCCGATGATGAAGACCACGAACATCGGCACGTTGAAGAAGGAGAAGAGGGTCTGGAGGTAGCTCATGATGTTGGAGAAGGACGACGCCAGGAACGCCGTGCCGATCGATGCCAGCACCCCGATCGCGGTGATGAGGCGGCCGAAGCGGACGTAGTAGCCGTCCTCGCGGTCCTTGACCACGTACCGCGCCCAGATGTCGGTCGTGAACACCGTGTTGAAGGACGAGACGTTCGCCGCCATGCCCGCCATGAACGCGGCGAGGAGGCCGGTCACGGCGATGCCGAGGACGCCGTTGGGCAGCAGGTCCTCCATCAGGTACGGGATGGCGTCGTTGTACTGGTAGCCCGACTCCTCGGTGCCGAAGCCGGGGATCAGGGCCGCGGCCGCGAGCCCCGGGATCATCACCAGGAACACGATGAAGATCTTCGGGAACGCCGCGATGAGGGGAGTGCGCTGGGCCGCCGAGAGGTTCTTGGCCGACAGCGCCCGCTGGACCTCGGCGAAGTTCGTCGTCCAGTAGCCGAAGGACAGCACGAAGCCGAGGCCCAGGACGATCGTCAGCCAGTTCGCGCCCAGCGGGTTCGCGTCGCCGATGCCGGTGCCGCCCCAGGCGGTGACGAAGTCGTCGCCGTGGGACTTGGTCAGCGTGTCCGTCAGGCCGTCCCAGCCGCCCGCCTTCTTCAGTGCCAGCACGGTGATCGGGATCAGCGCGGCCAGGATCACGAAGAACTGCAGGACCTCGTTGTAGATCGCCGACGACAGGCCGCCGAGGGTGATGTAGGCGAGGACGAAGAAGCCGGCCACGACGATCGCGACCCATTGGGGCCAGCCGAGGAGGGCCTCGACCACGATCGCCAGGGCATAGAGGTTCACCCCGGCGATCAGGATCGCGGCGAAGGCGAACAGGATCGAACTGAGCAGGTGTGCCCATTTGTCGAAGCGCAGGAGCAGGAACTCGGGGACCGAGCGGACCTTGCTCCCGTAGTAGAAGGGCATCATCACCAGGCCCAGGAAGACCATGGCCGGGATGGCGCCGATCCAGTACCAGTGGACGGTGTAGGCGCCGTACTGCGCGCTGTTGGCGGCCATGCCGAGGATCTCGGTGGCGGCCAGGTTGGCGGAGATGAAGGCGAGACCGGTGACCCAGGCGGGCAGGGAGCGGCCGGAGAGGAAGAAGTCGAGGCTGGTCTTCACCGACCGGCGGGCGGCGAAGCCGATGCCCAGCACGACGACGAAGTAGATGCCCAGCAGCGTGTAGTCGAGCCAGTTCGTGGGGAGCCGTAGCTCGGCGGCGAGGTAGGTGGGGGATTGTGTGGGGGTTTGCATACGTACTCGCTTCGTTGCGCGAACCGATACAGAGCGGAACCTACGCCGCCGTGTTCAGTAATTGAACACGTCTGGTGATGGTCTTTGTTTGATTGTGATGTTGACTGAGGTGGTGCGTTGTGTTTCTCTGTGTTTAGTTATGTTTGATGGAGGAGTCCAGCGTGAAGAAGACCTCGACCCGTCTGGCCGACGGTCGTGAGCTCGTCTACTACGACCTGCGCGACGACACCGTGCGGGACGCTGTCGACCGGCGGCCGCTGGACCGGACCGTCACGACGTCCGAGGTTCGTCGGGACGCGCTGCTCGGGGACGCGGTCGCCATCGCCTCGCACCGGCAGGGGCGGACCTATCACCCGCCGGCCGACGAGTGCCCGCTGTGCCCTTCGGAGGGTGAGCGACTGAGCGAGATCCCCGACTCCTCCTACGACGTCGTGGTCTTCGAGAACCGTTTCCCCTCGCTCGCCGGTGACTCCGGGCGCTGCGAGGTCGTCTGCTTCACCTCCGACCACCACGCCTCCTTCGCCGACCTCACCGAGGAGCAGGCCCGGCTGGTCCTGGACGCGTGGACCGACCGGACCTCCGAACTGTCGTCCCTGCCCGCCGTGGAGCAGGTCTTCTGCTTCGAGAACCGCGGCGCCGAGATCGGTGTCACCCTCGGCCATCCCCACGGGCAGATCTACGCCTACCCCTTCACCACCCCGCGTACCGCCCTGATGCTGCGCTCGCTGGCCGCCCACAAGGACGCCACCGGCGGGGAGAACCTCTTCGACGCCGTGCTGGAGCGTGAACTCGCCGGCCGGCGGGTCGTCCTGGAGAGTGAACACTGGGCGGCCTTCGTGCCGTACGCCGCGCACTGGCCCTACGAGGTCCACCTGTACCCGAAGCGCCGGGTGCCCGATCTGCTCGCGCTCGGCGAAGAGGCGCGCTCAGAGTTCCCCAAGGTTTATCTGGAACTCTTGAGGCGCTTCGACCGGATCTTCGACGGACGGGACGGGCAGGACGGAGGGAAGAACTCCGCGGGTGAGCCTCCTACGCCCTACATCGCCGCCTGGCACCAGGCGCCGTTCGGCACACTGGAGGAATTCGAGGGCGTGGTGCGGGAGGACTTCGCTCTTCACCTCGAGCTTTTCACCATCCGACGCACTTCCGGCAAGCTTAAGTTTCTCGCGGGTTCCGAGTCCGGCATGAACGTGTTCATCAACGACGTGCCGCCGGAGCGCGCGGCCGAGCGACTGCGAGAGGTAGCGAGTTCATGAGTGGGAAGTACCTGGTCACCGGTGGCGCCGGCTATGTGGGCAGCGTGGTCGCCCAGCATCTGCTGGAGGCGGGAGACGAGGTCGTCGTCCTGGACAACCTCTCGACCGGATTCCGCGAGGGCGTGCCGGCCGGGGCTTCCTTCATCGAGGGCGACATCCGCGACGCCGCCAAGTGGCTGGACGCCTCCTTCGACGCCGTGCTGCACTTCGCCGCGTCCTCGCAGGTCGGCGAGTCGGTCGTGAAGCCGGAGAAGTACTGGGACAACAACGTCGGCGGCACCATGGCGCTGCTCGGCGCGATGCGTGACGCCGGCGTGCGCAAGCTCGTCTTCTCCTCCACCGCCGCCACCTACGGCGAGCCCGAGGAGGTGCCGATCGTCGAGTCGGCCCCGACGCAGCCCACGAACCCGTACGGCGCCTCCAAGCTCGCCGTCGACCACATGATCTCCGGCGAGGCGGCGGCCCACGGACTCGGTGCCGTGTCGCTCAGGTACTTCAACGTGGCGGGCGCCTACGGCGACTGCGGCGAGCGCCACGACCCCGAGTCGCACCTGATCCCGCTCGTCCTGCAGGTCGCCCAGGGCCGGCGCGACGCGATCTCCGTCTTCGGCGACGACTACCCGACGCCGGACGGCACCTGCGTGCGCGACTACATCCACGTGGCCGACCTCGCCGACGCCCACCTGCTGGCGCTCAAGGCCGCCGAGCCGGGCGAGCACCTCATCTGCAACCTCGGCAACGGCAACGGCTTCTCCGTCCGCGAGGTCGTCGAGACCGTCCGTCAGGTCACCGGGCACCCGATCCCCGAGGTCGTGGCCCCGCGCCGGGGCGGCGACCCGGCGGTCCTGGTCGCCTCCGCCGGCACCGCCCGCGAGCGGCTCGGCTGGAACCCGTCCCGCGCGGACCTCGCGGGGATCGTCGCCGACGCGTGGGCGTTCGCCCAGCGGCACGAAGGCTAAGTTCCACGGCCGGCAGGGACGGCCGTACGTTCCAGGGCTGTTCGGCCGGTCAACTCACCGGCCGCTTCGGCCCCCGCCGCGTAGCGGCTGTCGGATGCAGCAGCAGGGAAGGTCAGGGTCAGGGGATGAACGTCGACACGGCAGCCGCGGTCGCCGAGCGGTTCAGGGAGCTGTACGGGGCGGAGCCGGAGGGGGTGTGGGCCGCGCCGGGCCGGGTCAACCTGATCGGCGAGCACACCGACTACAACGACGGCTTCGTCATGCCGTTCGCCCTGCCGCACACCGCGGTCGCCGCGGTCTCGCGCCGCACGGACGGCGCCCTGCGGCTGCACTCGGCGGACGTCGGGGGCGGCGTCGTGGAACTGCGCGTCGAGCAGCTGGAGCCCGAGTCGGACCGGAACTGGACGGCGTACCCGTCGGGTGTGGTCTGGGCGCTGCGCCAGGCCGGCCACGCGGTGACCGGCGCCGACATCCACCTGGCCTCGACGGTCCCGGCGGGCGCGGGCCTGTCGTCGTCGGCGGCACTGGAAGTCGTCGTGGCGCTCGCTCTGAACGACCTCTACGACCTCGGCCTGAAGGGCTGGCAGCTGGCCCGCCTGTGCCAGCGCGCGGAGAACGTCTACGTCGGCGCACCTGTCGGCATCATGGACCAGACCGCGTCCGCCTGCTGCGAGGCCGGGCACGCCCTGTTCCTCGACACCCGGGACCTCTCCCAGAAGCAGATCCCCTTCGACCTGGCCGCCGAGGGCATGCGCCTGCTCGTCGTCGACACCCAGGTCAAGCACTCCCACAGCGAGGGGGAGTACGGCAAGCGGCGCGCGGGCTGCGAGAAGGGCGCGGCGCTGCTGGGCGTGGACGCGCTCAGGGACGTGGCGTACGACGAGCTGGACGCGGCGCTCGACCGGCTCGGCGACGACGAGGAGGTGCGCCGGCTGGTGCGCCACGTCGTCACCGAGGACCAGCGCGTCGAGCAGGTCGTCGCCCTGCTGGAGTCGGGCGACACCCGCGCGATCGGCCCGGTCCTGACGGCCGGCCACGCCTCACTGCGCGACGACTTCCGCATCTCCTGCCCGGAGCTGGACCTGGTCGTGGACACCGCCCTGGCCGGCGGCGCCCTGGGTGCCCGCATGACCGGCGGCGGCTTCGGCGGCTCGGCGATCGTCCTGGCCGAGGCGGCCGACGTCGAGACCGTCACCAAGTCCGTCGAGGAGGCCTTCGCCGCCGCCGGGTTCACGGCACCGCGGGTGTTCGAGGCGGTGCCGGCGGCGGGTGCGCGGCGGGTGCGCTGACCCGCTCACGCCAGTCGCTTGGTGAGCGTGTACTCCGTGATCCCCGGCGGATAGTCGGGGATCACACACACCACGTCGTACCCGCGTTTGCGGTAGAACTCCGGCGCCTGGAAGTCCCATGTCTCCAGGCGTACGGCCGTGCAGGCCCGTTCGTCGCGGGCCATGCGCTCTGCAGTTGCGAGCAACTGCGAACCCAGGCGGGCACCGCGGTGGCGTTCGTCGACCCAGAGGTACGTGACATGGAGCCAGGTGGTCCAGGTGTGCCCCACGAGCCCGCCGGCCACGGCGTCTGACTCGTCCAACGCCCAGACCTGGAGCGGATGTTCGCGTTCACCTGGGGTTCCGCGCAGGGCGCGCAGAATCGGGGAGACCGCGGTGTTGGTGTCCCGCAGTCGCCGGCGGAGCAGATCCTGGCGAGATTTGTCGACTTCTGTCTCCAGACGAAACATGCGGCTCACCATAAACGCGTCGGCCAACCAGTTCTGCAAATTACCTTCCGCTGCTGCCCCCCGCCCGTACTCTGATGAGCAGCACCGGTGGGGGCCGGTGCTGATCAGGGGGCGAGACAGGTCGGGTACGACGCCCGAAGTGGGGGTAGCAGTTCTTGCACGGCGGCGGCCGTGCGGCCATCCGCGCTTCGGGCGCCGTGCCCGCGACGGTGTTCGTCTCCCGATGTCGTCCTCATGGCGATGGGGTATCCCCTGCTCTTCGGGAGCTTGGGGAAGGGGGTTTCGTGGTTCGCATCCGAGTCCTGGTCGTCGACGACCATCGCATCTTCGCCGAGTCACTCGCCGCCGCGCTGGCGGCCGAGCCCGACGTCGACGTCTCCGCCGCCGGCAGCGGCCCGGCCGCGCTGCGCAGCCTTGAGCGCGCGGCCGCCGAGGGGCGCCGGTACGACGTGCTGCTCGTCGACGCCGACCTGGGCGGCAACGCGCCGGGCATACGGCCGGCCGTACCCGTTCAGGAGGTGGGCGAGGACGGGCTCGTCGACGGCATCTCGCTGGTCGTCGGCGTCCGCTCCGCGCAGCCGGCGGTACGGATCGTCGTCCTCGCCGAGAAGGACGATCCGCGCCGGGCCGCGCTCGCCCTGCAGGCCGGCGCCTCCGGGTGGGTCGCCAAGGACTGTTCACTGTCCCGGCTGCTCACCGTCATCCGCGGGGTGCTGCGCGACGAGACGCATCTGCCGCCCGCCCTGCTCACGGGGGTTCTGCGGGAGCTGACGGCCGCGCGCAAGCACCGCACCGAGAGCGAGCGGCTGGTGGAGTCGCTGACCCCGCGCGAGCGGGAAGTTCTTCGGTGCATGGTGGCGGGACTGGGGCGCAAGGCCGTCGCCGAGCGCCTGTATCTCTCCCCGCACACCGTCCGCACCCATATGCAAAACGTCCTGGGCAAACTGGGCGTCCACTCCACACTGGCCGCCGTCGCCCTCGCGAGGCGGGCCGGGGTGGGGCCGGTCGACCTGGGACCTGCCGGCCGGATCATGCCGGAGGAGAGCAGCAGCGCCTGATCAGCGGGGCTGAGCGGCCGCGCCCCTGTAAGGGGCGCGGGGAACTGCGCGACCAGCCACCATGGCGCAGCAGGCGATCGACGGCACAGCGCGGCACTTCCCAGCGCGGCACTACCAGCGGAGCGTCTAGCCGGGAATGTTGTCGAACGGCGCCGTCAGCTGCCGCAGCAGCCCCGCCAGTTCACCCCGCTGGGCACGCGACAGCTCCGCGAGGATCGCCCGCTCCTGGTCCAGCAGCCCGGCAAGTGCCTGGTCCGCCCGGTCGCGGCCCTCGTCCGTGAGGCGGACCAGCACCCCGCGCCGGTCGCTGGGGTCGGGCAGGCGCTCCACCAAACCCTTCTTGGCCAGCCGGTCGATGCGGTTCGTCATCGTGCCCGAGGTGACCAGGGTCTGTGTCAGCAACTGCCCCGGAGAGAGCTGATACGGCGTCCCCGCGCGCCGGAGCGCGGTCAGCACGTCGAACTCCCAGGGCTCCAGGCTGTGCTCGGAGAAGGCCAGCCGGCGTGCGCGGTCCAGATGCCGGGCCAGTCTGCTCACCCGGCTGAGCACCTCGAGCGGTTCCACGTCGAGGTCCGGGCGCTCCCGGCGCCATGCTGCGACCAGCCGATCGACCTCGTCCTCCATGACGATCAGTGTAGTGGTTGTGTCGACGTGAAGTCTCTTGACGTCAAGATATCTTGCGGGGCAGGCTGGAGGGCGACAGAAGCGACCGACAGGAGACGCGATGTCCGCTGCCGACACCCCCACCTGGGACCCCGGCCAGTACCTGCGCCACGCCGATCACCGCGCCCGCCCCTTCACCGACCTCCTCGCCCGCGTCCCCGACCTCCCGGGCGACCGGCCGCGCATCGCCGACCTCGGCTGCGGCCCCGGCAACGTCACCGCCGTGCTCGCCGAGCGCTGGCCCACCGCGCACATCACCGGCCACGACAACTCCGCCGAGATGCTCGACAAGGCCCACGTCGACCACGAAGGGCCGACAGCCGGTGGCGGCCGCCTCGACT
This sequence comes from Streptomyces sp. NPDC055013, assembly GCF_053608645.1. NCBI lineage: Bacteria > Bacillati > Actinomycetota > Actinomycetes > Kitasatosporales > Streptomycetaceae > Streptomyces > Streptomyces sp. NPDC055013. The sequence continues at coordinate 8,479 of NZ_JBSGVW010000029.1, forward strand.
TCGCCCACGCCGACGTGCGGACGTGGACGCCGGACGAGCCGTACGACCTGATCATCAGCAACGCCACGCTGCAGTGGGTGCCGGGGCACCCGGACCGCTTCGGCGAGTGGGTGCGGGGCCTGCGCCCCGGCGGCACCTTCGCCTTCCAGGTCCCCGGCAACTTCGACGCCCCGAGCCACCGCCTGATGCGCGACCTCGCCCGCCGGCACGGCCTCACCGACACCCTGCGCCACACCGACGCCGTCCTCACCCCGCAGGACTACCTCGCCCGCCTGACCGGCCTGGACTGCACGGCCGACGTGTGGGAGACGACGTACATCCATCTCCTCACCGGCGACGACCCCGTCCTCGACTGGGTGAAGGGCACCGGACTGCGTCCGGTCCTGACAGCCCTCGCCGACGCCCCCGACCAGCGGGAAGCCTTCCTGCACGACTACCGGGCGGCCCTGCGCGAGGCCTATCCGCCCGGCGCCCACGGCACCCCCTTCCCGTTCCGGCGGATCTTCGCCGTGGCACGCAGGGGAGCGTGATGATCGCCGCCGTCGACCATGTCCAGCTCGCGGCGCCGCCCGGCTCGGAGGAGCGGCTGCGGGCGTACTACGCGGGCGTCCTCGGGATGACCGAGATCCCCAAGCCGCCTGTGCTCGCCGCGCGCGGAGGCTGCTGGTTCCGGGCGGGGCCCGTGCAGCTGCACCTCGGTATCGAGACGGACTTCCGGCCCGCGAAGAAGGCCCACCCCGGCCTGCGGGTCACCGGCATCGAGGCGTACGCCGCCCGGCTGGCGGCCCGGGGAGGCGCTGTGACCTGGGACGATGACCTGCCGGGGCACCGCCGGTTCTACTCGTACGATCCCGTCGGGAACCGGCTGGAGTTCCTGGAGCCGATCGCCGCGAGGCAGGGGACCCCTGTTTGAGGGCCCCGCTGCGGGTCACCCGCTGCGGTGAAACCGACGTCGAACCTTACGGGAGTGAGGAACGTGGCGAAGGAAGAGAAGACCCGGGCCAAGAAGGAACAGCTCAAGGGCAAGGCCAAGGAAGCGATGGGTCGCATGGCCGGCAACGAGCGGATGACCGCCGAAGGCAAGGCCGACCAGATGAAGGGCGACGCGCGCCAGGCGAAGGAGAAGGGGAAGGACACCTTCAAGCACTGAGTGCGCCGGCACCGCGGAGCGTGTCAGCTCTTGCGGTGCCCAATCAGCCGCGGCTTCGGCTCCAGCCCGTCCAGCCCGTGCCACGCCAGATTCACCAGGTGGGCGGCCACCTCCGCCTTCTTCGGGCGGCGAACGTCCAGCCACCACTGGCCGGTCAGGGCGACCATTCCGACCAAGGCCTGCGCATACAGCGGGGCCAGCTTGGAGTCGAAGCCGCGGTTCTTGAACTCGCGGCCCAGGATGTCCTCCACCTGAGTCGCGATGTCGGAGATCAGCGAGGCGAAAGAACCCGTCGACTGCGGGATGGGCGAGTCACGGACCAGGATGCGGAAGCCGTCCGTGTACTCCTCGATGTAGTCCAGGAGAGCGAACGCCGCCTGCTCGCACAGTTCACGCGGGTGGCCGGCCGTCAGCGAGCTGGTCACCATGTCCAGCAGCCGCCGCATCTCGCGGTCCACCACCACCGCGTACAGCCCCTCCTTACCGCCGAAGTGCTCGTACACCACCGGCTTGGAGACCCCGGCCTTCGCCGCGATCTCCTCCACCGACGTGCCTTCGAAGCCCTTCGCGGCGAACAGGGTCCGACCGATCTCCAGCAGCTGCTGGCGGCGCTCCGCACCGGTCATCCGGGTACGGCGCGTCCGCCGCGGCTTGTCGTTGCTGGGGGTATTGCTGGAGTCGGTCGCCACGGCGTCAATCATGCCGTCTTTACGGGTTCCTTCCGGCGCCGGGAGCCGCCTTCCTCGCTGTTCCGGCGCGAATCGATACGCGAGCGTGACGGCCAGCGCACGTCGTAGGCCAGACCGAGCTGCTCGCACCAGCGGATGATCCGGGCCGAGGAGTCGATCTGCCCGCGCTCCACACCGTGCCGCGCCGACGTCGGGTCCGCGTGGTGCAGGTTGTGCCAGGACTCACCGCAGGACAGGACCGCCAGCCACCAGACGTTGCCGGACATGTCGCGCGATTTGAACGGGCGCTTGCCCACCGCGTGACAGATCGAGTTGATCGACCACGTCACGTGGTGCAGCAGCGCCACCCGCACGAGCGAGCCCCAGAAGAAGCCCGTGAACGCGCCCCACCAGGACATCGTCACCAGACCGCCGATCAGGGCGGGCAGCGCCAGCGACAGAATCGTCCAGTAGATGAACTGACGGGAGATCGTCCGGATCGCCGTGTCCTTGATCAGATCCGGCGCGTACTTCTCCTGCGACGTGCGCTCCTCGTCGAACATCCAGCCGATGTGCGCCCACCACAGGCCCTTCATCAGAGCCGGGACCGTCTCGCCGTAACGCCACGGGGAATGCGGGTCACCTTCCGCATCGGAGAACTTGTGGTGCTTGCGGTGGTCCGCGACCCAGCGGACCAGGGGACCCTCCACCGCCATCGAGCCCGCGATGGCGAGAGCGATGCGCAGCGGGCGCTTCGCCTTGAAGGAGCCGTGGGTGAAGTAGCGGTGGTAGCCGATCGTGACGCCGTGGCAGGCGAAGAAGTAGAAGAAGACCAGCAGACCCAGGTCGAGCCAGCTCACGCCCCAGCCCCAGGCCAGGGGAACCGCGGCGGCGAGCGCCAGGAACGGGACGACGATGAAGAGAAGGAGCGCGAACTGCTCGAGCGACCCCTTCTTCTCACCGCCGAGCGTGGCAGAGGGAGTGGTGTCGTCGTTCGCCTTCGGGGCGTCTTCGATCACATCGGAGCTCGTGGTCATGGGCGTCCCCTGTGGGGTTCGAGGGTTTTGGCAGGTGCCGGGTCGCAGGAACTGTTCCCAGGTTCCGTTACATCGGTCCCTACGGCTACGTAACCTACGGCGTCGTAAGTATGGCAGTGCGTCGCCCGGCAGCAAGAGCCCGAGAGTCTGCGCGTCCGCATGGACACCTATCCTTGGAGTCGGTCGGACAGCGCGGTCCGCTCTGAATTCTTCCCGGATGCCAGGAGCCGTATGCGGCCCCCGCCGCGCGGCCCCCGGGCGCCGAGTTCCCTCCCGGACGAGCTTCAACACTGCAAGGAGCCGCACCTGTGAGCAGTGCCGACGACCAGACCACGACGACCAGCAGTGAGCTGCGTGCCGACATCCGCCGACTGGGTGACCTCCTCGGGGAGAGCCTCGTCCGGCAGGAAGGCCCCGAGCTCCTCGACCTCGTCGAAAAGGTCCGCCGCCTCACCCGCGAGGACGGCGAGGCCGCCGCCGAACTGCTGCGTGGCACGGAGCTGGACACCGCGGCCAAGCTGGTCCGCGCCTTCTCCACCTACTTCCACCTGGCCAACGTCACCGAGCAGGTCCACCGCGGCCGCGAGCTGCGCGCCCGCCGCGCCGCCGAGGGCGGCCTGCTCGCCCGTACGGCGGACCGCCTGAAGGACGCCGACCCCGAGCACCTGCGCCAGACCATCCAGCACCTCAACGTGCGCCCCGTCTTCACCGCGCACCCCACCGAGGCCGCCCGCCGCTCCGTCCTCAACAAGCTCCGGCGTGTCGCCGCACTCCTGGAGACCCCCGTACTCGAAGGGGACCGGCGCCGGCACGACACCCGACTGGCCGAGAACATCGACCTCGTTTGGCAGACGGACGAGCTGCGCGTCGTACGCCCCGAGCCCGCCGACGAGGCCCGCAACGCCATCTACTACCTCGACGAACTGCACGCCGGCGCCGTCGGCGACGTCCTGGAGGACCTCACCGCTGAACTGGAGCGCGTCGGCCACAAGCTCCCCGACGCCACCCGCCCCCTCACCTTCGGCACCTGGATCGGCGGCGACCGCGACGGCAACCCCAACGTCACCCCCCAGGTGACCTGGGACGTCCTCATCCTCCAGCACGAGCACGGCATCAACGACGCCCTGGAGATGATCGACGAGCTGCGCGGCTTCCTGTCGAACTCCATCCGCTACACCGGCGCCACCGAGGACCTGCTGGCCTCCCTCCAGGCCGACCTGGACAACCTCCCCGAGATCAGCCCCCGCTACAAGCGCCTCAACGCCGAGGAGCCCTACCGGCTCAAGGCCACCTGCATCCGGCAGAAGCTGGAGAACACCAAGACGCGCCTGGCCAGGAACATCCCGCACGAGGCAGGGCGCGACTACCTCGGCACCGGCGAGCTCCTGCACGACCTGAAGCTGATCCAGACCTCGCTCAGGGAACACCGCGGCGGCCTCTTCGCCGAAGGGCGCATGAACCGGACCATCCGCACCCTGTCCGCGTTCGGCCTCCAGCTCGCCACCATGGACGTACGCGAACACGCCGACGCCCACCACCACGCCCTCGGCCAGCTCTTCGACCGCCTCGGCGAGGAGTCCTGGCGCTACGCCGACATGCCCCGCGACTACCGCGGCAAGCTGCTGGCCAAGGAACTGCGCTCCCGCCGCCCCCTCGCCCCCACCCCGGCACCCGTGGACGCGGCCGGCGAGAAGACCCTCGGCGTGTTCCAGACCGTCAAGCGGGCCCTCGAGGTCTTCGGACCCGAGGTCATCGAGTCGTACATCATCTCCATGTGCCAGGGCGCCGACGACGTCTTCGCGGCAAGCGTGCTCGCCCGCGAGGCCGGCCTGATCGACCTGCACGCCGGCTGGGCGAAGATCGGCATCGTGCCGCTCCTGGAGACCACGGACGAGCTCAAGGCCGCCGACACGATCCTGGAGGACATGCTCTCCGACCCGTCGTACCGGCGCCTCGTCGCCCTGCGCGGCGACGTCCAGGAGGTCATGCTCGGCTACTCCGACTCCTCCAAGTTCGGCGGCATCACCACCTCGCAGTGGGAGATCCACCGCGCCCAGCGCCGCCTGCGTGACGTCGCCCACCGCTACGGCGTCCGGCTGCGCCTCTTCCACGGCCGCGGCGGCACCGTCGGCCGCGGCGGCGGTCCCTCGCACGACGCGATCCTCGCCCAGCCCTGGGGAACCCTGGAGGGCGAGATCAAGGTCACCGAGCAGGGCGAGGTGATCAGCGACAAGTACCTGGTGCCGTCCCTGGCCCGGGAGAACCTGGAACTGACCGTCGCGGCCACCCTGCAGGCCTCCGCCCTGCACACCGCGCCGCGCCAGTCCGACGAGGCTCTCGCCCGCTGGGACGCCGCCATGGACGTGGCGAGCGACGCGGCCCACGCCGCCTACCGCAAGCTCGTCGAGGACCCGGACCTGCCGTCCTACTTCCTCGCGTCGACGCCGGTGGACCAGCTCGCCGACCTGCACCTCGGCTCGCGGCCCTCCCGCCGCCCCGGCTCGGGCGTCTCGCTCGACGGACTGCGCGCCATCCCGTGGGTCTTCGGCTGGACCCAGTCCCGGCAGATCGTCCCGGGCTGGTTCGGCGTGGGCTCCGGTCTGAAGGCGCTGCGCGAGGCCGGCCTGGACACCGTGCTCGACGAGATGCACGAACAGTGGCACTTCTTCCGCAACTTCATCTCCAACGTGGAGATGACCCTCGCCAAGACCGACCTGCGGATCGCCGCCCATTACGTCGACACCCTCGTGCCGGACGACCTCAAGCACGTCTTCGACACCATCCGCGCCGAGCACGAACTCACCGTCGCCGAGGTCCTGAAGATCACCGGCGAGAAGGAACTCCTCGACGCCGCCCCGGTCCTCAAGCAGACCTTCACCATCCGCGACGCCTACCTGGACCCGATCTCCTACCTCCAGGTCACCCTGCTCAAGCGCCAGCGCGACGCGGCGGCCACCGGCGCCGAGCCCGACCCGCTCCTCGCCCGCGCCCTGCTGCTCACCGTCAACGGCGTGGCGGCAGGCCTGCGCAACACAGGCTGAGCCACCCGCACACGACGGTGCCCCCGTGCTCGTACCAAGAGCACGGGGGCACCGTCATGAACAAGACCAACAAGACCAACAAGATCAGCAAGATTTACAAGGCCGGCAAGACCAACGGATCCGCGGATCCCCAGTCCCTCAGACCGCCAGGAACGCCGCCGTCAACAGCGCCGTCCCCGACCCCGCCATCACCCACGCCAGGCGTGTGCGCCGCAGTCCGCCCGCGACGACGACCGAGGCCAGCAACAGCGCGCCGCCCAGCGGAACCCAGGAGTACAGGATTCCCGCGGGCCCGGACCGCACGACGGTGTCACCACTCGGCTTGATCACGACCGTGTACGTCTGCCCCTTGCGCACGGCCACGTTCTTCTCGATGACGACGGACCTGCGCGGCTGCGACCCCGCCGAGATAGGCGTGTACGGCCCGCTGCACGAGTCCGCACCGCACCGGGTCACCTCGATCGTGCCGCTCTCCCGGCCCTTCGTGAGCATCACGTGCTGCGCGGTGCCCCACGACGCCCACACACCCGCGATCAGAATCAGCACCACGACCGTACCCATCGCCGCGAGCCGCCCGAACCGCAGCGCGGCGAAAGCGCCCTGACTGGAGACAACGGCAGAAGGCATGGCCGCGATCCTTGGCCATGCCCCTACTGCCGGTCAACCTGGGCCCGTTCGGGTGGGCGGACAAGTCAGGAGTTGTACGTGCTTTGCGCCCGCTCCAGCCCTTCGATCACCAGAGCCTCCACCGCGTCCGACGCCCGGTCCACGAAGTAGTCCAGCTCCTTGCGCTCCGCCGCCGAGAAATCCTTGAGCACAAAGTCCGCGACCGGCATACGCCCCGGCGGCCGCCCGATCCCGAACCGCACCCGGTGGTACTCCGAACCCATCGCCTTGGTCATCGACTTGAGCCCGTTGTGCCCGTTGTCCCCGCCACCCAGCTTCAACCGCAGCGTGCCGAAGTCGATGTCCAACTCGTCATGAACAGCGACGATATTGCCCACCGGCACCTTGTAGAAATCCCGAAGAGCGTTCAGCGGGCCGCCGGAGAGATTCATGTACGACATCGGCTTCGCCACGATCACCCGCCGGTTCAACGGCCCGGGCGGCCCGATCCGCCCCTCGACGACCTGTGCCTGAGCCCGGCCGGCCCGCTTGAACTTCCCGCCGATCCGCTCGGCCAGCAGATCCACCACCATGAACCCGACGTTGTGCCGGTTCCTGGCGTACTCCGGTCCGGGATTGCCGAGACCGGCGATCAGCCACGGGGCGCTCGGGTCCGTCGTCACGTCCATGTCTCCTTGATACGCGCCAGCCGCTGCCCCCATCGGGAACAGCGGCTGACGAACCGATGGCAGAGCCGAGGATCACGCCTCTGCCAGAGCTGAGGATCAGGCCTCGGCGACTTCCTCGCCCGCGGCGGCCTCTTCGCCCTCCGGGGCCTCCTCGGCCTGCGCGGCCAGGACCTGCAGGACGACAGTGTCCTCCTCGACGGCCAGCGTGGTGCCCTTGGGCAGTGTGATGTCCTTCGCCAGGATGGAGGCGCCGGCCTCCAGGCCCTCGACGGACACGGTGACGGCCTCGGGGATGTGCGTGGCCTCGGCCTCGACCGGCAGCGCGTTCAGCACGTGCTCGAGCAGGTTGCCACCCGGGGCCAGCTCGCCCTCGGCGTGGACGGGGACCTCGACGGTGACCTTCTCGCCGCGCTTCACCAGCAGCAGGTCCACGTGCTCCAGGAAGCCCTTGATCGGGTCACGCTGCACGGACTTCGGGATCGCCAGCTCGTTGGTCTTGCCGTCGATGTCCAGAGCGATCAGGACGTTCGGCGTACGCAGGGCGAGCAGCAGGTCGTGACCCGGGAGGGTCAGGTGCAGCGGGTCGGTGCCGTGGCCGTACAGGACACCGGGAACCTTCGAGTCACGACGGATACGACGGGCGGCACCCTTACCGAACTCGGTGCGGGTCGCGGCGGAGATCTTGACCTCGGACATGATCACTCCTCGTAGAACTAGAGACGGACGTGGTCACCCGGCCACGAACGGCCTGCTACGAAGAGCGCGTCGATAACGGATCGCCGACACCTGCGCGAACAGGTACGGCCTCCCTCGCCGAGCAACTGAAGCAGTCTACTCGGACAGGGAGGCCGTTCCCAAAAGGATCTCTATCGCGCGATCACTGCTCGTCGAACAGGCTCGTCACCGAACCGTCCTCGAACACCTCACGCACCGCGTTCGCGACCGTCGGCGCGATCGACAGCACCGTCAGCTTGTCCAGATCACGGCTCAGCTCACCCGGCGTCGGCAGCGTGTTCGTGAACACGAACTCGCTCACCCGGGAGTTCTTCAGCCGGTCCGCCGCCGGACCCGACAGCACACCGTGCGTCGCCGTCACGATGACGTCCTCGGCGCCGTGCGCGAACAACGCGTCGGCCGCGGCACAGATCGTCCCACCGGTGTCGATCATGTCGTCGACCAGCACACACACCCGGCCCTTGACCTCACCCACGACCTCGTGGACGGTCACCTGGTTCGCCACGTCCTTGTCACGACGCTTGTGCACGATCGCGAGCGGCGCACCCAGCCGGTCGCACCACCGGTCGGCCACCCGCACACGCCCCGCGTCGGGAGACACGACCGTCAGCTTCTCCCGGTCCACCTTCCGGCCCACGTAGTCCGCGAGCAGCGGCAGGGCGAAGAGGTGGTCCACAGGGCCGTCGAAGAAGCCCTGGATCTGGTCCGTGTGCAGATCCACGGTCAGGATGCGGTCCGCACCCGCCGTCTTCATCAGATCCGCGATCAGACGCGCCGAAATCGGTTCACGCCCACGGTGCTTCTTGTCCTGACGTGCGTAACCGTAGAACGGCACGATCACGGTGATGGAGCGCGCCGACGCACGCTTCAGTGCGTCGATCATGATCAGCTGCTCCATGATCCACTGATTGATCGGAGCCGTGTGGCTCTGGATCACGAAGCAGTCCGCACCGCGCGCCGACTCCTGATAGCGGACGTAGATCTCACCGTTCGCGAAGTCGAAGGCCTTCGTCGGGACAACCCCGACACCCAGCTGCTGGGCGACCTCCTCGGCAAGCTCGGGGTGGGCGCGGCCGGAGAAGAACATCAACTTCTTCTCGCCGGTCGTCTTGATCCCGGTCACAGCACTGTCTCCTCAGAGGTGTCTCAGCTGCCTGTAGAGCGACCTCGGCTGGGCATGGTGGAGGCCGTCTCAGCTGGTGGGGTGCGGGTGTGCACTTATCACGGTACGCCGTGTTAGACGCACCTGTTTCCGGTCAGCCCTCGCCGTCCTCCCGGCGAGACGCCGCCTCAGCCGCCTTCGCGGCCGCACTGCCCGGACGCTTACGGGCCACCCAACCCTCGATATTCCGCTGCTGACCGCGGGCCACGGCCAGCGAACCGGGCGGCACGTCCTTCGTGATCACGGACCCGGCCGCCGTATAGGCGCCGTCCCCGACCGTGACAGGCGCCACAAACATGTTGTCCGAGCCGGTACGGCAGTGCGAGCCGACCGTCGTGTGGTGTTTGTCCTGTCCGTCGTAGTTCACGAAGACACTCGCGGCGCCGATGTTCGTGTACTCGCCGATGGTCGCATCACCGACGTAAGAGAGGTGAGGCACCTTCGTCCCCTCACCGATCGAGGCGTTCTTCGTCTCGACGTACGTACCGATCTTGCCCTTCGCGCCCAGCCGCGTTCCCGGCCGCAGATACGCAAACGGTCCCACCGTCGCGTTCGCGCCCACATGCGCACCCTCGGCCACCGTGTTGTCCACTCGTGCACCCGCATCGACACGCGTGTCCTTCAGCCGGCTGTTGGGGCCGACCTCCGCGCCCTCGCCGAGATGGGTGGACCCCTGCAACTGCGTACCGGGCAGGACGACGGCATCCTGCTCGAAGGTGACGGTCACGTCGACCCAGGTCGTCGCCGGGTCGACGACGGTGACGCCGGCGAGCATCGCGTCGGTCAGCAGCCGGTCGTTGAGAATCCGACGGGCCTCGGACAGCTGCACACGGTTGTTGATCCCGGCGATCTCGCGGTGATCGCCCGCCACGGAGGCGCCGACCCGGTGACCGGCCTCGCGCAGAATCCCGAGCACGTCGGTCAGGTACTCCTCGCCCTGCGAGTTGTCCGTACGGACCTTCCCGAGGGCGTCGGCCAGCAGCTGCCCGTCGAAGGCGAACACACCCGAGTTGATCTCCCGGATCGCCCGCTGCGACTCACTCGCGTCCTTGTGCTCCACGATGGCCGTCACGGCACCCGAGGCGCCGTCGCGCACGATCCGCCCGTACCCGGTCGCGTCCGGGACCTCGGCGGTCAGCACCGTCACGGCGTTGCCGTCGGCGGAGTGGGTGGCGGCGAGGCGGGTCAGGGTCTCGCCGGTCAGCAGGGGAGTGTCGCCGCAGACGACCACCACGGTCCCGTCGACGGCCCCGCCGAGCTCCTCGAGGGCCATCCTTACGGCGTGCCCGGTGCCGTTCTGCTCCGCCTGCACGGCGGTGCGTACGCCGGGGTCGATCTCACCGAGGTGTGCGGAGACCTTCTCGCGGGCGTGCCCCACGACCACGACCAGGTTCTCGGGCTGCAACTCACCCGCGGCGGCGAGCACATGACCCACGAGGCTGCGTCCGCAGATCTCGTGCAGGACCTTCGGTGTGGCCGACTTCATACGGGTGCCCTCACCCGCTGCGAGAACGACGACGGCTGCCGGGCGAATGGCGCTCACGGGATGCCCTTCGGCTGTGGAGGGGGTGGGGTGACATCCGCAGGATACCGGGGTGTTTCTTGGGGGACATGGGAGCGGGCCCTGACCGAGATGTCAGGGCCCGCTGGGCAAGCAGCTCCCCCATCAGGATTTGAACCTGAACTTAAGGGACCAAAACCCTCAGTGCTGCCTGATTACACCATGGGGGAAGGATCTCGACTAAACCGGACATTTGGTCAGGTTGCCGAGGTGGCACCCAACACTATGCCGTACCAAGACCCTTCGATGCGACGGTACAAGTCGGCACCCTTCAGGACTTTGATCACGAGGCACCCCCTGTAGGACTCGCCGACGTTCTTCCGTACCGTCTTGGGGTTGTGCTTCTTGAGCGTCGTCTTGTTGAACGCGGAGCCGTCGGCGCCAACGAGGTCGGCCCAGTACTTCTCGGCGTCTTCGACGTCAGCGTTCTCGTGGACCATGACGGTGAAGCGCAGTCGTTCCCGTTCGACGTCGAGCAGGTCGAGCCAGACGAGGAAGACGCGGATCATGCCGGGGTCGCTGTTCACGAAAGTGACGTTCTCGCGCCGGTCGTACGGCTTGTCCTTGCCGCCCTCCGCCCAGTAGAGGCCGACGCCCACCAGGAACAGCTCGCGGGCCGAGAGGATGCCGATCGCCTGCTCGGCTGCCTCCTTGGTCCGTTGCCGCTCCTCGTCTCGGATCCGGAGTTTCGCCTCCCATCCCTTCTTGGCGATGACCGCCGCTTCCGTGTGGCTGCGCTTCCGCTCCGGCCTCGGCAGGTCCCGCACCCAAAGAGAGACCGAACTCCTGGAGCACCCCAGCTCCGCCTCGATCTGGTCGTACGTCCAGCCCTGGAGCCGTAGCTCCCGTGCCTTCGCCTTCAGGTCGTCCTTCGCGTTCGGCCTCTTCGTCCACTCCGGCGGAGGCTCACCCTTGACCAGCCGGTTGAGGATGTCGTTGTTGAAGATCTTCAGCTCGTCGCGGATCTGCCGAAGGCTGTAGCCCTGCCGCCGCAGCGCCACCGCCCGCTTCCGCAACCCCTCGAAGTCGGCGTATTTGCCTGATGCATGTGCCATGGGCATACCGTCCGGCCGGAATGATCGCTTCCAGGGTCGAACGGTGTGCGATTCAGCAGTTCGAGGGATATCGGGTCGTTTCGCTTACGTTCGGTCACGGAGTGTGGTGTAGGCCAGTCCACAAAAGTCGCCGGAAAACCACGGCTGCCCGCCCGTAGGCTGGAGGCATGACCACGACGGGGGAAGAGCAGGCCGGGGAACCACCACCGGGGGCGGGGCCGTGGTGGTGGGGCAGGTTGCGCAGTGCCGTGCTGGACGTGAGTCTGGCCGTCGTGTCCGCGCTGGAGTGCGGAGCTGAGGGGGTTCGGTTCGCGCGGGAAGCCGGGATTCCGGTGGCCGCGGGGGTGGTGTTCGGGGTTCTGGCCGGGTCGGTGCTCCTGGTGCGGCGCCGGTGGCCGATAGCCGTCGTGCTCGTGTCGATCGCCGTCATGCCCGCCCAGATGGGCATCCTGCTGGGCATCGTGGGCCTCTACACCCTCGCGGCGTCCGAGCTGCCGCGGCGGATCATCGCGTCGCTCGCGGGGATGTCGTTCGTCGGGACGCTGATCGTGACGTTCGTGTGGGTGCGCCAGGACGTGGCGCGGGGGAATCTGACCTTCGGGGACTGGGTGATTCCGTTCGCGTCGATCACCACGGCTCTCGGTGTCACGGCGCCTCCGTTGCTGCTCGGGCTGTATGTGGGCGCCCGGCGACGGCTGATGGAGAGCCTGCGGGAGCGGGCGGACAGTCTCGAGCGGGAGCTTCAGTTGCTCGCGGAGCGCGCGGAGGAGCGTGCGGAGTGGGCGCGCAACGAGGAGCGGACGCGGATCGCGCGGGAGATGCACGATGTCGTCGCGCATCGGGTGAGTCTGATGGTGGTGCATGCGGCGGCGCTCCAGGCCGTGGCGCGGAAGGACCCCGAGAAGGCCGTGAAGAATGCCGCGCTCGTGGGAGACATGGGACGGCAGGCGTTGACCGAGTTGCGGGAGATGCTCGGGGTGCTGCGCAGTGGGGGTGCCGCGCGGCGGCCTTCGGATGTGGATCAGCCTCTGGGGGCTGCCGTACCGCTTGCCGCGGTGGGGGCCGCTGCCGCTGCGGCGGCCGATCGGGGGCGTGGTGTCGGCGGGGACGACGTCGGCGCCGAGGGGCCTTGCCTGTCGGAGTTGGACGAGCTGATCGGGCAGTCGGCCGCGGCGGGGATGGTGGTGGATCTGTCCGTCGAGGGGGACTCGCGGGCGTATGCGCCGGAGATCGAGCAGACGGCGTTTCGGGTGGTGCAGGAGGCACTGACGAACGTCCACAAGCATGCGGCGGGTGCGAAGACGCATGTACGGCTCGCGCATCGGGTGTCGGAGATCGCGATGCAGGTGGAGAACGAGCCGCCGCCGGAGCTGTCGTCGGCGTCGCTGGCCCGGCTGCCGTCGGGGGGGAACGGCCTGGTGGGGATGAAGGAGCGGGTCGTGGCGCTCGGCGGGGTGTTTGTGTCGGGGCCGACGGATGCCGGGGGGTTCCGGGTGTCGGCGGTGATTCCGGCGGCGTAGCCGCGGTCCACGGACGCCGGGCCGGTGGTGCCGGTGCGGCCGTCTTCGTGTGTCAGCCCGCTGTCAGCCGTGCCGGTTCTATGCCGGCGACGAGGCCGGCGAGGGCCTGGTCGATGTCGGGGCCGAGGTACCAGTCGCCGGTGTGGTCGAGGGCGTAGATGCGGCCCTCGGTGTCGATGGCGAGGAGGGCCTCGGTGTCGGTTTCGGCACCGAGGGGGCAGACCTCGGTGTCGAGGGCGCGGCCGAGGTCGCCGAGGGTGCGGGCCATGTGGAGGCCGTGGAGCGGGTCGAAGTGGAGGGTGGCGGGGGCGACCTGGCGGCCGGGGCCGGTGGGTGCGAGGTGCAGACCGCCGAATTCGGCCCAGGCTTCCACGGCGGCGGGGAAGACGGCGTGGCGGTGGCCTGCGGGTGAGGCGTGTTCGCGCAGGGTGTCGGCCCAGATCTCCGCTTGTTTGATGTCCCAGCGTCCGGGTTGCCAGCCGGCGGCGCGCAGGGCGGCGTCGACGGGGACGGGGAAGCGGGTGGTGGAGGTGCGGTCGGTGTGCATCTGCCCTTCGTTCGTCGGTGTGATGGGGATGTGCGGGGGTGTGGGGTGGGGGTGGGTCGGCAGTCCGTGGCGGGGTTGAGAGGTCAGCCGTCCGCCGCTGCCGGGTCGACGACGCGGACGCCGAAGTGGGCGCTGAGGGCGGTGCAGGCGCGGCAGGGGGTGGCGAAGCTGCCGTGCAGGGGGTCGCCGTCCTCGCGGATGCGGCGGGCGGTGAGTTTGGCCTGTTTGAGGGCTTTGCGGGCTTCGCCGTTGGTCATGGGTTTGCGGGCGGCGCGTTTGCTGCGAGTGGCGTCGGCCGCGGTGATGTGGCGTGAGATGAGGATGGTTTCGGCGCAGCGGCCGGTGAAGCGGTCGCGTTGACCGCTGGTGAGGGTGTCGAGGAAGTCCTGGACGAGGTGGTGCAGCGCGGGGGGCTGGTCGCCGCGGGCGGCGGTGCCGGTGAGGGTTTCGCCGCGGACGGAGAGGGCGGCGGCGACGGTGGGGAGTATGCCGTCGCGGCGGTGGCGGAGGGCGGGCGCGTGGGGGTTTTCGGTGGCGCTCCAGCCGATGCGGGGGTCGCCGGACCTGGCGGCGGGTTGGCCTGTCTGCGTCGCGTTCATGTTCTCATCCCCTCCCGAGCATCCCCCGGGCATGCTCTCGGACGTCACAGAGTGCCAAACGGCGTGGCGGGTGCGGAAGCTGGGGCGCCGCGACACGCCCGGGTTTGGGCGGGCTGTCACGGCAGGGTGACGGCTGGTCACGGAAGCGGAGGGGGTCGCAACCGGCGCCGGTGACCGGTGTCGTCGTACCGCATAGGCTGTCGGCACCGCTTTCCATGCAGTGACGCGTGGACGGGGACGAGACAGTTGATACGGGGCGTTGTGACCGAGAGTGGTCATGGCGGACCGTATCTGAACGCCGCAGGGGGCAACCGCCATGACGACAGGTCGGCTCGGGCTGGGGGCACCTCCCGGCCGCCAGGCCGGGGGACACGCCGCGCCGCCGAACGCGGCCTACGCCGGGCAGGTCGTGCATTTCCCGGATCCGGTTCGCGCGTCGCGTCACCCGAGAGGAGTACGGGTGGACGAGCGTGGTCACCCCGACTTCTCGCCGTATGCGCGCGCGGCGGTGGAGATCGCGGAGCCGCCGGAGGGCTTCGGAGTCGACGAGTTGCGGCTGACGGACTATGTGTCGGCGAACGCGGCGCTGGCGGCGTCGGGGCACGAGTTGTGGGGCACGGTGCCGGCGGTGGCGACGCCGCACGGCTGGACGTGGCATCACGTGGTGGGTTCGCGGCGGCTGGAGCTGGTTCCGGTCGAGGTGAAGGCGTTGCTGCGGCATCACGGCGGTATCGCGACGTCGGCGGTGGAGCACGACAAGCGGGGGACGCGGCCGTTGCAGGAGACGCGGCCGGCGCACTTCCGGCTGCCGAAGTCGGGTGTGGCGGTGACGGAGGCGCAGGCGCTGGGGGTCGAGGAGGATCTCGGGTACCGGTTGCCGGGGGCGTATCGGTCGTTCCTGAAGGCCGCGGGCGGATGTGCGCCGGTGGGGACGGCGTTGGACGCGGAGTTGGGTCTGCTGGTCGACCAGCCGCTGTTCACGGTGCGGGACGAGGCCGCGGTCAATGACCTGGTCTATGTCAACAAGTGTCTGCGCGACCATCTGACCAAGGACTACCTGGGTGTCGGGTTCGTGCAGGGCGGGTTGCTGGCCGTGAAGGTGAAGGGCGACCGGCTGGGTTCGGTGTGGTTCTGCGCGTACGACGACGCGCGGGACGTCGATCCTTCGTGGGCGCCGGCGGATCGTGTGGAGCGGCTGTTGATGCCCTGCGGTGAGGACTTCGACGCGTTTTTGTCCCGGCTGGCGGGTTCTCCGCCGGAGTTGGAGACGGTGGCGAATCTGATGGTGGACGGTGGGTTCGCGCGTGTGGTGCCCGTTGCTGCCGCGGCTGTGGGGGAGTGAGCTTCGCGATGGTGACGTTCGCACAGGCGCAGGAGCGTGCGGAAGAGTGGATCAACGGTGAGGTGCCGGGGTACCAGCATCGTGAGGTGCGGGTACGGGAGTTCGGGCTCGGGTTCGTGGTGTGGGCCGAGGACCGCGCCGACGGTCCGCGTTCGGACGGGGGCGCACAGCGGCTGGTGATCGCCCGGGACAGCGGGGAGGCCACGTTGTGGCCCGGGCTGCCGGTGGGTGAGGTGATTCGCCGGTACGAGGAGGAGTACGGCCGTGGGGACGCGGCTGCGCAGCCGGCGCCGGCGGCCCCGGCGCGGGTGGATCTGAATCAGACGTCGTTCCTGCTGACGCCGCCGGAGTGGTTGCAGGAGGCGGCGGACCGGATAGGGGTTCCGGACCGGCGGGACGGGGGCTCGGGCTCCGGTTCGGGCTCGGCTTCGGTTTCGGACTTCGACACCGGTGCGGGCGGCGGTACGTCGGGTGCCGGGTCGTTGCCCGAGACGCAGGGCGGGGTGCCGGTGGGTGCCGCGTCTGCGTCGACTCCTCCGCCGCGGGAGCCCGGGGTGCCTGACGGGGCGACTCCCTGGGCCGGTACGGACACCAACGCCGATCCCGGTGAGGACCGTTCGGTGCCGTTGCCGGAGACGGTGTTCGCACCGCCGCTGAGCGGTGACGACGCCACGCCGCCGGACGCCAAGACGGCGCTGATCTCGGGCGGCAGCCAGCTTCCGAAGACCGCGGTCTCGCCGGCGCTGGACGGTTCCGACGTGCCGGGCGCGACGCCGCCGCCGGGGGCGCCTCCTTCGTACGGGTATCCGCAGGGTGCGGCCGGTCCGGGTACGCCGCCTCCGCCGCCGGGTGCGCCTTCGTACGGCTATCCGCAGGGGCCGGGTGCGCCGGGTACGCCCGCGCCGGGTGTTCCTGGGGCGGGTGCCACGCCGCTGCCTGCGCCTTCCTATGGCTATCCGCAGGGTGCGCAGCAGGCTCCGGAGACGCCCGGGCGCTCGCTCGCGCCCAACGCCGGTGACATCGCCGATGCCGCGACCAGCAAGGCGGCGCCTCCTCGTGCGCGGGGTGGGGCCACGCCGCCGCCTCCGCCTGGGGTTCCGGGGACACCGGGCGCTCCGGGTGCGCCGGGGGGCGGGTACGTTCCGACGCAGCTGGTGTCGTCGCTCGGCCCCGACGGGCCCGAGGGCGCTGCCGGGCCGGGGGCTCCGCAGGGTCCGGGTGCCCCGAGCGGGCCCGGCATTCCGCAGCCTCCGGGTGCCCCGGGTGCGCCCGGCATGCCCGGCGCACCGCAGCCTCCGGGCGCCCCCAACCCGCCCGGCACGCCCGGCGGTACGCCCCCGGGCGGTGTGCACCATGCCGCGACCGTGCTGGCCGACCCGAGCCAGATGGGCGGCGCCCCGCAGCCGCCGGGACCGCCCGGACCTCCTGGGGCGCCGGGTGCGCCGAATCCGCCCGGTCTTCCCAACCCGCCTGGTGCTCCCGGCGCTCCGGGCATGCCTGGTGCGCCGCAATCGCCCGGCATCCCGAACCCGCCCGGCGCTCCGGGTATGCCGGGTTCGCCGCAGCCGCCGGGTGCCCCTGGCGCGCCCGGTGCTCCGGGTGCCCCTGGCGGCGCTCGCGATGGCGTTCACCACGCGGAGACGGTGCTCGCCGCACCTTCGGTGGGCGGACCCGGTGTGCCGCCTGCACCGTCCGCGCCCGGCGCGCCGCAGCCGCCCGGAGCTCCGGGCATGCCGCCGGGTGCACTCGGCATGCCGCCCGGCGTCCCCGGTGCCCCGCCCGGAGCCCCGGGTGTGCCGCCCGGTGCGATGGGTATGCCGCCCGGCGCACCCCAGCCCCCGATGCCGCCCGGCGCGATGCCCCCGCCCGGCCGGCCCGGTCCGGGGCAGCCACCGGCGTACGGCTACCCGCAGCCGCCCGCCGGTCAGCCGACCGTGGGCCCCGGCTACCAGGCCGTGCTCCGCTACCGTGCGCAGGACGGGTCGGAGCAACAGCTGATCCGGCGTTCGGCGCCGGGTACGCCGCATCCGGAGTGGCAGATCTTCCACGAGCTGCGGGGCATGAACGTGCCCCCGGACCAGGTGCTGGAGCTGCACACCGAGCTGGAGTCGTGTGAGCTGCCGGGCGCGTACTGCGCGCGGATGATCCGGGAGCAGTGGCCGCAGGCGCGGATCACGTCGATCGCGCCGTACGGCACGGATCACGCGAGCCGGCAGCAGGGCATGCAGCAGCTGATCGCCCATCAGGGCGAGTTGCACCAGGTGGCGGACGGGCCCGCCCGGCCGGCGCCGGTGCGTGTCCCCGTGCAGCCGGTGCAGCCGGTGCCGCCGATTCCCCCGGAGGGCGTGGCGCAGGAACTGGCGGGGGCGTTCGGGCCGGGGCTCTTCCGGTTCGAGCAGGCCGCCGTGTCCCGGCAGGGTGTGCCGCCGGTCGTGGCGCACTGTCTGGTGGTCGGTGGTCTGCCGATGGACATGGGTCCGTTCTTCTGGGCGCAGGCCCAGCCGGGGCGGCCCGTTCCGACGCTGGCGGAGCTGGCGCAGGAGCGCGGGGTGCAGCCGGCGTCGGACGCGGGGTCGTACCTGGTGATGGGCAGCGACTTCGGCAAGGCGCTCTGTGTGCAGTACGGGACGGCGAACATCGTCGCCGTGCCCGTGGAGGCGGGCCCGGGCGGCGCGCCCGTACCGCCGCAGTTCGTGAACACGGGCTTGCTCGAGTTCCAGCGCTGTCTGGCGCTGCTGGGCCGGATGTGGCGTCTTCGCTTCGGCCTGAACCAGGAGCAGGCGGGCCGCTGGACCGTCGACTTCCAGGCCCAGCTCGCCTCGCTCGACCCGGCGGCGCTCGGGTCGCCGGAGAGCTGGTGGTCGGTGCTGCTGGAGCAGATGTGGGACGGGCTGCTGTGACGCCGTGCGGCTGCTCGATGTGAGGTGATGTCACCCGACTGCCGCTGACGGCGGCGTGCGGGTTGTGAAAGGGCCGGCTCCCGGTTGTGCGACCGGGGCCGGCCCTTTGCGTATGCGCTACTCGCCGCGCCTTTGTGCCTCTGTGCCCACCGTGCCGTGCCTCCTGCGCGGAGTGTCGCGTTATGAACGGTTCCGCCCGATACATCAAGATGTGCGCTAAATCATCATTTCGCATCCGTTCGGCGGAGAGGGGTTCAAGGATGAGCAGCGCACCGGTCCCGCTCTACGACTTCGTGGTCGCACGAGGGCGTGGCTACCGTCCGGAACAGGTCGACGCCTACATCGACGACCTGTTTCGCGACCGTGACGCCGCCTGGGAGCGGGCCGCCCGGCTCACCGTGCTCGCCAGGGAGATGGATGCGGAGGCGGAGCGGCTGCGCGAGGTGGTGGACGAACTCGACCCGCAGACGTACGAGGAACTCGGGCATCGGGCGTGGCGGCTGTTCGAGATGGTGCAGGAGGAGGCCGCCGCCGTGCGGGAGGGTGCGCGCAAGGAGGCGCAGCGGCTGATGGAGGAGGCTCAGACGTACGCGGACGAGATGCGTGACGCGGCACAGGCGCACGCCGACGCGGTGAACGCCGAGGCCGAGGAGTGCGCCCGTCAGCGGTTGCTCGCCGCGCGCGGTGAGGCGGGCGAGATCCGTATCGCCGCCCGGCGTGAGGTGAAGGAGGAGCGCGGGGAGGTGCTCGGCCCGATGCGTGAGGCGCGCCAGCGCACCAAGGTGTTGCTCGCCCAGCAGGCCAAGGAGCACGCCGCGCGGGAGGAGGAGGCAGAGCGGGAGGCCGAGAAGGGGCTGGCCGCGGTGGAGGCGTCGGAGGAGGAGGGGGTGGCGCGGGCCGAGGCGGCGTTGGCCGAGGCGCAGCAGGAGTTCGCGGACGCGGAGACCACGTCGAAGACCCTGCAGGTGGAGGCGCGGGCGCGTGCGGAGGAGGTGGTCGAGCAGGCGCGCAAGCGGGCGGAGGAGATCGCCCGGGACACGGAGCAGGTGCTGCGCGAGCACGGGGAGACGTGGGACGAGGTGCGCATGCAGATGGACCAGATGCGCAACAGCCTCTCGACGCTGGAGCGGCAGGCGGCCCTGGAGTGAAGCGGGGCCGGGATCCGGGGCGCAACCCCGGCCCCGGCCCCGTGAGGCAGGCTCAGTTCCCCCTGCGCACCGCCCCGGCCAGAATCCACCCTTCGACGGCCTCGTACTGCCGCCGCTGTTCCTCCGACTTGCCCCGTCCCGACACGACCGTCCCCAGCCAGCCGAAGAGGAACCCGGCCGGAATGGACACGAGCCCGGGCGTGGTGAACGGGAACCAGTTGAAGTCGGCTTCGGGGAAGGCCGAGATCGGCGACCCGGAGACCAGATTGGTCCCCGGCATCATCACCAGCACGACCAGCGAGCCGCCGATCAGCGTCCACAGCAGACCGGACCGCGTGTACCGGCGCCAGAAGAGGCTGTAGACCAGGGCCGGGGCGATCGCCGAGGCGCCGAGTGTGAAGGACAGCGTCACCAGCGGCTGGAGGCTGCGGTGCTGGACCATCGTGGCCAGCACGATCGCCGGGACGCCCACCGCCAGTGCCGCCAGCCGGGCCACCATCATCTCGCGGCGGCCGGACAGCTCCCGCAGCCGGGTGGCGAACACGTCGTGGGCCAGGGAGTTGGCGCAGGCGAGGATCATGCCGGCGACCGAGGCGAGCACGGTCAGGAAGATGGCCGTGGTGACCGCCGTGAACAGCAGCGTCTCCGCGGTGGAGACCTCGGCGCCGAACGCGGCCCTGGAGCCCAGCAGATACGCCGTGTTGCCCTGCGGGTCCGCCCCGGCGATCACCTCGCGCCCGATCAGCGCCGTCGCGCCGAAGCCGACCACCGTGATCACCAGCACGAACAGCGCCACGCTCGACACCGCCCACGACATGGAGCGGCGCACCTGACGGGCGCCCGACGCCGTGTACATGCGCATGGTGATGTGCGGCAGGACCGCACCGCCGAGGACGACCGCGAGCTGGGAGCTGATCATGTCGAGCCGGGGATGCGGACCACCCGCGAACTGCAGACCCGACTCCAGGAACGCCGAGCCGACCCCACTTCGGTCCGCTGCCGCGTTGAACAGGGCGCCCGGGTCCCAGTCGAACCGGTCCAGCACCAGTACGGCGACCACGGCGCCCGATCCGAGCAGCATCACCAGCTTCAGGATCTGGATGAGCGCGGTGCCCTTCATTCCGCCGATCGCCGCGTAGCTGATCATCAGCACGCCCAGGCCGACGATGCATCCCGTCTTCAGGGTGTCGCTCGAGAATCCGAGGATGAACGCCAGCAGCTGCCCGGTCCCGGCCAGCTGCACGAGCATCAGCGGCACCAGCGCGGCCAGCGTCACCGCGCAGGCCGCGATCCGTACGCCCCGCCCCGGCATCCGGCGCGCGAGCGCGTCCCCCATGGTGAACCGGCCCGCGTTGCGCAGGGGTTCGGCCAGCAGGAACATCAGCAGCATCAGCGACAGGGCGGTACTCAGGGCCAGCACGATCCCGTCGTAACCGCACAGCGCGACCACACCGGTGGTCCCGAGCACGGTGGCCGCGCTGATGTAGTCGCCGCCGATCGCCAGGCCGTTGCGCATCGGGGACAGAGAGCTGTAGCCCGTGTAGAACTCGTCGAGGTCGTCCCGGTCCGGGCCGGTCATCACGCACAACAGCAGCGTGACGGTGGCCACCGCACAGAAGGCGACCAGCGACATCGCCTGCGCGTTATCGCTGAAGTCCGTCATCGCCACGTCTCCCTCTGCCCCGTGCCCTGCCTGCCCGCCTCCCGCTTGCCCGCTTCCCGCTTGGCGTCCACCGCGGCCTCCCTGCGGATGCGGTCCGCGAGCGGGTCGACGTAACGCCGGGCGGTGTGCTCGTACAGCCATATCGCCAGCCAGGTGACCGGCAGTTGGAGCAGCGCGAGCAGCAGGCCCGCGGGCAGGCCGTCGGTGACCGTGCCCGACATGAACCCGGGCGCGAACGCGGACAGGATCAGGAAGAGGGTGAAGTAGCCGAGCGCGGTGAGCGTCGCCACGCGCCGCTGCCAGCGGTAGGCGGTGCGCAGGATCCGCAGGTCACGGTGGTGCCCGAGCGGTGGGTGATCGGGGGTTCGGTGCTGTGGGGGTGGGGGTGGTTGCGGTGGGTCGGGGGGCTGCCAGGGGTAGCCGGCGTATGGGTCGTACGGGGAGGACATCCCGTGCTCCTTGCGTGACTCGGGTCCGGTGCGGCGGACCGCAGGGAGTGTGGGGGGCGGGCGAGCCACGCACGTTACTTCGGAGTACCTGTTGAACGCGAGGGTTTCTTCAAACTGAGTGGTCGGTATGCACTTCCTTCACCGAACCGTGTCTGACCTGGTGCGTTACCCCCGTTAACTCAGACTTTTGAGTCGGCTATGAGCTACAGCAGGCGACGGTTGCGCTACTTCAGGTGAGCCGGCGCGTCAGGCGAGCGCCGGTAGCGGAGCCCGGGCCGTCCGTCGATGGTGATGTCCTCCACCACGGTGAAGGCATTCCTCTCCAGGACGGTCCGGGAGGCGCGGTTGTCCAGGGTGGTGACGGCGACCAGCGACGTCAGTCCGTACGCCGTCGCTGCCATCCGGCACAGCTCCGCCACCGCCGCCGTGGCGACGCCCTTGCCGGCCGCTCGCTCACCGACGCGGTACCCGAGTTCGGCGCAGCCGTTCTCGGCGTCCATCAGGTTGACCCGTCCGACGATGTGGCCCTCGTCGTCCAGTACGACATGGAAGTGGCAGATTCCGGCGTCCTGTTCGGCCAGCAGGGCCTGGTGCCGGGCGGCGAACCCGGCGGCTTCGAAGTACGCGTCGCCGCGGTCCGGGATCGTACGGGCGAAGTACTCCCGGTTCTCCGCCTCGAAGGCGAGAAGGGCGGGCGCGTGGTCGGCGCGCAGGCGTTCGAGGGTCAGCATGACGGCCAGGGTAAGGGTCCGTCCGCGGTACCACCGGGCGTCCGGAGGAGGGGACTGCGGGGCGACGCCCGGTCAGGGGCCGCGGCCTAGCGTCCTTTGCATGAACCGATCACGCTTCTCAGCCGTCGCCGCGGCCGCCGTCCTCGCGCTCGCGCCCGCCCTGACCGCGCCCGCCGTCGCCACGGGCACGGGGCCCGGCTCCGCCGCGCCCGTGTCCGCCGGTTCTGCCCTCGCCGACCCCGCGGCCTCCACCACCCTCGCCGGGGCGGCCCGGCTGCCGGGCCCCACCGGTCTGCACGCCGTCGGCCGCAGCACCCTCCACCTCGTCGACCACGACCGACCGGACCCCTGGGTGCCGTCCGCCGGCGCCCGTCAGCTGATGGTGTCCATGTACTACCCCGCCCGCCCCGGCACGGGCGGAGCGACGGCTCCCTACATGACCACCGAAGAGGCCCGTCTGCTGCTGGAGTTGAGGGTCCCGGACACCACGGTTGCGCCGGAGGAGATCAGCGGCGTACGCACCTGGGCGCGCACGGAGGCCCGTCCGGCGCACGGCCGGTTCCCGCTCGTCGTGCTCTCGCCCGGGTTCACGTTGCCGCGCGCGACCCTGACCGCTCTCGCCGAGGACCTCGCCGGCCGCGGATACGTCGTCGCGCTGGTCGACCACCCGTACGAGAACGCCGGTACGACCCTCCCCGACGGGCGGACGCTGCCCTGCGCCATCTGCGACGAGTTCGACTCGATCGGAGGTTCGGCCGTTGCCCGGAGCCGTGCCGAGGACGTCTCCTTCGTGCTCGACCGGCTGACGGGGCGGCACCCTGCGTGGCGGTACGCGCGCGTGATCGACCCGAAGCGGACCGGCATGGCCGGGCACTCCATCGGCGGCAACGCGGCCGCCGCGACGATGGCCGCCGACGCGCGCGTACGGGCCGGCGTGAACATGGACGGCACCTTCTTCTCCCCGGTCCCCGCAGGCGGACTCGACGGCCGGCCCTTCCTGATGATCGGGGCCGAGAACAGGCCCCCGCGCGACACGACATGGGACGAGGCCTGGGCCGACCTCGACGGCTGGAAGCGCCGGCTCACCTTCGACGGAACCGACCACGGCTCGTTCACCGACGCGCCTCTGCTCGGGGAACTCCTCGGCATCCCGGACACCGCGCCGCTGCCCTACGGGCGTTCACTGGCCCTCACGCGTGCGTACGTCGCCGCGTTCTTCGACCTGCATCTGAAGGGCGTCCCGCAGCCCGTCCTCGACGGGCCGTCACCGGCCAACCCCGAGGTCCATGTCCGTCTTCCGTGAGCCGTCCTCGTCGAGTACCGGGAACCGTCTCGGCGCCAGCAGCAACAGCATCAGGAACGCCATCGCCGCCGCGGCGGACGCCCCCAGGTACACGGCGTGCACCGCGTCGGCGATGGCCCGCCTGGTCGCCTCCGGCGCCGCGCTGCCGGAATCCAGGGCCCGCGTCACCGAGTCCAGGTCGCTCGCCCCGCCGAGCCTCGACGCCAGCACCCCGTTGGCGACCGCGCCGAAGATCGCAGCGCCCAGCGTCTGCCCCGTCTGACGGCAGAACAGCACCGACGCCGTCGCCGTGCCCCGCTCCGACCAGCCCACCGTCGACTGCACGCCCACGATCAGCGGCAGTTGGAACAACCCCAGCGCCGCCCCCAGCAACAGCATCAGCAGCGTCGGCTGCCACGCCTGCCCGGGATACGGCAGGAACGGAAACGCCAGCAGGATCAGCGACGCCGTCCCGATGCCCAGCATCGCCGTGTTGCGAAAGCCGATCCTGCGATAGACGTGCTGGCTCAGCGCCGCCGACACCGGCCAGCTCAACGTCCACACGGACAGCACGAATCCGGCCGCCACCGGCGCCAGCCCGAGCACCGACTGGGCGTACGTCGGCAGGAACACCGCCGGCGCCACCATCAGCAGCCCCAGCGCGCCCAGCGCCAGATTCACCGCCGCGATCGTCCGGCGCCGCCACACCCACCCGGGGATGATCGGGTCGGCCGCCCGGCGCTCCACGATCACCACGACCGCGGCGAGCGCAAGTCCCGTGGCGAACAAGGCGATCGACGGCACCGACAGCCACGGCCACGCCACCCCGCCCTGCACCAGCGCCGTCAGCAGCACGCCCCCGCACGCGAACACCGCCAGCGCGCCCGCCCAGTCGACACGCGCGCGCGTGGCCGTCGGATCCGCACGCGTGTCCTTGGCATGCTGCGGCTCGTGCAGGTACCGCACGATCAGCCACAACGCCACCGCCCCGATGGGCAGGTTGATCAGGAAGATCCAGCGCCAGTCCGCGTAGGCCGCCAGGACCCCGCCCACCCCGGGACCGGCCACGGCCGAGACCGCCCACACCGTCGACAGCTTGGACTGGATCTTCGGGCGTTCCTTGAGCGGGTACAGGTCGGCGGCCAGTGTCTGCACCGTCCCCTGAAGGGCCCCGCCGCCCAGCCCCTGCACGATCCGGAACGCGATCAGCGCCCCCATGTTCCAGGCCACCGCGCACAGCAGCGACCCCAGCAGGAACAGCGCCGAGCCCGCGATCAGCACCGGCTTGCGGCCGAAGGTGTCGGAGAGCTTGCCGTAGACCGGGAGGGTCACCGTCACGGCCAGCAGATAGCCGGAGAACAGCCAGGAGAAGACGGAGAAGCCGCCGAGGTCGCCGACGATCTGCGGTACGGCGGTGGAGACGATGGTGGCGTCGAGTGCCGCCAGCGCCATCGCGAGCATCAGGGCCGCAACCACGGCTCCCCGCTTCGGGGTTCCGGTGCTCTGCGCGGTGTCGCGTATCGCGGGTCCCGTACTGCCCACCGGGGTCCTCCCCTGTTGCTTTCCCCTTGCACCTATCTGCCGCGGAACAGCTTCCCACTTGACCCTCACGCGGCGGGAGGGTGGAGCCTTCATGGGCCCGAGGGAGGAGACGACCCCGAGATGCTCTCCATCGAAGGGTGGAGTGCCCCTAGGGGTACCTCCGTACCAGGGGTCGGGGAGGGTTCGTACCGGCGGAGGACGAGACGCCCCGGTGTCCGTCCTTAACCTGGCTTTACGCCGCTGGGGGGCGGCTCACCGAACCGGCGGGGGTGGGGTTTTCCCCCGCACAAGAGGGGGCTGGGCACCAGCGCGCCGGCCCCTCTCCCGCCACGAGACTGACGGTCGTAGCAGTGACCGACCGTCGCAAGACATAGGAGATATACCGTGACATCGGCTGTGACCATTCCCAGGCACGGGGGTACTGGAGGGCGTACGGCCGTTGCCGCGCGGGCGCGGCAGGTCGTCAAGGCGTACGGGTCGGGGGAGACCCGGGTCGTCGCTCTCGACCACGTCGACGTGGACATCGCGCGGGGCCAGTTCACCGCGATCATGGGCCCCTCCGGGTCCGGCAAGTCCACCCTGATGCACTGCCTCGCCGGGCTCGACACCGTCACCGGCGGCCAGATCTACCTCGACGAGACCGAGATCACCGGGCTCAAGGACAAGAAGCTCACGCAGCTGCGCCGGGACCGGATCGGCTTCATCTTCCAGGCGTTCAACCTGCTGCCGACGCTCAACGCCATCGAGAACATCACGCTGCCCATGGACATCGCCGGCCGCAAGCCCGACCGGGCCTGGCTGGGACGTGTCGTCGACACCGTGGGGCTCTCCGACCGGCTCAAGCACCGGCCCACCCAGCTCTCCGGCGGTCAGCAGCAGCGTGTCGCCGTCGCCCGTGCGCTCGCCGCGCGGCCGGAGATCATCTTCGGTGACGAGCCGACCGGAAACCTCGACTCGCGTGCGGGCGCCGAAGTCCTCGGCTTCCTGCGGCGGTCCGTCGACGAGCTCGGGCAGACCATCGTGATGGTCACGCACGACCCCGTCGCCGCCTCGTACGCGGACCGGGTGCTGTACCTCGCCGACGGGCGCATCGTCGACGAAATGTACAAGCCGACCGCCGAGGCCGTCCTGGACCGCATGAAGGACTTCGACGCCCGGGGACGTACGTCATGACCGTCCTGAAGACCTCGATGCGCAACTTCTTCGCGCACAAGGGACGCATGGCCCTCTCGGCCGTGGCGGTGCTCCTGTCGGTCGCCTTCGTCTGCGGCACGCTCGTGTTCACCGACACGATGAACACGACCTTCGACAAGCTCTTCGCCGTCACCTCCTCCGACGTCACCGTCAGTCCCAAGGACGCCGAGGACGAGGACAGCGGCGGCGGCACGGGCAAGCCCGTCTCGCTGCCCGCCTCGGCCGTCGAGCAGGTCGCGGCCGTCGACGGCGTCAGGAAGGCGGAGGGTGCGGTCGCCTCGACGAGCGTGACCGTCGTCAACTCCGAGAACGACAACATGGGTTCCTCCACCGGCGCGCCCACCTTCGCCGGCAACTGGACCGAGAACGACAAGAGGTCCATGGAGATCACCTCCGGGCACGCCCCGCGCGGGCCCACCGAGGTGATGGTCGACGCGGACACCGCCGACAAGCACGACCTCAAGCTGGGCGACGAGTTGCGCACCATAGCCGCAACGGGCGACGTCCGCGCGCGGATCGTCGGCGTCGCCTCCTGGAAGGTCACCAACCCGGGCGCGGCCGTCGTCTACTTCGACACCGAGACCGCCCAGCGCACCCTGCTCGGCGCCACCGGCCGCTTCACGCAGGTCTCCGTCACCGCGGCGGACGGCGTGAGCGACGCGCAGCTCAAGCAGAACGTCGCACAGTCCCTGGACGGCACGTACAAGATTCAGACGGCCAAGGAGAACTCCGACGAGAACCGCAAGGACGTCGGCGCGTTCATGGACGTCATCAAGTACGCCATGCTCGGCTTCGCCGGGATCGCGTTCCTGGTCGGCATCTTCCTGATCATCAACACCTTCTCGATGCTGGTCGCCCAGCGCACCCGTGAGATCGGCCTGATGCGGGCGATCGGCTCCTCGCGCCGGCAGGTCAACCGGTCGGTGCTGGTGGAGGCGCTGCTGCTCGGCTTCATCGGCTCCCTCCTCGGCGTGGGCGCCGGTGTCGGCATCGCGATCGGCCTGATGAAGCTCATGTCGATGGCCGGCATGAACCTCTCCACCGACGACCTCACGGTCAAGGCCACGACCCCGGTGGTCGGTCTGATCCTCGGCGTCGTGGTGACGGTGTTGGCCGCCTACCTGCCGGCCCGCCGCGCCGGCAAGGTTTCCCCGATGGCCGCCCTGCGTGACGCCGGTACGCCGGCCGACGGCAAGGCGGGCTGGATCCGCGGGCTGATCGGTCTGGTCCTGACGGGCGCGGGTGCCTTCGCCCTCTTCGCGGCCGCCACCGCCGACAAGGCGAGCGACGGCGCGCTGATGCTGGGCGGCGGCGTGGTGCTGTCCCTGATCGGCTTCGTGGTCATCGGCCCGCTCCTCGCGGGCGCCGTGGTCCGCGTGATCAGCGCGGTGCTGCTGCGTGCCTTCGGCCCCGTCGGCCGCTTGGCCGAGCGCAACGCCCTGCGCAACCCGCGCCGTACCGGTGCCACGGGCGCCGCCCTGATGATCGGCCTCGCGCTGGTCGCCTGTCTGTCGGTGGTCGGCTCCTCGATGGTCGCCTCGGCGACGAGCGAGCTGGACAAGTCGGTGGGCGCGGACTTCATCGTCATGGCCCAGCAGCAGCGGATCGTGCCGCAGGCCGAGAAGGCGATGCAGCAGACGCCGGGTCTCGCCCACGTGACCCGCTACAAGGACATCGACGCCACCCTGACCTCGCCGGACGGCAAGACCGACGACAGCGGGCTCACGGCCGCCGACCCGACCTACGCCGAGGACCTGCGCCGCACCACCACGGCGGGCACCCTCTCCGCCGCGTACGGCAAGGACGCCATGTCGGTCGGCTCCGACTACGCGAAGAAGCACGGCGTGCGGGTCGGTGACACCATCACCGTCGCCTTCAAGGGCGGCGAGACGGCGAAGCTGAAGGTCGCGGCCATCACGGACGACGACACCTCCATCGACCAGGGCGCTCGCTACATGAGCATCGAGACCCTGTCGAAGTACCTTCCCGCCGACCGGACCCCGCAGAACGTGATCATGTTCGGCAAGGCGAAGGAGGGCCAGGAGGAGGCGGCGTACGCGGCACTGAAGAAGTCGCTCGACGGCTATCCGCAGTACCAGGTCCGCGACCAGACCGACTACAAGGAGGAGCTGAAGGACCAGGTCGGCCAGCTCCTGAACATGGTCTACGGCCTGCTCGCCCTGGCGATCATCGTCGCGGTCCTGGGCGTGGTGAACACCCTGGCCCTGTCGGTGGTGGAACGCACCCGCGAGATCGGCCTGATGCGTGCCATCGGCCTCTCCCGCCGCCAGCTGCGCCGCATGATCCGCATGGAGTCCGTGGTGATCGCCCTGTTCGGCGCCCTGCTGGGTCTCGGGCTCGGCATGGGCTGGGGCGCGACGGCCCAGAAGCTGCTGGCTCTGGAGGGTCTGAACGTCCTGGAGATCCCGTGGCCGACGATCATCGGGGTCTTCATCGGCTCGGCCTTCGTGGGTCTGTTCGCGGCCCTGGTGCCGGCGTTCCGGGCGGGCCGGATGAACGTACTCAACGCGATCGCGACCGAATAGCCACCGCACACGGGGGTTGCGGGGGACGGGCCCGGTCCGAGGGCGACACCTTCGGACCGGGCCCGGACGTGTGCGGGGCGCCCCCTGCCGCTGAGTCCGCTATCCCGTCCGGCGTTCCAGGAGTACGACCCCGTAGGCGGTGCCCTTGATCGTGTACCGCGCATCGGGGTGCAGGGTGCGGGCGTAGGCCTCGACATCGCGGTAGCGCTTGCGGGAGTTGTCGAGGGCGATGAAGTCCGGCTCGACGCCGCGCGTGTTGGTGACCCAGAAGACGCGGCAGCGCGAGGTGAGCCGGCTGATCGGGGCGATGTTCGCCTCGACGGACGCGCCGTCCGGAACCGTGCCCAGCAGTCGCTCGATGGCACTCACGCGCGCGGGCTTGCGATAGATCTCCCCCTCGGCCAGCGCGGACAGCGGCAGCGAGGTCGTCAGTGCGACCGAGGCCGCGGCGACGGCGGCCGGCAGGTGCCGGCCGTACGACCGCAGCCACGCGCGCGGGCTGTGCCGGGCGGTGCCGAGGGCGTCGACGAGCGCGAGGGTGACGACGGGCATGAGGACGGCGCTGTAGTGCCAGTCGGTGCCCCAGTACTGCGAGTAGGAGGAGACGAAACGCCAGCCGACGGTGGGCAGGGCTATGAGCAGGATCGGGGACCGCAGCGCGAGCAGCCCGGTGGTGGGGATGAGCAGCCAGCACAGCGTGCGGAGCTTGGTGTCGAGGCCGTCGAGGGGTCCGCCGCCGCCGGACTCGCTCACCTTGTTCCAGTAGTCGTAGGTGCCGGCGGAGTTGAAGCTCGGTATGACCAGGAGCAGGGTGAGAGCGACGGCCACCACGCCGAACACGGCGACGCCGAGCGCGTACCGGAACGCGCGCGGCGAGAGGTGGCGGGCCCGCCAGGCGACGACCAGGGCGAGGGCGGTGACGGTGAACCCCAGGTCCTCCTTCACGAGGACGAGCGGAACGGCCCACAGCAGAGCGGCGCGCCAACGCTGCCCGAGAAGCGCCTCGAGGCTGAAGGCGATGAGCGGGACGGCGAAGCAGATCTCGTGGAAGTCGAAGTCGACGGCCTGCTGAAGCCCCCACGACAGCCCGTACGCGATACCGATCGCGAGCCCCCGCCGCCGCCCGAGCAGCCGGGCCGCGGCGCGCGTGACGGGCACGGCGGACAGCGCGAACAGCGCCGCCTGCGCGACGAGCAGCGTCACCGACGAGGGGAAGACCCGGTACACCGGCGCCAGCAGCACGGTCACCGGGCTGAAGTGATCCCCCAGGATGTTGAACCCCGGCCCCTTCAGATCGGCGATCGGTGCCTGAAGATGCGCGTACGACCGGATGACCTGCTCGAATATCCCCAGATCCCACGACCGCTGCCCGAGATGCCGGTAACGACCGACCGAGACGACCGCATACCCGACGAACAGCACGGCGGCGAGCACCCAGGGATCACGCCGCCAGGGACCGGGCTGCACGTGCTCCGGCTCGGGCGCGGCGGGTGCCGGTATGTGGGGGTCCGAGGACGTGTCCCGGGTCGGGGAGGTGGCGGGGGTGGGCATGGGGGGACCTTACGCGGTACGCGCGTTCGAGTTTTCGCCTGCCTGTGCGACTCGGTCACTTCCAGGTGTCGATCCGGGCACTCCGGCTGGTCGGACGTGTGAGGCGCCGGTCCGGGCAAATCCAGCCCGTCCGGCGTTCGAGGACGAGGCCCGTTCAGGGCCGATGCGGGGTCCGGGGCGGCAGCCCCGGCGGGGTCGAAGGGGCGGAGCCCCTTCGCGACGTCACGTCAACGCCGGTGACCCGAGAACGGACGTTATCCACAGCCCCGGCACCCGCCCGCGCAGCGACGTACGCTGGAAGCCCCCCGGCCCGCAACACGTGTCGGGCCCTTCGTGTTGCCCACCCAGGACGGAAAGCCCCCCTCCATGAGCCTGCACGGTCTGCTCGACGCCGTAGTCAAGGACACCGCCCTCGCGGAAGCGATCACGGCGGCCGCAGACGGCAACCGCATGCACGTCGACCTCGTCGGCCCCCCGGCGGCCCGTCCGTTCGCGATCGCCGCCCTCGCCCGTGAGACGGACCGCCCGGTCCTCGCGGTGACGGCGACGGGCCGGGAGGCCGAGGACCTCGCGGCAGCCCTGCGCTCCCTCCTCCCCCCGGAGGGCGTCGTGGAGTACCCGTCCTGGGAGACCCTCCCGCACGAGCGCCTCAGCCCTCGCAGCGACACCGTCGGCCGTCGCCTCGCGGTCCTGCGCCGCCTCGCCCACCCCAGCACCGACGACCCCGAGACGGGCCCGGTCTCCGTGGTCGTGGCGCCCGTACGCTCCGTGCTCCAGCCGCAGGTCAAGGGCCTCGGCGATCTGGAACCGGTGGCTCTGAGAACCGGCCGGACCGCCGACCTGAACGCCGTCGTGGACGCCCTCGCGGCCGCCGCGTACGCGCGCGTGGAGCTCGTCGAGAAGCGCGGTGAGTTTGCCGTACGAGGCGGCATCCTGGATGTCTTCCCGCCCACCGAGGAACACCCCCTGCGCATCGAGTTCTGGGGCGACGACATCGAGGAGATCCGCTACTTCAAGGTCGCCGACCAGCGCTCCCTCGAAGTGGCCGAGCACGGCCTGTGGGCCCCGCCCTGCCGCGAGCTCCTCCTCACCGACGACGTACGCGCACGCGCGCGTGCCCTCGCCGAACAGCACCCGGAGCTCGGCGAACTGCTCGGCAAGATCGCCGAGGGCATCGCGGTCGAGGGCATGGAGTCCCTCGCCCCCGTCCTCGTCGACGACATGGAGCTGCTGCTCGACGTGCTGCCCAAGGGCGCCATGGCCGCCGTATGCGACCCGGAGCGGGTGCGCACGCGGGCCGCCGATCTCGTGGCGACCTCGCAGGAGTTCCTGCAGGCCTCCTGGGCCGCCACGGCCGGCGGCGGCGAGGCGCCCATCGACGTCGGCGCGGCCTCCCTGTGGTCCATCGCGGACGTCCGGGACCGGGCGCGCGAGCTGGAGATGATGTGGTGGTCGGTGTCGCCGTTCGCCGCCGACGAGACGCTCGACGCGGACACCCTCAAGCTGGGCATGCACGCGCCCGAGTCGTACCGCGGCGACACCGCGAAGGCCCTCGCCGACACCAAGGGCTGGCTCGCCGACGGCTGGCGCACGGTCTTCGTGACCGAGGCGCACGGCCCCGCGGCCCGCACGGTCGAGGTGCTCGGCAGCGAGGGCGTGGCGGCCCGCCTGGAGTCCGACCTCGGGGAGATCTCCCCGTCGGTCGTCCATGTCGCCTGCGGCTCGATCGACTACGGCTTCGTGGATCCGGCGCTGCGGCTTGCCGTCCTGACCGAGACCGACCTGTCCGGGCAGAAGGCGGCAGGCAAGGACGGCGCCCGCATGCCCGCCCGCCGCCGCAAGACGATCGACCCGCTCACCCTGGAGGCGGGCGACTACATCGTCCACGAGCAACACGGCGTCGGCCGCTACATCGAAATGGTGCAGCGGACCGTGCAGGGCGCCACGCGCGAGTACCTTGTCGTGGAGTACGCCCCCGCCAAGCGCGGCCAGCCCGGCGACCGGCTCTACATCCCCACCGACCAGCTTGAGCAGATCACCAAGTACGTCGGTGGCGAGGCCCCCACCCTGCACCGCCTGGGCGGCGCCGACTGGACGAAGACCAAGGCGCGGGCCAAGAAGGCCGTCAAGGAGATCGCGGCCGACCTGATCAAGCTGTACAGCGCGCGGATGGCGGCCCCCGGGCACGCCTTCGGCTCGGACACCCCCTGGCAGCGCGAGCTGGAGGACGCCTTCCCGTACGCCGAGACTCCCGACCAGCTGACGACCATCGCCGAGGTCAAGGAGGACATGGAGAAGTCGGTCCCGATGGACCGCCTGATCTGCGGCGACGTCGGCTACGGCAAGACGGAGATCGCGGTCCGCGCCGCCTTCAAGGCGGTCCAGGACGGCAAGCAGGTGGCCGTACTGGTGCCCACGACCCTGCTGGTGCAGCAGCACTTCGGGACGTTCTCCGAGCGCTACTCCCAGTTCCCGGTGAACACCCGGGCTCTGTCCCGCTTCCAGACCGACACCGAGGCGAAGGCGGTCCTGGAGGGCCTGCGCGAGGGCGCTGTGGACATCGTGATCGGCACGCACCGGCTGTTCTCGTCGGAGACCAAGTTCAAGGACCTGGGCCTGGTCATCGTCGACGAGGAGCAGCGCTTCGGCGTCGAGCACAAGGAGCAGCTGAAGAAGCTGCGCGCGAACGTCGACGTCCTGACGATGTCCGCGACCCCGATCCCGAGAACCCTGGAGATGGCGGTCACCGGCATCCGGGAGATGTCGACCATCACGACCCCGCCCGAGGAACGGCACCCGGTTCTGACCTTCGTCGGCCCGTACGAGGAGAAGCAGATCGGCGCCGCGATCCGCCGTGAACTGCTGCGCGAGGGCCAGGTCTTCTACATCCACAACCGGGTCGAGTCGATCGACCGGGCGGCCGCGCGCCTGCGCGAGATCGTCCCGGAGGCGCGCATCGCGACGGCGCACGGCCAGATGTCGGAGCAGTCGCTGGAGCAGGTCGTCGTCGACTTCTGGGAGAAGAAGTTCGACGTGCTCGTCTCGACGACGATCGTCGAGTCCGGCATCGACATCTCCAACGCCAACACCCTGATCGTGGAGCGCGGCGACAACTTCGGCCTCTCCCAGCTGCACCAGCTGCGCGGCCGCGTCGGCCGTGGGCGCGAGCGCGGGTACGCGTACTTCCTGTACCCGCCGGAGAAGCCGCTGACCGAGACCGCCCACGAGCGCCTCGCCACCATCGCCCAGCACACGGAGATGGGCGCGGGCATGTACGTGGCGATGAAGGACCTGGAGATCCGAGGCGCGGGCAACCTCCTCGGCGGCGAGCAGTCCGGGCACATCGCCGGAGTCGGCTTCGACCTGTACGTCCGCATGGTCGGCGAGGCCGTCGCGGACTACCGGGCGTCCCTGGAAGGCGGCGTCGAGGAGGAGCCCCCGCTCGAGGTCAAGATCGAGCTCCCCGTCGACGCCCACGTCCCCCACGACTACGCACCCGGCGAACGCCTCCGCCTGCAGGCCTACCGCGCCATCGCCTCCGCCAACACGGAGGAGGACGTCAAGTCCGTACGCGAGGAACTCGTCGACCGCTACGGCAAGTTGCCCGAGCCCGTCGAGAACCTCCTCCTCGTGGCGGGCCTGCGCATGCTGGCCCGCGCGTGCGGCGTCGGCGAGATCGTCCTGCAGGGCACCAACATCCGCTTCGCCCCCGTGGAGCTGCGCGAGTCCCAGGAACTCAGGGTCAAGCGCCTGTACCCCGGCACCGTCATCAAGCCGGCGGTGCACCAGTTGCTGGTCCCGCGTCCGAAGACCGCGAAGGTGGGCGGGAAGCCGCTGGTCGGGCGGGAGTTGCTGGGGTGGGTCGGGGAGTTCCTGGCGTCGATTCTGGGGTCGTGAGCGGGGCGGTGCCGGGATCGTGAGCGGGCGATCCCGGGGCCGTGAACGGGCGGTCGGCGGCGGGCGCGGGCGGGTCCTAGGCGGCCCGCACCTCGGTGTTCTGGCAGGCGTGCAGCACCCACCGTCCGTCGTCCTGCCTGGTCATGACGTACAGCGGGGCACCTTCCGTGTCGCCGCTCGGTGAGTGGTACACCTGCCGGACCTTGACGGCCGCCACGTCGGGCCGCAGGAACTGCGCGTGCGCCACCTCGTAGGTGACCTCGCCGTCCCAGGTGGCGGCGGGCAGCACGGCACGGGTGAACTCGGCGATGGCGTCGAAGCCGATGAGGACCTTGCCGTGGGCGGTCGTCCACAGGGCGTCGGGGTGGAAGAGCGCGAGGAAGCCCTCGGCGTCCTTGGCACGCTGGGTGCGCTCGACGGTGGCGACGACCTGTGCGATGGCCTTGAGGTCCGCCTCTTCGACGGCCTTGATCTCGACGGTCCGGACGGACTCGGTCCCGGTGGTCCGGGCGGCCTCGCTGCCCGCGGGCTGCACGGAGTTGTCGTCTGCGGTTTCGGTGGTCATGCGGACACCCTGTGACCTCAAGTTGACTTGAGGTCAAGCCATGTCTCAGGGCCCGGTCCGGAACAGCATCGCCGCCAGTGTCCGGAACACCTCCTCGGGGTCCTTGTCGCCGACCGGGCCGTCCAGGTTGTGACCGAGGAGCAGCGTGGCGAAGCCGTGCGCCAGGGACCAGGCGGCGACGCCGGCCAGGCGGGCGTCGATGCCGAGGCTCTCGGGCCGTACGGCGGAGACGGCGCCGCGCAGCGCGTCGCCGGCCAGGGTGCGCGCCGTCGTCAGTTCCAGATCGTCGGTGCGCAGGAGCTCGGGTGTGAACATCACCTGGAAGTGCGCAGGGTGCTCGCGTGCGAAGCGGACGTAGCGCACTCCTGCGTCCTTCAGTTCCACGGCCTCGTTGAGCGTGTCCGCGAGCAGGCCGAATCCCTCTGCGGCGATCGCCGTGAGCAGCCCGGTGCGGTCCTTGAAGTGGTGGGCCGGTGCGGCGTGCGAGACACCGGCGCGCCGGGCGAGGTCGCGCAGGCTCAGTGCGGAGGGGCCGTCGGCGGCGATGGCATCCAGCGCGGCGGTGAGGATGGCGCGGCGCAGGTCGCCGTGGTGGTAGGGGCGGCGGGGGCTGCGAGCGCCGCGGGGCGGCGGCTGCTGGGAAGGGGGCGGCTGCCGGGAAGGGGGTGGCTGCGGTGCGGGGGGCATGGGCAGCAGCGTACGCACAATCTAGGCATTGACAAGTTTCGGCGCGTCGGGCAATCTTGTCAGTGTCAAGTTGCAAAGGGTTGGGGATCCGGAACTTCGAACTGGGGATTGCGTCATGGTCAAGCACGAGGGGCAGCTGGGACTGGACCGCGTACGTCAGCTCTGGCACCTGCTGGAGCCTCTTCACGCGGTGCTGTACTACGCGCCGGCAGTCTTCGAGGAGGCCGCGGCGCTGGGTTACGACACCGAGGAACGCTGGCCGAGCTACTTCCCTTACCGTGCCGCGCCGTTGGGGGCGATCGGTGCCGAACGGGTCGCGTCCGCGTTCTACAGCTTCAGCCCTCGCATGGTCGTCGAACACATCGACCCCGCGTGGAAGATCGCGAGCGCCGAGGCTCTGCTTCAGGCGCGGGTCCGGGGGATCGACCGGGCCTACCGCGCGATACTCGGCGACCGGACGGACAGCCCCGAGCTGGCGGAAGCCGCAGCCCTCGCCCGCCGCGCTGCCGAGGCGGCGGACATCGCGGGCCGCCCGCTCGCCGCGGCCAATGCCGTCCTGGAGTGGCCGCGGGCCCCGCACCTCCAGCTCTGGCACGCGGCCACAATCCTGCGCGAGCACCGAGGCGACGGCCACATAGCGGCCCTGATGGTGGCCGGCCTCGACCCGGTCGAGTCCCTGGTGTCCTTCGCCGCGATAGGTGCCGCGTCGGTTGAGCGCTTCGAGAGCCGCGGCTGGACCCCGGCGCAATGGACGTCAGCCCAAGAACGCCTTATCGCCCGGGGCCTGATCGACATCGACGGTACGGCCACGGAGGCGGGCCGAGAACTCCGCCGCACCGTCGAGGAGCACACCGACCAACTCGCCGCCGGGCCTTGGCAGTCACTTGCTCGGGACGAGATCGACCGCCTCGTGGAGCTGCTGGGGGAGTTCTGGGTGGCTGTGCTGTCCTCCGGCCTGCTGCCGTCGGAGACCACGTTGGGGATCGGGAAGGTCTGAGGAGTTGCGGAGAGGCCCGTTGGGGAGCGGGAGCCGGGGGGCGGGGGCCTGGAGGCAACCCGGCAAGCGTGAAGCCGCCCGCGGGAGTCGGGTCCCGTGGACGGCTTCCGGGTCTGAGGTGGTGCGCTGAAAGCCAGTGGCGCGGGCGCCGGCGGGTGCGTTGAGGTGTGCCGCGGCGTCGGCGCCCTGCCTTACGGTCGCGTGGTCCTCCGTGGGCCTTGGGCCCTACGGCTGCTCGGGCGGCCGGTCGCGATCCATGCCCATTCCGCGCTCCATCCGTTGCTGCGCGTCGTCGACCTGGCTCTCGTACTTGTTGCCCGTCTTCTCGTTCGCCTTCCGTTCCGCGGTGTCGGACATGTCCCTGGCCTTGTCCTGCGCGTGACGGTTCTTGAACTTGTCGAAGATGCCCATGCAGAGCTCCTTCCCGAGGTGACTCACCACCGACGATACGCCCGAGTTGTGAAGTATGCCTGCCTGGCCCTGAGGTGGTCTGGACCTCTCGAATGCCGCCGTGCGCCGGGTCGCTACCGTGTGCACGACGGTGTACCGGGGAAAGCCGCCTGTGCGGGGCGGCAAGGGCGGCAGGGGAGGGGACGCATCGTGATGCGTCGAAAGGGTCGAAGGGGCCGAAGGGGCGGGGCGGCCGGCGCCGTCGCGGTGCTCGGCATGGTGCTGGTACTGGCGGGGTGCGAGAACGTCGACCTGCGCGTGGACGAGGAGCCCTCCGGCTCCGCCCCCGCCGCGGGCACCGGCCGGGCAGTGAGCCCACTGGACAACCCGGACGGCACGAAAGCCGGCCTCGCGCCCCTCACTTCCGGCGCCGACCGGGCCGAGGCGCGGGCCCTGATCGAGAAGGTGGCGACCAAGGGCCGCGGCCCGAGGACGGGCTACGACCGCGACGAGTTCGGCTACGCCTGGATGGACTCGGCCCCGGGCGGCATCCCGTTCTCCCGCAACGGTTGCGACACCCGCAACGACCTGCTCAAGCGCGACGGTGAGGAGGTCCGGTTCCGTTCCGGCTCCGACTGTGTCGTGGCGTCCATGACCCTGCACGACCCGTACACGGGCCGGACGATCGAGTGGGCCAAGTCCCGCGCCACGACCGTACAGATCGACCATGTCATGCCGCTCTCGTACGACTGGCAGATGGGCGCCGCCCGTTGGCCCAAGGGCAAGCGCCAGGACATCGCCAACGACCCCCTCAACCTCATGCCGGTCGACGGCCCGACCAACAGTTCCAAGGGCGACTCCGGCCCCGCGTCCTGGCTGCCCCCGAACAAGCGGATCCGCTGCTCGTACGCGGTGCGTTTCGCCCAGGTCTCGCTGAAGTACGAACTTCCGGTGACGGCCGCCGACAAGGAGATGATGCTCAGCCAGTGCGCCGGCTGACATCCTGGTCCACGCCCCGAAAACGGCTTCCCGGTGCCTCCGGCCCAGGCCTACGGTGACCGGCATGGAGCTGAAGACATCGAGCCTCGCCGAACGCCCCGAGATGCTCGACCGGGTCATGGAAATGCCGGACTCCTGGCACCGGTTCACGACCCAGGACCCGGTGGGCAACGCCCACTACGGCCGGATCCCGCGCGAACTCCCCGAGTACGCGCTGTTCGCCGAGGACGAGCGCGGCGAGGTCGTCGCCCACGCCTTCAGCGTGCCGTTCGCCCTCGCCGCCGAGGACCGAGGCCGGCTGCCCGCCCGAGGCTGGGACGAGGTGCTCATGTGGGCCTTCGCCGACCTGCGCGCCGGCGTCCGCCCCGACACGGTCAGCGCCATCTCCGTCGTCGTCGCCCCGCACGCCCAGGGCAGTGGCCTGTCCGCCCGGATGCTCTCCGCGATGCGCGACAACGCCCGGGCCCACGGCTTCGGCGAGGTCGTCGCCCCGGTCCGCCCCAGCGCCAAGCACCTCGAACCGCACACCCCCATCGAGGAGTACGCCCACCGTGTGCGCCCCGACGGCCTGCCGCACGACCCGTGGCTGCGCGTCCATGCCCGCGCCGGCGCCACCATCGACTCCATCGCCCCGGCCTCCATGACCGTCGCCGGCTCCCTGGAGCAGTGGCGCCACTGGACCGGACTGCCCTTCGACACGGCGGGCGACATCGAGGTGCCGGGCGCGCTGGTGCCGGTGCGCTGCGAGCCGGAGCGGGACTGCGCGGTGTATGTCGAGCCCAATGTGTGGATGCGGCACCCGCTGTGACCCGGAAGCGAGGCCTCCGCGACCTCCGCCGTTGTACGAAGTGATCAGCTCGGCAACGGTTCGGTACAACCGGTGACCGTATGTCGGTGTCGGCCTATACGCTCGAAGCGACAATCGCACGACCGAGGTTGCCCCGCACCGGGCAGGACCGGCCGTCCGTACGCCCACTTCAGGCATCAGGAGCAGCCATGCAAGGCCACGGCTACACGCAGCCGGTGAAGCAGCCGCCGCCCACCGGGTGGCTGGTCTTCCTGCGCCTGCTGTTCGTCGTGATCTCGGTGCTGAGCTTCGGCCTGCTGACGTGGACGATGATGCTGCGGCTGGCCATCGTGACCCGCAAGCCCCTCGACTGGGGCCTGTTCGCGGCGTCGATCGTGGTGGAGTTCCTCGGCCTGTACATGATCGGCTCCGAGCCCGGCGACGAGATCCACACCGCGGGCGGCTGGTTGGGCCTCGCCCTCCTCCTGGGCGGCCTCGTGGCCGCGATCGCGTACTACCTCTCCGCGGACATACGCCACTTCCACCAGCTCCGCTTTCCGGGCTACAGCGCCCAGCGGCCCTCCGTCCCGTCCCAGTCCTACGGCTATCCGCAGGCCGGGTCGCCGTACACCGCCACGACGGTGCCGCAGTCGACGCCGATACCCCGGACGCCGATACCCCAGGCACCGGGCCCCCAGACCCCGACGTCCCAGACCCCGGCGTCCCAGACGCCGATGCCCCGGACCCCCGTCCCGCCGCCCCCGCAGCGCCCCGCGCCCGCGCGCATCGACCAGGTGCGTGCCGAGCTCGACGAGCTCAGTGACTACCTGCGCAAGCACGACGGCCGCCAGGACGGCACCCACGAGGGCGACAGGTGACCGTGACGACAGGACGTGTCGTCGCCGACCGCTATGAACTGTCCACGCTCATCGGACAGGGCGGCATGGGACAGGTCTGGACGGCGTACGACCAGCGGCTCGACCGGCGCGTGGCCGTGAAGCTGCTGCGACCCGACAAGGTGGCCGGGCAGGAGGCGGGCGAACTGCGCCGCCGGTTCGAGCGAGAGTGCCGGGTCACCGCGCAGGTCGACCATCCCGGGCTCGTCACCGTGCACGACGCGGGCAGCGCGGGCGAGGAACTGTTCCTCGTCATGCAGTACGTCGACGGCGTCGACCTCGCCGGCCATCTCGCCGAGCACGACCCCTACCCCTGGCAGTGGGCCGTGGCGGTCGCCGCGCAACTGTGCGCCGTTCTGAGCGCCGTGCACGCCGTGCCGATCGTCCACCGCGACCTCAAGCCGCGCAACGTGATGGTGAAGCAGGACGGCACCGTCACCGTCCTCGACCTCGGCGTCGCCTCCGTCATGGACGCCGACACCACCCGCCTCACCCACACCGGCACCCCCATCGGCTCGCCCGCCTACATGGCCCCCGAGCAGGCGATGGGCGGCGCGGTCGGCCCGTACACCGACCTGTATGCGCTCGGCGTGGTCCTGCACGAACTCCTCAGCGGCGACGTGCCGTTCTCCGGCTCGACCGCGCTCGGCGTGCTGCATCGGCACCTGTACGAACCGCCGCTGCCCGTGCGCCGTATCCGCCCCGAGGTCCCCGAGGCACTCGAGGCCGTGGTCCTGCGCCTGCTCACGAAGGACCCGCAGCAGCGCCCCGCCTCCGCCCAGGAGGTGTACGAGGATCTGGCGCCCCTCCTGCCCGCGCGCGGCACGCCCACCGGCTCACCCCTCGACCCCACGCGCCCCTTCCTGCGCCCGCACGCACCCTGGCCGGACCGCGCCCGCACTCCCGCGCCGCAGCCCGCCCCGGCCACACCCGGCCCGCCCGCCACCGACAAGCCGGACGTCGCGCGCGCCGTCGACGAGGTCAAGCGCCTCCTCGGCGAGGGCCGTATCACCCAGGCCGTCGACATCCTCGGCTCGATCCTGCCCGCCGCCGCCGAACAGCACGGCGAGCACTCCCCGGTCGTGCGCAGCCTGCGCAAGCAGTACGCGGCCACGCTCATGGACGACGGCCAGTACCGGCGCGCGCTGCCGGAGCTGCGCCGCCTCGCCGACGAGCGCGCTGCCGAGGCCGGCCAGGCCGACCCGCAGTCCCTGCGCTTTCGCTACGACGCCGCCCAGTGCCTGGAACAGCTCGGCGAACCCGCGGCCGCGCTCGCCGAGTACCGCCAACTGCTGCCGTACTACGAGAACCAGTACGTCTCCGGCGACCCCCAGCTCGCCCACGACGTCCGCCGCCGCATCGGCCACCTCCTGCTCGCCCTGGGCGACCGGCCCGCCGCCCACGACACCCTGGCCCGCCTGCTGCACGACGTGGAACGCCTGCACGGCCCCGGCCACCCGCTCGCGACGGAGGTACGGCGGACCTTGCAGTGGCTGGGGCAGGTGCGCGGCTAGGTCCTGCCCGCTGCCCGGCTCCCGGCGCCGGTGGGCCGGGCGGGGGTGCTTCGGTGCCCGAAGTCCTGGCGAATCGTTGGTCGAATGGGTTGGCCAGAGCTTGCCCACTGCCTACCATCGATCACCGCAAGACTTTGTGCACCGCCGCACAAGCTCCCCCCAGGAGGTCTCATTGCACCGCCGCCGTCGTACCGCGCTCCTTCTCTCCGCCGCGATCGCCGCGGCGCCCCTGCTGACCGCCTGCGGAAGCGACGCGCATCCCGGTGCGGCGGCCGTCGTGGGCGGCCAGCGGATCACCGTCGCGCAGCTGGAGGACCGGGTCGGCGAGGTACGCGCCGCACAGCGCGAGGCCGTCCCCGACGACGCCCAGTACGCGCAGGTCATCGCCAAGTCCGGCACCCTCCCGCGGGACGTCCTGCACACCATGGTTCTCGACCAGGTGCTGCACCGGGCCGCCCAGGACGCGGGCGTGACCGTCACCCGCAAGGAGCTCCAGGAAATGCGCGGCGGCCTGGAGAAGCAGGTCGGTGGCGCCAAGGCGCTGGAGACGGCCTGGCTCCAGCAGT
This sequence comes from Streptomyces sp. NPDC055013, assembly GCF_053608645.1. Lineage (NCBI taxonomy): Bacteria > Bacillati > Actinomycetota > Actinomycetes > Kitasatosporales > Streptomycetaceae > Streptomyces > Streptomyces sp. NPDC055013. The sequence continues at coordinate 50,495 of NZ_JBSGVW010000029.1, forward strand.
ACGGCATCCCGCCGCAGCGCCTCGACGAGAACCTCCGCCTCCAGCTCGAGGCCCAGAAACTCGCCACCTCCCTCGGCACCGACACCGGCAAGCCCGCCTTCTGGAACGCCCTGGCCGAGGCGTCCAAGAAGCTCGACATCGACCTCAACCCGCGTTACGGCACCTGGGACGTCCAAAAGAGCGGGCGGGCGGACGCGAAGACGCCGTGGGTGCGCGAGGTGACGGCGACGGGGACGCAGCAGACGGCGTAGCGGCGGGGCAGCCGCGCTGCCTGTGGACAACTCGGGGCGCTGTCGGTGACGTGGGTTACGTTCGGATCGTGAACGCAACCAGTCCCGAAGCCGCCCCCGGCCGCATCGTCCTGCTCACCACCAGCCACCGTGTCGCGCCCGGCCTGCTGTCCTGGCCCGCCTGGCAGGCGCTGCACGCGGCCGACCGTGTGCTGTGCGCGGACGGCGCGCACCCCCAGCTGCCGTATCTGCGCGAGGCAGGCATAGCGGTCGACGAGAACGCTCCGACCGCCGAGCAGCTGATCGACGCGTGCGGAGGCGGCCGCACGGTCGTGGTCGTGGCGACGGGCGAGGGCGAGCCGGCCCTGACGGACGGCCTGGCACGCCTCGCGGGCTCCGGACGCGTCAGCATGCCGGACCTGGAACTGCTCCCCGCCTCCTACGACCTGCCCGGCGCCCGACTCCTCGACCTGGTCCAGGTCATGGACCGCATCCGCCTAGAGTGCCCGTGGTCCTCCCAGCAGACCCACAAGGGCCTCGCGAAGTACGGCATCGAGGAGGCCTACGAACTCGTCGAGGCGATCGAGGACGGCGACCGCGACGAACTCCGCGAGGAACTGGGCGACGTCCTGCTGCAGGTCGTCTTCCATGCCCGGATAGCCGAGGAGGACCCGGAGTCCCCCTTCTCCATCGACGACGTGGCCGGCGGCATCGTCACCAAGCTCATCCACCGCCACCCGCACGTCTTCGGCGACGAGACGGCGACGACCCCCGAGGAGGTCAAGGAGCACTGGCTGCGCACGAAGGCGGCGGAGAAGCAGCGCGAGTCGGTGACGGACGGAATCCCGCTGGGACAGCCGGGCCTGGCACTGGCCGCGAAGCTGGCCTCCCGGGTGCGTACGGCAGGCCTGGAGGTGCCCCTGCCGACGGGGGACGGCCTCGGCTACGAGCTCCTCGCGATGGCGGTCCGCGCGGAGGCCGCCGGGGTGGACCCGGAGGCGGCCCTGAGAGTCGCGGCTCGGACCTACCGGGACGCGGTGCGGGCCGCCGAGGGGGTGTCCCCTCAGTAGGGAGAGAGGGGCCGGTGACAGGGCGACGGGGGCCGGAACAGGGAGCGGGGGCCGGACTGGCAACGGATACCGTCAGGGAGTGACCAACCAGCCCACCCCCACCGGCACCACACCCGGCCCCACCGACCCTCCCGACCTCTTCACCTGGGAGTTCGCGACCGACCCGTACCCCGCCTACGCCTGGCTCCGCGAGCACGCCCCGGTCCACCGGACCCGGCTGCCCAGCGGCGTGGAGGCCTGGCTGGTCACCCGGTACGCCGATGCCAAGCAGACCCTCGCCGACAACCGGCTCTCCAAGAACCCGGCCCACCACGACGAGCCCGCGCACGCCAAGGGCAAGACCGGCATCCCCGGGGAACGCAAGGCCGAGCTCATGACGCATCTGCTCAACATCGACCCGCCGGACCACACCAGGCTGCGCAGGCTCGTCTCCAAGGCCTTCACGCCCCGCAGGGTCGCCGAGTTCGAGTCTCGGGTGCAGGAGCTCACGGACCGTCTGATCGACCAGTTCGCGGCGAAGGGGAGCGCCGACCTCATCCACGAGTTCGCCTTCCCGCTCCCCATCTACGCCATCTGCGACTTGCTCGGCGTCCCCCGCGAGGACCAGGACGACTTCCGGGACTGGGCGGGCATGATGATCCGCCACCAGGGCGGCCCTCGCGGCGGTGTCGCACGGTCGGTGAAGAAGATGCGCGGCTATCTGGCCGACCTCATCCACCGCAAGCGGGAAGCCCTGCCCGAGGAACCCACGCCCGGTGAGGACCTCATCTCCGGTCTCATCCGGGCCTCCGACCACGGAGAGCACCTCACCGAGAACGAGGCCGCTGCGATGGCCTTCATCCTCCTTTTTGCCGGTTTTGAGACGACCGTGAATCTGATCGGCAACGGCGTCTACGCGCTGCTCACCCACCCCGAGCAACGCGCCCGCCTGCAGACGTCCCTCGCCGCCGAGGAGACCGGCCTCCTCGAAACCGGTGTGGAGGAACTCCTGCGCTACGACGGCCCCGTCGAGCTCGCCACCTGGCGTTTCGCCACCGAGCCGCTCACCATCGGCGGGCAGGACATCGCGGCCGGCGACCCCGTTCTCGTCGTCCTGGCCGCCGCCGACCGTGACCCGGAGCGGTTCGCCGACCCCGACGTCCTCGACCTCGGTCGCCGCGACAACCAGCACCTCGGCTACGGCCACGGCATCCACTACTGCCTCGGCGCCCCGCTGGCCCGACTGGAGGGCCAGACGGCTCTCGCCACGCTCCTCACCCGTCTCCCGGATCTCCGACTCGCCGTGGATCCGGGGGAGTTGAGGTGGCGCGGAGGTCTCATCATGCGCGGGCTGCGTACACTTCCGGTGGATTTCACACCAGTTGAGTGAGTGCGTCCACCCAGTCAAACGTGACACGCGCTCAATTTTGTGATCTTCACGTGATCTACGCGGCATTAACTTGTGACAAGTGATCGTCTGCCTATACGTTCACGGATCAACGACGGCGTCGAGGTTTCATGCGCCGCGGTCACTGCTGCCTCGTGAAAGGTCCCCGCATGCTCTCCGGGAACGGTCGTCACCGTCGCCCCCGTCAGGCCCCGGCTCTCCTCGTCGCGGCCGGAGTGACCGGGTCCGCCATCGCCATCCCGCTGCTCGGCGCCACGAGCGCCGGCGCAGCCGACGGCAGCGTGTGGGACAAGGTGGCCGAGTGCGAGAGCGGCGGCTCCTGGAGCACGGACGAGGGCAACGGGCGCTACGGCGGCCTGCAGCTGACCCAGGACGACTGGGAGCAGTACGGCGGCCTCGACTACGCCCCGCGCCCCGACCTGGCGAGCCGCTCCCAGCAGATCGCCGTGGCGCAGGCCCTCCTCGCCGACCAGGGAACCAAGCCCTGGGGTACCTGTGCGGTGCTCAACGGGCTCACCCCGAAGAACGGTTTGGTCGACCTCGACACCGGAGTGGAGGACGACTCGCCCTCCGAGGTGTCCGGATCCTCCGGCTTGCTCGATTCGTCCGACTCGTCGAGTTCGTCCAATTCGTCTGACCCTTCGGGTTCCTCGAACTCGTCGGACGCGACCGACGGCCCGTCGAGCTCGTCGAGTGAATCCCCCAGCGCTTCGTCCGAATCGCCCCGGGATTCATCCTCTTCTCCCTCTTCCTCCCCTTCCTCGTCGTCCAAGGCGGACAGCTCGGCGAAGCCTGACGCGTCACCTGACGGCAAGGCCTCGCAGTCGCCCGACAGCTCTCCCGTGGAGACCTCGGACGGGGACAATCAGGACAACTGGGTGCAAGATGTGGGCGCCTGGAGCCTCGTCGACACCAGTGCGTTCACCGGCGAGGACGCCGGCGCGGGTCGTCACCGTGGGTCCAGTGCCGACGAGAGTGAGGCCGCCGACCCGGCCGCCGGGACCTCCGGCCGCCATGCCTCGTACAAGGTCCGCGCCGGCGACACTCTGGCCTCCATCGCCGACTCCCTTGACCTCGACGGCGGGTGGCGGGCGCTGTACGACGCGAACGAGGGCGCCATCGGCGGCGATGCGAACGACATCGCCCCCGGTCAGACCCTGGACGTCCCCGTCGAATAAGGGCCGAACGGGGCGAAAAGCAGCGGGAGTTCGCGTCACCTTTCGCACCTGAATGTCCGTTTTGAATGCAGTGAGAGATAGATCTCAGAAGCCCTGATCGTCTTTGTAATTCCGGGAATCGGGTGTCTACGGTCGTGATCGCTCGTCACCGCGAGCCCCGGCTGCCGCAACGCCGAATCCTGCCAGCGGCCGCACGGGAACAGTCGTCGCGTCAAGCGCCGTAGGCAGGAGCGGGGGACCCAAGGTAAGTGCCGGGTCCGGCAGTTGAGGCCCTTCGGGGCCGCACGCCGGAGCCGGCTCGGGGTGAAGCCGCGCAACGCGAGCCGAAAGGCAGACGAGCGCGGCCGGGCAACTCAACCGGCCCGAACCCGACAGCTCACCTCGCAGGCGTCGGTGAGGGGATCCACCATGCTGTTTTCCAGCAAGGGCAAGCACCGTCGTCCGTCCAAGGCCGCTCGCGCCATAGCCGTCGTCGGCGTCACCGGCGCCGCCGCCGTCGCCGCCCCGCTGATGGCGGCCGGCAGCGCCTCCGCCGCCACCGCCTCCGAGTGGGACGCCGTCGCCCAGTGCGAGGCCGGCGGCAACTGGTCCATCAACACCGGCAACGGCTACTACGGCGGTCTGCAGTTCTCCGCCTCCACCTGGGCCGCGTACGGCGGCACGGCGTACGCCGCCACCGCCGACAAGGCCACCAAGGCCCAGCAGATCGAGATCGCCGAGAAGGTCCTCGCGGGCCAGGGCAAGGGCGCCTGGCCGCACTGCGGCACCGGCCTGTCGAGCGCCGCGTACAGCGGCTCCGGCTCCTCGCAGAGCACCGAGTCCGCCCCCCGCGCCACCGAGGAGCAGCCGGCCTCCCGCTCCGCCGAGCGTCCGGCGGCCGAGAAGAAGTCGACCAAGACCGTCACCACCCCGACCGGCAAGAAGGTCAAGAAGGGCGACGGCGAGTACAAGGTCGCCACGGGTGACACCCTCAGCTCGATCGCCGCGGAGAAGAAGGTCAAGGGCGGCTGGGAGAAGCTCTTCCAGCTGAACAAGGACATCGTCGAGGACGCCGACCTGATCTACCCGGGTCAGCAGCTGCACCTGAAGTAATACGCGGCCACCAGCTGAACCACAGGGCCCTCACATCCGTGGAACTCATATTGAAGACCTCGTGAGGGTCACCCCCGTCCCCCACGGGCTCCCCGCTCCGGTGCGTGTTCCCCCGTACGCACCGGGGCGGGGCTTTTTCTTTCCCTGTTGGTCACCCACCCTTTGTTCCGGTAGGGAACAATGGGTACGGTTCGGTCCTGTCCACGGGACGGTCGGTCGGCTGCCGATGTCCCCGGGGCGGTTAGGCTCTAGTCGCAAGGCTCACAGCCCCGCACCACCAGCGACACAGTGCTTCACATCCCAAGAAGGAGATACTCGTGCCGTCCATCGACGTCGTCGTAGCCCGGGAAATCCTGGACTCCCGAGGCAATCCCACGGTCGAGGTCGAGGTCGGCCTCGACGACGGCAGCACGGGTCGTGCCGCCGTTCCGTCCGGCGCTTCGACGGGCGCCTTCGAGGCCATCGAGCTCCGCGACGGTGACTCGAACCGCTACCTCGGCAAGGGCGTGGAGAAGGCCGTCCTCGCCGTCATCGAGCAGATCGGCCCGGAGCTCGTCGGCTACGACGCCACCGAGCAGCGCCTGATCGACCAGGCGATGTTCGACCTGGACGCCACCGACAACAAGGGCTCCCTCGGCGCCAACGCCATCCTCGGCGTCTCGCTCGCCGTCGCCCACGCCGCCTCCGAGGCCAGCGACCTCCCGCTGTTCCGCTACCTGGGCGGCCCCAACGCGCACCTGCTGCCGGTGCCGATGATGAACATCCTGAACGGCGGCTCGCACGCCGACTCCAACGTGGACATCCAGGAGTTCATGATCGCCCCGATCGGCGCGGAGTCCTTCTCCGAGGCCCTGCGCTGGGGCGCCGAGGTCTACCACACGCTGAAGAAGGTCCTGAAGAGCAAGGGTCTGGCCACCGGCCTCGGCGACGAGGGCGGCTTCGCCCCGAACCTCGGTTCCAACCGCGAGGCCCTCGACCTCATCCTGGAGGCGATCAAGGAGGCCGGCTACACCCCCGGCGAGCAGATCGCCCTCGCGCTCGACGTCGCCGCGTCCGAGTTCTACAAGGACGGCGTCTACACCTTCGAGGGCAAGGACCGCTCGGCCGCCGAGATGACCGAGTACTACGCGGAGCTCGTCGACGCGTACCCGCTCGTCTCCATCGAGGACCCGCTGTTCGAGGACGACTGGGACGGCTGGAAGACCATCACCGACAGGCTCGGTGACAGGGTCCAGCTCGTCGGCGACGACCTGTTCGTCACCAACCCCGAGCGCCTCGCCCGCGGCATCGACGAGGGCGCGGCCAACGCCCTGCTGGTGAAGGTGAACCAGATCGGCTCCCTCACCGAGACGCTGGACGCCGTCGAGCTGGCCCAGCGCAGCGGCTTCAAGTGCATGATGTCCCACCGCTCCGGCGAGACCGAGGACGTCACCATCGCCGACCTGGCCGTCGCCACCAACTGCGGCCAGATCAAGACCGGCGCCCCGGCCCGCTCCGAGCGCGTCGCCAAGTACAACCAGCTGCTGCGCATCGAGGAGATCCTCGACGACGCGGCGGTGTACGCCGGCCGCAGCGCGTTCCCGCGCTTCAAGGGCTGACCTGGCCGAGCCCAACCTTGGGTGAGCCTTAGCCAGTCGTACGTACGTCCCCGTACTCGGTCCCGTACCGTGTGCGGGGACGTACGCATGTGAAACGGGAGGCGGGACATGGCCGTCAAGGATCGGGACCGGTTCTCCACCGCGACCAGGATCCGGTTGCTCGGCGAGCAGACGGCGGCCCGCGTCTACCGCTCCCAGACCAAGCGGCAGGCCCGGCGCTCCAGGCTCACCGGACGTGCCGCGCTGCTCGCGCTGGTCGTCTGCTCCATGGTCGTGGCGCTCGCCTACCCGATAAGGCAGTACGTCTCCCAGCGCGCCGAGATCGCCGACATGCAGCGGGAGAAGGAAGAGGCCGCCCAGCGGGTCGAGGAACTGCGCGACGTCAAGGCACGCTGGCAGGACGACGCCTACGCCGAGCAGCAGATCCGGCTGCGGCTGCACTATGTGATGCCGGGGGAGACCGGCTACGTCGTGATCGACCCGGACGCGGCCAAGCAGTCGCGCGCCGACCTGGGCGCGGCCGACCGCCCCTGGTACGCGAACATCTGGGACGGGGTCGACAAGGCCGACGCGTCCCGCCAGTGAACCGATCGTCCGGACCGGTCGACAGACCGCCGACGAGAACAGACAGAAAGACAGGCATGGAAACCGCCCCGCCGCCCACCCCGCGCACCGAGCCCACCGACGCGGACGTCGAGGCCTTCAAGCAGCAGCTCGGGCGTCCCCCGCGCGGGCTGCGCGCGATCGCGCACCGGTGCCCGTGCGGGCAGCCGGACGTCGTCGAGACGGCCCCGCGGCTGCCCGACGGCACGCCCTTCCCGACGCTGTACTACCTGACGTGCCCGAAGGCGTCGTCGGCGATCGGCACGCTGGAGGCGAACGGCGTGATGAAGGAGATGACGGCCCGGCTGGAGTCCGACCCCGAGCTGGCCGCCGCGTATCGCTCGGCGCACGAGGACTACATCCGGCGGCGCGACGAGATCGAGGAGCTGACGGGCTTTCCGAGCGCGGGCGGCATGCCGGACCGGGTGAAGTGTCTCCATGTGCTGGTCGCGCACTCGCTGGCCGCGGGCCCGGGGGTGAACCCGCTGGGGGACGAGGCGATCGCGATGCTGCCGCAGTGGTGGAGCAAGGGCGCGTGCGTGACGCTCCCGGAGAAGTCCGAGGCGTCCGGGAAGTCCGAGGAGGGCGGCCGGTGACCCGCGTCGCCGCCATCGACTGCGGTACGAACTCCATCCGGCTCCTCGTGGCCGACGTCGACCCGCACACCGGGGAACTCGTCGACCTGGACCGCCGTATGACCATCGTGCGCCTCGGTCAGGGCGTCGACCGCACGGGGCGGCTCGCGCCCGAGGCGCTGGAGCGGACCTTCGCCGCCTGCCGTGACTACGCGGCGATCATCAAGGAGCACGGCGCCGAGCGGCTGCGGTTCGTCGCCACGTCCGCCTCCCGGGACGCCGAGAACCGGGACGAGTTCGTCGGCGGGGTCATGGACATCCTGGGCGTCGAGCCCGAGGTCGTCACCGGGGACCAGGAGGCCGAGTTCTCCTTCACGGGCGCCACGAAGGAGCTCGTGGGGCGCGAGGACCTGCACCGGCCCTACCTCGTCGTGGACATCGGCGGCGGGTCGACCGAGTTCGTCGTCGGCGAGGAGCACGTCCGCGCGGCACGCTCCGTGGACGTCGGCTGCGTGCGGATGACCGAGCGCCATCTGGTCCGCGACGGCGTCGTCTCCGACCCGCCCTCCGAGGAGCAGATCGCGGCCATGCGGGCCGACATCGAGGCGGCTCTCGACCTCGCCGAGGAGACGGTGCCGCTGCGCGAGGCCAGGACGCTGGTGGGGCTCGCCGGTTCGGTCACCACGGTGTCGGCCATCGCGCAGGACCTGCCCGAGTACGACTCGGCCCGCATCCACCACTCCCGGATCGGCCACGACCGGGTCCGCGAGATCACCGACCGGCTCCTGCGCTCCACCCACGCCGAGCGCGCGGCCGTACCGTCCATGCACCCGGGGCGAGTTGACGTCATCGCGGCGGGCGCGCTGGTGCTGCTCGCGATCATGGAACGGATCGGCGCCGAGGAGGTCGTCGTCAGCGAGCACGACATCCTGGACGGCATCGCCTTCAAGGTGGCGGAGGCGGCCCGGTAGGGCGGAGCCGGCCACGGAGCCGCGGTGCACCCGCGGATGCGCGAAGACACGGAACGGCCCCGGTACCTCGTGAAGAGGGACCGGGGCCGTTGCCTCTGAGCCCGTGCGGGCTGTCCGTCAGTTGCAGAGGAGGACGAGGAGGCCGCTGCACCCTCCGTCGTCGCCATGGCCGCCGTGGGCCGGACTGGACTGTACGGCAGCGGTGTTCATGGCGGCGGGCGTCGCTGCCGCAGTGGATGCGGCAGCCGTCCCCAGTGCAAGGGCGATGCCGAGGGCAGCGCCGACCGAGACTATTCGCTTGGCAGCCCGCAGGGGCGCCTTCTGTGAGGTGATCATGGCTGCACGTTATGTGGCCTTCTGATCAATTTCGCGCGGAGTGTGGCCGACCGGGTGACGGTGCCTCAGATTTGCCGTCACGAGAGTGGCTCGGGTCTCGATTCATTACTGGTGGGTAGCTTCGGTTGAGCAGGTCGGCTAGCGTATGAGCGCCTCTGAGGGAGCTTTCGGGGTCCTCGCCGACCCACCGCGAGCGCCCGTCCGAGAAAGTTCGTGAAGTTCTTCACAAGGAATTCGGCCCTGTCGGACCACGGAACGGTGCCGGTTGACCCTTCCGAGGGGTGAACAGCCCCTTGAACATGTTCAGATGGCCGGTGTAGAGAGGTCCTGGGAGCTTCTCGTCCGAGGGTGTTCCGAACCGCTCACAGGGGCCCCGCAGCGACAGAGAGGCAGCTCACGCGGCATTGACAACGGGGCGTATCGCTTCCCGGTTCCCGATCGTGACCATGACCTGTGTCACGCGAGCCGGGGAGTGTAGCACAGGGGCTGCAAGAGCTTGTGAAGGGGCGCACGAGCGACCCCCCTGGGGCAGGTGGATACTCGATGGCATGAGCACCACGGAGCGTCCCAGGATCCTCGTAGTAGGCGGTGGGTACGTAGGCCTGTACGCAGCTCGGCGCATCCTCAAGAAGATGCGCTACGGAGAGGCGACCGTCACGGTCGTCGACCCCCGGTCGTACATGACCTACCAGCCCTTCCTCCCCGAAACCGCCGCCGGCAGCATCTCCCCGCGCCACGTCGTCGTCCCGCTGCGACGCGTGCTGCCCAAGGCGGAGGTCCTCACCGGCCGGGTCACCACCATCGACCAGGACCGCAAGGTCGCCACGATCGCCCCGCTGGTGGGCGAGGCGTACGAGCTGCCGTTCGACTACCTGGTCATCGCGATGGGCGCGGTCTCCCGCACCTTCCCGATCCCCGGCCTCGCCGAGCAGGGCATCGGCATGAAGGGCATCGAGGAGGCCATCGGCCTGCGCAACCACGTCCTCGAGCAGCTCGACAAGGCCGACTCCACGACCGACGAGGAGATCCGCCGCAAGGCGCTCACCTTCGTCTTCATCGGCGGCGGCTTCGCGGGTGCGGAGACCATCGGCGAGGTCGAGGACATGGCCCGCGACGCGGCGAAGTACTACACCAGCGTGTCCCGTGAGGACATGCGGTTCGTCCTCGTCGACGCCGCCGACAAGATCCTGCCCGAGGTCGGCCCCAAGCTCGGCCAGTACGGCAAGGAGCACCTGGAGGCCCGTGGCGTCGAGGTCTACCTCTCGACCTCCATGGACTCCTGCGTCGACGGCCACGTCGTGCTGAAGAACGGACTCGAGGTCGACTCCAACACCATCGTGTGGACGGCCGGCGTCAAGCCGAACCCGGCCCTCACCCGCTTCGGCCTGCCGCTCGGCCCCCGCGGTCACGTCGACTGCGAGCCGACCCTCCAGGTCGCGGGCACGGACTACATCTGGGCCGCCGGCGACAACGCCCAGGTCCCGGACCTCGTCGGCCGCAAGGCCGGCAACCCCAACGCCTGGTGCCCGCCGAACGCCCAGCACGCGCTGCGTCAGGCCAAGATCCTCGGCGACAACGTGATCTCCGGTATGCGGGGCTTCCCGCAGAAGGACTACTCGCACGCCAACAAGGGCGCGGTGGCGGGCCTCGGCCTCCACAAGGGCGTGGCGATGATCGTCATGGGCAAGGTGAAGATCAAGCTCAAGGGCCGTCTCGCCTGGTACATGCACCGTGGCTACCACGGCATGGCGATGCCGACCTTCAACCGCAAGATCCGCGTCTTCGCCGACTGGACCCTCGGCATGTTCCTCAAGCGCGAGGTCGTGGCGCTGGGCGCGCTGGAGTCCCCGCGCGAGGAGTTCTACGAGGCCGCGAAGCCGGCCCCCGTCGCTCCCGCGAGCAGCGCCGAGAAGGGCGAGAAGGCCAAGGCCTCCTGACCTCCGGTCACTTGAACGACCCCGAAGGGGGCCACCCGCCATCCGTGGTGCGGGCGGCCCCCTTCGGGCTGTCCGGGAGACCTCCGCGGGTGCCGGTCGCGTACGCCTTCCCAGGGTTTGCCCAGCTGTGACGCGCGTGGGGGACTGCGCGCGGGGCTTGCAGGTGTTTACGTGGTGTTGGACATTCCGGGATCCCATCACGGAGGTGTGCGCCATGCCAGACGCCGCGGTGCGGCTGAAGGGCCTGCTCGAACAGTTGCTGGGGGTTCCGCTCCCGGTGCGCATTCGCGCCTGGGACGGTTCGCAGACGGGCCCGCCGGGCGCGCCGACCCTCGTCGTACGCAACCGCCGCGCCGTACGGCGGCTGTTGTGGAAACCCGGCGAGCTGGGGCCGGCCCGGGCCTGGGTGGCCGGGGACCTCGACATCGAGGGCGACCTGTACGCCGCACTCGATCTGCTCGCGGGGCTCGTGTGGGAGCGCGGGGAGGATGCCCGCAGCCTGGCTCAGGCGCTCCGGGACCCCGACGTACGCGCCGCCGTCCGCGGCCTCGTCAAGCTCGGCGGACTTCCGCTGCCGCCCGCGCCGCCTCCCGAGGAGGTGCGCCGGGCCCGTGCCCATCTGCACACCAAGCGCACCGACAGACGCGCGATCAGCCACCACTACGACGTCGGCAACGACTTCTACGAGATCGTCCTCGGCCCGTCCATGGTGTACTCCTGCGCCTACTGGCCGGACCCGCCCCCGCACGGCACCCTCGAGGCCGCCCAGCACGACAAGCTCGACCTCGTCTGCCGCAAGCTCGGCCTGCGGCCCGGCCTGCGGCTGCTCGACGTCGGCTGTGGCTGGGGCTCCATGGCCATGCACGCGGCCCGCGAGTACGGCGTTAGCGTCGTCGGCGTCACCCTCTCCCAGGAGCAGGCGGCCTACGCCCGCAAGCGCATCGCCGACGAGGGACTCACCGACAAGGCGGAGATCCGCGTACAGGACTACCGGGACGTCGACGACGGGCCGTACGACGCGGTCTCCTCCATCGGCATGGCCGAACACGTCGGCGCCGAGCGGTACCTGGAGTACGCCGACGTACTGCACCGGCTGCTCAAGCCCGGTGGACGGCTGCTCAACCACCAGATCGGGCGCCGGCCCCAGCGGGACGAATCGACGTACGAGGTCGACGAGTTCATCGACGCCTATGTCTTCCCCGACGGCGAGCTCCAGCCCATCGGCGTCACCGTCACCCAACTCGAACGCGCCGGTTTCGAGGTGCGTGACGTCGAGTCGATCCGGGAGCACTACGCCCTGACGCTGCGCCGCTGGGTCGCCAACCTGGAAGCCGACTGGCCGCGGGCCGTCAAGCTCACCGGCGTCGGACGCGCCCGCGTCTGGCGGCTGTACATGGCCGCCTGCGTGCTCGCCTTCGAGCGCAACCGCATCGGCGTCAACCAGGTGCTGGCCGTCAGGACACTCGACTCCGGCGACTCCGGGATGCCGTTGCGGGCCCGCAAGTGGAGTGAGCCGGAGCGCCGTTGATCCGGACGTAAAAGGACGCAGGAGGGCGCAGGAGGGCGCAGGAGGACGCAAGCCGAAGGGCCGGGCTCCCCGTGGTGGGGAAGCCCGGCCCTTCGGTGTGCCGGAGTGCGGTCACTCGGCCTTGATCGCGTTCAGCATGTTCAGCCGCGCGGCGTTGCGGGCCGGCCACAGCGCGGCGAGGACGCCCACCAGTCCGGCCAGCACAAGGAAGATCCCGATCCGGTCCCAGGGCAGGACCAGGGCGTAGCCCGGGATCTGGTCCGCGAAGGTCTCGCCGATCGCCCAGCCGAGGAACGAGCCGAGACCGATACCGACCACCGCGCCGAACACCGAGATGACCACGGCCTCCAGCCGGACCATCCGCTTCACCCGGCGCCGGTCGAGACCGATCGCACGCAGCATGCCGATCTCCTGCTGCCGTTCGAAGACCGACATCGCGAGGGTGTTGACGACACCCAGCACCGCGATGATCAGGGCCATCGCCAGCAGGCCGTACATGATGTTCAGCAAGGTGTTGATGACGCCGCCGAACTCGTTGCGGATGTCCTGCCGGTCCATCACCTTGATCGCGGGGTTGTCACCCAGCGCGTTGATGAGGGCCTTCTCGTTCGCCGCGGACTGGCCGCCGTCCACCTTCACGAAGATCTGCTGGATGTACGGCTGCACCTCGTGCGGGTTCACGACCTTCGTGTCGACGAGGACGGGCGAGAGGAACTCGCTGTCCTTGAAGACGGCTCCGACCTTGAGCGTGCCCTTCTTCTCGTCGTTGAACGTGACGGGGACGCTGTCGCCGGGCTTCCAGCCCTTGCTCTTGGCCGTCTTCTCGGCGACCGCGATCCGGCCCTCGGCGAGCGAGTCGATGTTGCCGCTGACGACGTCGACGTTCAGGACCTGCTGGATGTCGCCCGGGGTGACCGCCGAGGCGGAGACGTAGTCCTCGTCACCGGCCTGGAAGTAGACGCTCTGCTGCGGCGAGACCGCCGAGACGCCCTTGGCCTTCTCCAGTGCCGTCAGCGCGGACTGGTCGAGGTCCCCGCCGTTCGCCATCGAGACCATGTAGTCGGCCTTGATGTTGTCCGTGGTCATCTTGTCGATGGCCGTGCCGACCGTGATGCCGAGCACCGAAAGGCCGGTCACCAGCGTCAGTCCGATCGCCAGCGCCGAGGCGGTGGCGCCGGTGCGGCGCGGGTTGCGGACCGCGTTCTGGCCGGCGAGCTTGCCGGCCACGCCGAAGGGGCCGACGAGCAGCGGACGGACGAGCGCGATCACGGGCCGGGACAGCAGCGGGATCAGGATGATCACGCCGATCAGCGCGAAGAACGCGCCCGCCCCGATGTACATCCGGCCGTCGTCGCCGCCGGTCGAGGCACCCAGCACGATCCCGGCCGCGCCGAGGCCGGTGATGGCCGTACCGATGGAGTTGCGCAGTACCAGCGACTTGGTGGTGGCCACCGCGTGGACGCTGTTCATGGCCGCCACCGGTGGGATCTTCGCGGCCCGGCGGCCGGGCAGCCAGGCTGCGAACATGGTGATCAGCACACCGACGCTGATCGCGGCGATCACCGGCGTGGCGGACAGGATGAGCGGGCCGTCCGGAATCTTCATCTCGAACGCGGCCATACCGGACCGCAGGCCGACCGCGAGCCCGATGCCGAGGACGAAGCCGATCACCGAGGCGACCAGACCCACCACCGCGGCCTCGGCGAGCACCGAGCGGGTGATCTGCTTGCGCGACGCACCGACGGCGCGCATCAGGGCGATCTCCTTCGTGCGCTGGGCGACCAGCATCGTGAAGGTGTTGGAGATCAGGAAGATGCCGACGAAGAGCGCGATGCCCGCGAAGCCCAGCAGGACCTGCTTGAGCGAGCCCAGACCCTGTTCGATCTGCTCGGCCTGCTCGTCCGCGAGCGCCTGGCCGGTCTGGGCCTCGGCGCTGTCCGGCAGCAGCGGCTTGACCGCGTCCAGGATCTTCTTGTCGTCCGCGCCGGGGGCGGCGGTGACGGTGACGCTCTCGAAGTAGCCCGGCTTGAGGTACTGCTTCTGGGCGACCGCGGTGTCGAAGAGGACGAGGCTGCCGCCGGCGTTCACGGCGCCGTCCTCGGTGGTGAACACGCCGCTGAGGGTGTACTCCTTCACCGGCCCGTTCGTGGCGACCCGGACCCGGTCGCCGACCTGGTACTCACCCTTGGTCGCGGACTCCTTGTCCAGGGCGATCTGATCGTCCTTCACCGGGCCGGAGCCGTCGGTGAACGTGTAGGCGGGGTTCTTGCCGTCCTTGCCGGGGGCGAAGTTGGAGCCCTTGTTGGACCAGCCGACGCCGATCAGCTTCCCGTCGGGGTCGGCGACCCCGGCGAAGCCCTCGACGCGGCCGTACGCGGCGTCGACGCCGTCCACCGCGGCGATCTTGTCGAGGGTCTTCCGGGAGAGGCCGGGCTCTTCCTTGGCGTCGTCGGGGTTGGCGTACGAGGTGATGGAGACGGCGACGTTGTCGTAGCTCTTCGCCGACTGGTTGCGGAAGGCGTTGGAGAGGGTGTCGGCGAAGACCAGGGTGCCGGAGACGAACGCGACGCCGAGCATGACGGCGAGCACGGTCATCAAAAGCCGGGCCTTGTGCGCCAGTACGTTGCGCAGGGCGGTGCGGAACATCAGCTGGTGCGGCCCTTCGCGTCGAACTGCTTCATGAAGTCGAGGACGTTGTCCGCGGTCGGCCGGTACATCTCGTCGACGATCCGGCCGTCGGCGAGGAAGACCACGCGGTCCGCGTACGCGGCGGCCACCGGGTCGTGCGTGACCATCACGACCGTCTGCCCCAACTCCCGTACGGAGTTGCGCAGGAAGCCCAGCACCTCGGCGCCCGAGCGCGAGTCGAGGTTTCCGGTGGGCTCGTCGCCGAAGATGATCTCGGGCTTGGAGGCCAGGGCGCGGGCGACGGCGACGCGCTGCTGCTGGCCGCCGGAGAGCTGGGCGGGGCGGTGGCTGAGGCGGTCGGCGAGGCCCACCATCCGGATGACCGAGTCCACCCACTGCTTGTCGGCCTTGCGGCCCGCGATGTCCATCGGGAGGGTGATGTTCTCCAGGGCCGTCAGCGTCGGCAGCAGGTTGAACGCCTGGAAGATGAAGCCGATCTTGTCCCGGCGCAGCTTGGTCAGCTGCTTGTCCTTCAGGGAGCCGAGCTCGGTGTCGCCGATGCGCACCGAACCGGAGGAGAAGGTGTCCAGGCCGGCCACGCAGTGCATCAGCGTGGACTTGCCGGAGCCGGACGGGCCCATGATCGCGGTGAACTCGGCCTGCCGGAATTCGACGGAGACCCGGTCCAGGGCGACCACCTGGGTCTCGCCCTGTCCGTAGATCTTCGACAGATCCGTGGCACGCGCGGCCACGGAGGTGGCCCGGCCGGCGATGGATGCGGTGGTCACGAGAAGGCACTCCTGAGGGACGACGGTGTGTACGAGGGGACGTAGTCCATCGTCCCGGCCGAAGTGCGCCGTGTAGTCAGTCGCTGTTCCGGTTCCGAAGACAGACTGCGGATGGACCGGACCCCGCCGCGTCATACCTGAGGATGACGAGGACCCCTGACGGCTGCTCGCGTCAAGAACAGGTGGAGCGTCCTCGTTCGGACGGTGAAATTCCGTCATTCCGTATACGCCGTCGACCGCCGCACGTAAGGCTATTGGCAAGTGCGGATGGCGTGTTCCGTGGGCTGATGCACCCTCAGACGTCAATAAAATAAGACAACATCGGTCCGCCGGTCCGCTGTTCGGGGGATGCATCCCGATAGGCTCGGAACCTCGATGCGGAGCCCATGGCCTGCCCAGATGGTGGAATGCAGACACGGCGAGCTTAAACCTCGCTGCCCCTTCGCGGGCGTGCCGGTTCAAGTCCGGCTCTGGGCACTTCCGTCCTTCTCCTTTCCTCCGAGCTTCCTGCAAGCTCCCTTCAAGTCTTCACCGAACCGTTGACAGCGGGCGTGTGCGGTCGGAGACTCGCGTCAGGAAATGGTGAATGAAACTTCACCTGGCGAACAGCGAAGGGAAGGCGACCGATGCGCACCACCGTCGGCATCATCGGAGCGGGCCCGGCCGGTCTCCTGCTCGCCCGTCTGCTCCACAACGCCGGCATCGACTCGGTCGTCCTGGAGAGCCGCGACCGCGCCTACGCCGAACACCGCCAGCGCGCCGGGATCCTGGAGCAGGGCACGGTGGACGTGCTGCGCGCGGCCGGCGCCGGGGAGCGGATGGACCGCGAGGGCCTCCGGCACGACGGCATCGAACTGCGGTTCGCCGGGAAGCGCCACCGCGTCGACTTCCCCGCACTCACCGGCGGCCGGTCGGTGATGGTCTACGCCCAGACCGAGGTCTGCAAGGACCTCATCGCCCTCCAGCTGAAGAAGGGCGGCCCACTGCTGTTCGAGGCGGAGGCGCTCGCGGTGGAGGGCGCGGACACCGGCAGCCCGCGCGTGCGCTTCCGGCACGAGGGGCGCGAGGACGTCCTCGAGTGCGACTACCTCGTCGGCTGCGACGGCTTCTGGGGCGTGGCCCGCAAGGCGATCCCGGCCGAGCTGACCCGGGTCCACGAGCGCACGTACCCCTTCGGCTGGCTCGGCATCCTCGCCGACGTACCGCCCTCCCACGACGAGCTGGTCTACGCCCGGCACGACCGCGGCTTCGCCCTGCTCTCCATGCGCTCCCCGTCCGTCTCGCGCCTCTACCTCCAGGTACCGGACGGCACCGACGCCGAGCACTGGGGCGACGACGAGATCTGGGCGGAGCTGGAACGCCGTTTGGAGACGGACGACGAGTGGCGGCTGCAGCGCGGCCCGATCACCCAGAAGTCCGTCACCCCCATGCGCTCCTACGTCCACGAACCCATGCGGTACGGCCGCGTGTTCCTGGCCGGTGACGCGGCGCACATCGTGCCGCCCACGGGTGCCAAGGGGCTGAATCTGGCCGTCGGGGACGTCGTCACCTTCGCGCGGGCGCTGACGCATCAACAGCAGACCGGTTCGGCGGAGCTGCTCGACGCCTACTCCGAGACCTGTCTGCGCCGGGTCTGGCAGGCCGAGCGGTTCTCGTACGACATGACGACGCTGCTGCACCGGGCCCCCGGCGCAACGCCCTTCGAGGACCGGCTCCAGCTGGCGCGACTGGAGCGGCTCGCGTCGTCGCGGGCCGCCGAGACGGACCTGGCCGAGGGGTACACGGGCTTTCCGTTCGGGTGAGCGCGGGGCGGGGCCGGGGGAGTGATCTCCGACGGGTTCCGGCCACGTCCCAGGTTGGTCATGAATGATCCCGTCCATGGCCGGGAATCACCCAGCCGCGTACCGTGTTGCGCAGCACGAAGAGGGAAAGATCCTCCGCAGGTATTAGGGTCGATCCTTTGCCAACCTATTACTCTTGAGCCAAGGCCACGCACGGTGGCCATGGAGGAGTGAAATGAGGAGCAGCAACCCGGTCTTCTCGCGACGGGGGTTCAGCCGCGACAACGGCTACGCGGGCTTCAACACCGCGCCGCAGGCCGGGGGCGCCGCTGTCGGCACGCAGGGCAACCCGTATGCCCAGCCGCAGGCCGGCAACCCGTATGCGCAGAACCCTTACGCCCAGACGGACCTTCAGCACGGCGCACCGCCGCAGGCCCCGGCCACCACCGGCCGGATGACGATCGACGACGTCATCCTGCGCACGGGCACCACGCTCGGCACTTTGATCGTCACGGCCGCGCTCGCCTGGGCGCTGCTGCCCGTCGACGACGCGAACATCAGCCGGTCGTACGGCATCGCCATCGTTGCCGGTCTGCTCGGCATGGTCCTGGCGCTCGTCCAGTCCTTCAAGCGCAAGGCCTCGCCCGCGCTGATCCTGTCGTACGCCGCGCTCGAGGGCGTGTTCCTCGGCGTCGTCTCCAGCGTCGTCGACAACCGCATCGCGAGCGGTGCGGCCATGCAGGCGGTGATCGGCACGATGGCGGTGTTCGCCGCCGTGCTGGTGGCGTACAAGGCGGGCTGGATCCGCGTCAACCGCCGCTTCGTCGGCTTCGTGATGGCGGCCGCGCTCGGCTTCATCCTGCTGATGGCGGTCAACCTGCTGTTCGCCGTCTTCGGCGGCGGTGACGGCCTCGGCTTCCGCAGCGGCCCGCTCGGCATCGTGTTCGGCATCGTCGGCATCCTGCTCGGCGCCTGCTTCCTCGCCCTGGACTTCAAGCAGGTCGAGGACGGCCTCGCCTACGGCGCGCCGCGCGAGGAGGCCTGGCTCGCCGCCTTCGGCCTCACGCTGACGCTGGTGTGGATCTACATGGAGTTCCTGAGGCTCATCTCGATCCTCAACAGCAGCGACTAGTCTGCGACGGCTGTGCAGCAAAGGGCCCCGGGTTCATTCCGGGGCCCTTCGTCGTGTGCGCGCCTAGAGGAATTTGCGCGCCGCCCTCCTCAGGTCGTACTCGTGGACGATCGCCTTCGCGTGGCCGTACGCGAGGTCGTATTCGTGGCGAAGCCAGCTGACCTTCTCCTCGAAGCGGACGAGGGCCGGGCCTTCTTCTACCGTGCGGAGCCAGTCGGAGACTTCACGACCGGTGCAGTGGGGGATGCGGGCGAGCATGTTGCGGTGGGTCTCCTCGGAGAGGACGTGGGACATCGGCGCCTCCGGACGCAAAGGGGATGTAAGCCGGTCCTTCAGGTCACCGTGCCTGAGCGTTCGCCCGTTGGCAACAGTCGCGTACGCTCACGGCGTGGTTGATACGACGCGTCTGACCCGAGCCGTAGATCACTTCGCCGACCGGTTGCGGGCGGCGCCGCAGAGCCGGTTGCAGAGAAGCGCGGCCGCGGAGGCGCTGGCGCTGGCCAGGGAGTTGGCTCGGTGGGCGCAGGTTCTGGAGGCGCCCGAGGTGGAGCCCCGGGTCATGCCCGACGCCGGGATGTTCGCCGCTGCCGACCAAATCACCGTCGCTGTTCACGACTTGGCAGTCGTACTCACGAACGAGGGTGAGGTCGAGGACGCGGTGCGGCTGGTGGAGGAGGCGCAGAAGAAGGCGGGGGTCTGAGCGTCATGGGCGACTGACGGCCGTGTGTGGCTGGTCGCGCAGTTCCCCGCGCCCCTGAAGGGGCGCTCCACCTCCCGGCGTCACCAGGTCAGAGGGACGCTATGACCCGGTCGGCCAGGATGTAGACGTTCTCCTCGCCGCACGCGAACGTCAGCGTGTACGCGCCCGAGACTCCCGAACCGCCCAGCAGTACCGGCGTCTCGCCGGAGCGCAGGGCCGTGGCGAGGCGTTCCGCCGTCTCGCGGTGGCCCGGGGTCATGCACAGGGTCGTGCCGTCCGCGAAGACGTAGACGTCGAGGGTGCCCAGCGGGCCCGGGCGGACGTCGGTCAGTTCGGTGGCGGAGGCCGCGAGGTCCTCCAGGGTGGCAACCGTGCGCTCGTGATCGTTCACGGCCGGTGAGGAGACCGGGACGAAGTCCGGGTGGGAGGGGTGCCGGCGGCGGGCCGCGGCCAGTTCGGGGGACTCCCCGGCGAACTCGTCGGCGTCCGCGGTCGACTCGGTCACCGGCTCCAGATGCTCCAGGCCCGCGAAATCGGCCTGGCGTGGCAGGAACAGCTCACTGTCGGACAGGCCCAGCAGGGTGGGTGCGTCGGTGGCGTCACGGGACTCCTGGGCGGCCCAGAAGGCCCGCGCCTCGGCCAGCTCCCGCTCGCGCTCCTCGGCGAGCGCCTCGGCCACCGCGGCGCGTATCTCATCGGCGTCCGCGGAGAGGCGGGCCTGCGGGACGAGCCCGCGGGCCGAGCCCGCGTTGGTCCGCTCCAGCTCGGTGTGCAGGGCCGCGACCTGTCGGCGCAGCACCATGAGGGTGCGCAGGACGGCGACGCCCACGGCGCCCGTGGCGGCCGTGGTGAGCAGCAAAGCGATCGGCATGGCGCTCACTGACGTACTCCCGGTTCAAAGTCGACCCCCGACTTCCTACATCAGCTTGAAGGGCGGACTATCCAGCTGTCAGTGCGTAACGTCACCAAACGGACAGGACTTTGGGCCTGATGTTTAGCGGTGAACGGCTCTGACCTGCGTAAATCCCTGTGTCGAGGGAGATAGGTCACATCCTGGGGGAGATTGGATCACAAAACGGCCCAGAACCGCGGGGTTTCCCGGGTTCTGGGCCGAAGGCTCACACTGGGTCGTGAGTTGACTACCCAGGGGCTCGAAATGGCCGGTTTCAGCTCAGGCGCTCGATGACCATCGCCATGCCCTGGCCGCCGCCGACGCACATCGTCTCCAGGCCGAACTGCTTGTCGTGGTGCTGGAGCGAGTTGATGAGCGTGGTGGTGATGCGGGCGCCCGTCATGCCGAAGGGGTGGCCGACGGCGATGGCGCCGCCGTTGACGTTCAGCTTGTCGATGTCGATGCCCAGGTCGCGGTAGGAGGGGATCACCTGGGCGGCGAACGCCTCGTTGATCTCGGCCAGGTCGATGTCGTCGATGGTGAGACCGGCGCGGCGCAGGGCCTGCTGGGAGGCCTCCACCGGGCCGAGGCCCATGATCTCGGGGGACAGGCCGGACACGCCGGTGGAGACGATGCGGGCGAGCGGGGTGAGGCCGAGCTCGCGGGCCTTGGTGTCCGACATGATCACGAGCGCGGCGGCGCCGTCGTTGAGGGGGCAGCAGTTGCCGGCGGTGACGAGGCCGTCGGGGCGGAAGACCGGCTTGAGGCCCGACACGCCCTCCACGGTGACGCCGGCGCGGGGGCCGTCGTCCTTGCTGACGACGGTGCCGTCGGGGAGGGTCACCGGGGTGATCTCGCGCTCCCAGAAGCCGTTCTTGATGGCTTCCTCGGCGAGGTTCTGCGAGCGGACGCCGAACTCGTCCAGTTCCTGGCGGGTGATGCCCTTCATCCGGGCGAGGTTCTCGGCGGTCTGGCCCATGGCGATGTAGGCGTCCGGCACGAGGCCGTCCTCGCGCGGGTCGTGCCAGGTCGTGCCCTCCTGCTGGGCGACCTCGGCGGTGCGGGCCTCGGCCTCGGCGAAGAGGGGGTTGTGGGTGTCGGGGAGGCTGTCGGAGTTGCCCTTGGCGAAGCGGGAGACCGTCTCGACGCCGGCCGAGATGAAGACGTCGCCCTCGCCCGCCTTGATGGCGTGCAGGGCCATGCGGGAGGTCTGCAGGGAGGAGGAGCAGTACCGGGTGACCGTGCAGCCCGGGAGGTGGTCCATGCCCATCTGTACGGCGACGATGCGGCCGAGGTTGTTGCCCTGCTCGCCGCCGGGGAGGCCGCAGCCGAGCATCAGGTCGTCGATGTCGCGCGGGTCCAACTCGGGGACCTTGGCCAGCGCCGCCTGGATGATCGTGGCGGTGAGGTCGTCGGGGCGCAGGTCCTTGAGGGAGCCCTTGAAAGCGCGGCCGATGGGGGAGCGGGCGGTCGAGACGATCACGGCTTCGGGCATCACGGCTCCATTGACATACCGGGGGGTCGGGCAGGGCTGTGAGGGAAGTTACCCGTACGTACGCATCGGGTCACGGGGATGGGCGTGTGACCTTTGCCGCAGCTTACTAAGCGCTTGCTTGGGCCTCCGGTGGTTGAGCCGGAAGGTGTGCACGGCTGGGTGGGGCCACTGTCCCCTCGGGGTTGCGCCCCCAGCCCCTGCTCGGCCCTGCACGGGCGCCGGGGGCGGCGCCGCTTGAGCGGGGCTCAGGGGCCCTTCGGGCCGGTCGGCATGGCTGCCGTGACCTCCGTGCCCGCCTCCGAGGCGGCCTCGGCCGCCGCGCGGGCCACCGGGAGGAAGACTTCGCGGCGGGTGATGCCGGGGCGTTCCTCCTCCGCGCTTGAGCAGGGTCAGGGGCCCTTCGGGCCGGTCGCACGGCCGTTGGGACTGTGCTCGTCGTCGACGTGTTGCGGCGTTGGTCGGCTGCGTTCCTGGTGGTTGCGCTCGCGGGCCTCGTTGTGGCCCCTGGGAGGGCCGCGTCCTCACACGCCGGACGGGCTGGACGGCGTGGACGTGGGCTCGGCCTCCTGTACCCGCCGCCGGCGCCGCCTCTTGAGCAGGGCCCAGGGGCCCTTCGGGCCGGTCGGCATGGCTGCCGTGACCTCCGTGCCCGCCTCCGACGCGGCCTCGGCCGCCGCGCGGGCCACCGGGAGGAAGCCTTCGCGGCGGGTGACGTCGGGGCGTTCCTCCTCCGCCGGCCACAGGCCCAGGGCCGCGCAGAGCGTCGGCAGGACGGCCATCGCCGCCGTGGCGTAGCCCTCCGCGGAGGGGTGGTAGTTGTCGGGGCCGAAGAGCTCGCGCGGGTTCGCCGCGAACTCCGGGCCCAGCAGGTCGCCCAGCGACACCGTGCGGCCGCCCTGTTCGACGACACCGATCGTCTGGGCGGCCGCCAGCTGGCGTGAGGCACGCCTGGCGAGCCAGCGCAGCGGCTGCTGGACCGGCTCGATCGTGCCGAGGTCGGGGCAGGTGCCCACCACGACCTCCGCGCCGGCCGTGCGCAGACGCCGCACAGCGGCGGACAGGTGGCGTACCGAGCGGGTGGCCGGCATGCGGTTCGTGACGTCGTTCGCGCCGACCATGATCACGCAGATGTCGGGCACCAGAGCCGGATCGGCGAGCACCAGGGCCACCTGGCGGTCCAGGTCGTCCGAGCGGGCGCCCGGCAGGGCCACGTTGCGCAGCACCACCTGGCGTTCCGCGACCGCCGCCAGCCCGGACGCCAGCAGCGCCCCCGGGGTCTGCCCCGACCGGTGCACGCCCTGCCCCGCGGCCGTGGAGTCACCCAGGATGGTCAGGCGCAGGGGCGGTTCGCCAGGAGTGGCGTACACGCGGCCGTACCGGCCGTCGGCGTTCGGTACGTGGTTGCTCGTGCCGTTGCCCACATGACGCCGGGCCATCCGCACCTCGGCGAGGACCAGACCGACGGCCGCCGCCCCCGCCAGACCGATGCCGCCTCCGCCGTACGCGGCGCCCGCCGCGATCCGCCGGGCCACCCTCGCCCTCGACATGCTCGTCATGCGTCGCCGCCACCTCCTCATAGCCGTACATCAACTGATTGCCCCGCACGGGCCGTGGCCCAATCCCAACGAGGAGTGAACGACCGTCATGGGCCCCGTGCAGGCCATAGGCTGGCGGAACCACTAAGACCACTTCTTTTGCAGCATCCGGAGACAACGGTGCATTTCCACGACTCGATGATCAGTCTCGTCGGCAACACCCCGCTGGTGAGGCTCAACAACGTGACCAAGGGCATCCGGGCTACCGTCCTGGCCAAGGTGGAGTATTTCAACCCGGGCGGTTCCGTGAAGGACCGCATCGCCCTGCGCATGATCGAGGCCGCGGAGGAGAGCGGCGCGCTCAAGCCCGGCGGCACGATCGTCGAGCCGACCAGCGGCAACACCGGCGTCGGCCTCGCCATCGTGGCCCAGCAGAAGGGGTACAAGTGCATCTTCGTGTGCCCCGACAAGGTCAGCACCGACAAGATCAACGTGCTGCGGGCCTACGGCGCCGAGGTGGTCGTCTGCCCCACCGCCGTCGATCCCGAGCACCCGGACTCGTACTACAACGTCTCCGACCGGCTGGTCCGTGAGACGCCGGGTGCCTGGAAGCCGGACCAGTACTCCAACCCGAACAACCCGCTCTCCCACTACCACTCCACCGGCCCCGAGCTGTGGGAGCAGACGGAGGGGAAGATCACCCACTTCGTGACCGGTGTGGGGACGGGCGGCACCATCTCCGGTACCGGCCGCTACCTCAAGGACGCCAGTGACGGCAAGGTGCAGGTCGTCGGCGCCGACCCGGAGGGCTCCGTGTACTCCGGCGGGTCCGGCCGGCCGTATCTCGTAGAGGGCGTCGGTGAGGACTTCTGGCCGACGGCGTACGACCGGACCGTCGCCGACGAGATCGTCCCCGTGTCCGACAAGGACTCCTTCCAGATGACCCGGCGGCTGGCGAAGGAGGAGGGCCTGCTGGTGGGCGGTTCGTGCGGCATGGCCGTCGTGGCCGCGCTGCGGGTCGCCGAGCGGCTCGGCCCGGACGACGTGGTGGTCGTGCTGCTGCCGGACAGCGGCCGCGGCTACCTGTCCAAGATCTTCAACGACGAGTGGATGGCCGACTACGGCTTCCTCGAGGACACCGGCCCGAGCGCGCGCGTCAGTGACGTCCTCGACGACAAGGAGCACGGCGCCATCCCGTCCCTCGTCCACATGCACCCGGACGAGACGGTCGGTGAGGCCATCGAGGTACTGCGCGAGTACGGCGTCTCGCAGATGCCGATCGTGAAGCCGGGCGCCGGCCACCCCGATGTCATGGCGGCGGAGGTCGTCGGGTCCGTCGTCGAACGCGAGCTGCTCGACGCCCTGTTCACCAAGCGGGCCTCGCTGGAGGACCCGCTGGAGAAGCACATGTCGGCCCCGCTGCCGCAGGTCGGCTCCGGTGAGCCGGTCGCGGACCTGATGTCCGTGCTGGGCGCGGCCGACGCGGCGATCGTCCTCGTCGAGGGCAAGCCGACCGGCGTGATCAGCCGTCAGGACCTGCTGGCCTTCCTCGCCAAGAGCGGGAAGTAGCGGCAAACTGCGGTGAACGGCCCGTGTCCGCGGCGAACTTGCGGTGACCGGCGCCGCTCGGAGCGTCGCGGAACTGGTACGAGCGCGTCACGTCCACGCAGCACCCGCTTAACACGGGTCGGGCACATTAGTTGGTGTCGGCAGGGGGCGGGAGCGGCTCCCCGCCCCGGCCGGCGCCGAACGTCCAAGGACCTCCGGAGCGGCTCCCGGACCTCCATGGACGCCCGGACGTGAGACCTGGCCCTGACCCGGTCGACGTCCCTCGCGGGGACCGCCGTCGTCCCGCCCCCCGGAAACGGGGGTGCGGCGGTCCCCGCGCATAGCTCTGTTCGAGGGTCGCGCGGGAGCGTCGGCAGCCTCAGCCCGCCTCCGCCGCGGCCCAACTCCCCAGCAGCGCAAGCCGCTCAGCCGTTTCCGAGCTCGGTTCCGGTGTGTACACCACCATCGTCTGGTCCGGTTCCGTCTGGATGGTCATGGTCTCGTACGGGAGGATCAGCAGGCCCGCGAGCGGGTGCTGGATGCGTTTCGTGCCGGACATGCAGGCCTCGACCTGGTGGTCGGCCCACAGCCGGCGGAAGTCCTCGCTCTGGAGGGACAGTTCGCCGACGAGGGCACACAGCCTGCGGTCGTCCGGGCGGTGGCCGGCGTTCAGACGGAGATGGGCGACCGCCTGCGCGGCGATCGCGGACCAGTCCGGGTAGCGGGTGCGGGAGTCGGGGTCGAGGAAGACGTGCCGGGGGATGTTGCGGTCGGCGGGAGCCGTACGGCCGTAGTCGCTGACGGCGTCGGCGAGGGAGTTCCAGGCGAGGACGTCCATGCGGGGGCCGATGACGAAGGCGGGCGTGCGGTCCATGCTGTCCAGCAGCGTCTGGACGCCGGGGCGGACGCGAGCCGTGTCCGGGCGGCGGATGGCTCGGTCACGGGGCCGGGCCACCGTACGCAGATAGGCGTGTTCCGTCTCGTCCAGCCGCAGGACCCGCGCGATCGCGTCCAGGACGGCATCCGAGACGCTCTGCCCCCGGCCCTGTTCGAGGCGGACGTAGTAGTCGACGCTCACTCCGGCCAGCTGCGCCACCTCTTCGCGGCGCAGACCGGGGACGCGGCGCCGCCCGTAGGAGGGCAGCCCCACCTCCTCCGGCTGGATACGGCCGCGGCGTGAGCGCAGGAAGTCTCCCAGGTCCCCGTCCATGGTTTCGAGCGTAGACGGGCGGCGGGGCGTGAGCCTGGTACTGCCAGACACAGGAACGACGCAGCCCTGGGTAGGGCGGGCGCGACGGCGGAGGGTGAGTGGTGTCCGCAAGGCGCCGGGACATGCCCTGGCACCTCCCTGACCTGGAGGAATCCCATGTCGTACGAGAACCTGACCGGCCGTACCGCCGTCGTGACCGGAGCGGCGAGCGGGATCGGCGAGGCCGTCGCCGTGCTGCTCGCCGAGCAGGGGGCGCGGGTCGCGCTGCTGGCCCGGCGCGGGCAGCGGCTGGACGAGCTCGCCGCGAAGATCACCGCGGGCGGCGGCGCGGCGCTGGGCGTCGTCGCCGACGTCACCGACGACGCGTCCGTGGCCGCGGCCGCGGAGCGGGTCCACGAGGCGTACGGGGCCGTGGACCTCGTCGTCAACAACGCCGGCGTCATGCTGGGCAACCCCGTCGAGGCGGGACGGCTCGACGAGTGGCAGCGAATGATCGACACCAATGTGACCGGAGTGCTGCGCATCATCCGGGCGTTCACCGGCGACCTGGTGGCGGCGGCCGCCGAGGGCCGCACCGCCGACCTGGTGAACATCTCGTCCGTCGGCGCGCACCTCGCCTTCCCCAACTACGCGGTGTACGGGGCGACGAAGGCCGCGATCACCCATCTCTCCCAGTGCCTGCGCACCGAGTTCGGCCCGCGTGACGTACGGGTCACCAACATCGAGCCCGGGTTCGTGGAGAGCGAGCTGCGGCTCCACACCGACAACGACGAGATCTCGGCGCAGGTCGACGGCATGGTCGAGGCGATGGGCACGCTGTCGGCGGCGGAGCTCGCCGATGTGGTGGCCTACGCCACGAGCCGCCCCCGGCATGTGAACCTGCGGCAGATCATGGCCATGCCGACCCGGCAGGCGTGAGCCTGTGGGCCGGTGCGGAGGGTCAGTCCTCCCAGCGGTCCTCGCTCTTGGCGTTGCGGCGCCAGCCCTGGAAGAGGCCGGGGGTGGTGCGGGCCGCCTGGACGACGTTGACGCCGACGATGCCGACCCAGGTGACCAGCAGGCCCGGGAGGCCGGCGACGCCCGCGCCGATCCCGGACAGCGGGATCGCCAGGACCAGCGAGACGATGGCGAAGCCGAAGCGCTCGCCGAAGGAGTCCGTCGGCCTCGGCGACCGCGAGCCGCGGGCCGCCACCATCTGCTGCTCGGCCATCTGACGCCGCATGCGGCGCTCGACCGCCCCGTCGATGCGCTGGTCGACCTTCTCCATGAATGAGTCGACCAGCGCGGACTCGTACTCGTCGCCCAGCTCCCTGCGGGCCTGCAGGGTGGCGTTGAGTTCCTTCTTGAGTTCGGTGTCCCGCGCGTCCATTCCGGTCATGGGATCCAAGGTAGGCAGCGGGGGGCGGGGCCGCACTGGGGTTAGCCCCCCTGTTCGGATGGGGGCGTACGGCAGTGCGCCGTCACTTCACCAGCCCGTGCTCCTTGGCGTACTCGTCGGCCACGTCCTCCGGATCCTTCTTGTCCTTGTCGACCAGCCGGTTCAGCTCCGTGAGCTGGGCGGTCGTCAGGGTGTTGCCGAGGCGGGCGAGGGCCTTGCGGACGGTGGCGTCGGCCTTGCGGTCGGCTATGAGCGGGACGATGTGCTGGCCGGGGATGAGGTTCTTGGGATCGGTGAGGACCACCCAGTCGTTGGCCTGGATGTCGGTGTCCGTGGTGAAGAGGTTGGCCACGTCCACGTCGCCCTTCTTCAGGGCGCCCTTGACCAGCGGACCGGAGGAGTCGAGGGACTTGAACTCCTTGAACTCGACCCCGTAGACCTCCCTGAGGCCCACGGCACCGACCTCCCGCTTCTTCACCTCGGGCGCCGCGCCGATCACCAGCTTGCCGTTCTGCTTCTTCAGGTCGGCGAGGGAGGTCAGGCCGTACTTCTCGGCCGTCTCCCGGGTGACGGCGAAGGCGTCCGAGTCCTCGGCCAGGCCGTACGGCAGCACCTGGAGGCCGCTGGGGAGGGCGATCGTGAGGGCGTTCTGCATCTCGCCCTCCTCCGTGGCCGTCGCCTTGGGGGCGACGTAGTGCAGCAGGGCGCCCTGGTACTCGGGGAGCAGGTCGATGTCGCCGCCCTTGAGGGCGGGGATCAGGATCTCGCGGGTGCCGAGGTTGGGGCGGACGGTGACCTTCACGCCGGCCGCCTCCAGGACGGCCGCGTACAGGTATCCGAGCACCTGGTTCTCGGTGAAGTTGGCGGTGCCGATGGTGAGGCCGCCCTTGCTGGAGCCGCCGCCGGAGCCGGCGGAGCCCTGGCCTTCGAGGGACGTGATGCCGCTGGAGCAGGCGGCGAGGGCGGGGACGGAGGCCGCTGCGAAGAGGCCGCCGAGGAGGGTGCGTCGGTACATCGCGCGTCCGTTCGTCGAGCGTCGGTTCATCGAGGTGGTCCCTAGGCAGTGCGGTGGCGGAAGAGGAAGCGCTGGAGGCCGGAGAGCAGCAGGTCCAGGGCCACGGCGACCAGGGCGACCAGCACCGCGCCGCCGAGCACCTGCACGAGGTCGCGCTGGGCCAGGCCGTCGAAGACGTAGCGGCCCAGGCCGCCGAAGGAGACGTACGCCGCGATGGTCGCCGTGGCCACGACCTGGATCAGGGCCAGGCGCAGGCCGGTCATGATCAGGGGGAGCGCGAGCGGCAGCTCCACCTGGAGGAGGACCTGGTGGGCGCGCATGCCCTGGCCGCGCGCCGCGTCCTTCACGTCCGGGTCGACGGCCGTCATCCCCGCGTAGGTGTTGGTGACGATCGCCGGGACCGCGAGGGCGACCAGGGCGACGTAGACCGGGAGCATGGACAGTCCGCCGGCCAGGAAGACCAGGACGACCAGGCCGACGGTCGGCAGCGCGCGGCCGAAGGACGCGAGGTTGATCGCGACGAAGGCGCCCTTGCCGGTGTGGCCGATCAGCAGGCCGAGGGGGAGGCCGATGGCCGCCGCGATGAGCGTGGCCAGCAGCGAGTACTGGAGATGCTCGGCGAGCCGGTGCGCGATGCCGTCCGAGCCGGCCCACTGCTCGCCGCCGACCAGCCAGTCGCCGAGGTTCTTGAAGAGTTCGTACATCAGGCTCGCCGCCTCCGCCACGGGGTCAGGACGTACTGCAGGGCGACCAGGGCCGCGTCCGCGACCACGGCCAGCAGGAGGGTGAGGACCACTCCGGCGATCACCGGGGTGGGGAAGTTGCGCTGGAAGCCGTCGGTGAAGAGCTGGCCGAGGCCGCCGTCGCCGATGTAGGTCGCGACCGAGACCAGGGAGATGGACATGACCGTCGCGATCCGCACCCCGGCCATGATCACGGGGAGCGCGAGCGGGAACTCGACGGTGAGGAGCGTGCGCAGGGGGCGCGTGCCCATCGCCTTCGAGGCCTCCTTCACCTTCACGGGGACCGAGTCGAGGCCCTCGACCGGGTTCCGGAGCAGGACGACCAGGGTGTAGACCGTCAGGCCGATCACGGTCGTGGTGCGGGTGAGGCCGGAGACCGGGAGCAGCAGGACGAAGATCGCGATCGAGGGGATCGTGAAGAGCACGTTCGACAGGCCCAGCAGGAAGCCGCGCAGGGGGCGGACCCGGTGGGCGATCACCGCGAGGGGCAGCGAGATCAGTACGCCGAGCAGGACGGCGGTGAGCGCGGCCTGCAGGTGGGAGACGGTGAGGGTGGTGAGGTCGTCGGTGTGGTCGCCTATCCACGACCAGTCGATGGTCATGCGGCCACCTCGGTCTCCGCGTGGGCGCGGGCCTCGGTGTGCGCCTGGCCCGCGTGCTCGTGGATGTCGTCGCGCGACGAGACGCCGGTGAGGACACCGTCGGCGTCGACGCGGGCGATCAGGCCGGCGGGGGAGGCGATGGACTCGTCGAGGGCCGCGAGGAGGGAGTCGGAGTCCTTCAGCGGCCGCACGGGGATCTCGGCGGCGTCCGTCGAGCGCCAGTGCAGGGGCTTGCCGGCCTCGTCGCGTACGAGGCTCCAGTCGCCCCCCTCCGGCGCCGGGCCCTGCGGGACGTCCGCGAGGGTCCGCAGCGACAGCAGCTTCAGGCCGCGCTCGGCGCCGAGGAAGTCGGCCACGAAGTCGTCGGCCGGGCGGGCGAGGAGCTCGGCGGGGGAGGCGCACTGGACGAGGTGGCCGCCGGTGCGGAAGATCGCGATCTGGTCGCCGAGGCGTACGGCCTCGTCGATGTCGTGCGTGACGAAGACGATGGTCTTGCTCAGCTCCTTCTGCAGGCGCAGAAGTTCGTCCTGGAGCTGGGTGCGGACCACCGGGTCGACCGCGCCGAACGGCTCGTCCATCAGCAGCACGGGCGGGTCGGCGGCGAGCGCACGGGCCACGCCGACGCGCTGCTGCTGGCCACCGGAGAGCTGGTGCGGGTAGCGCCTGCCGGTGTCGGGGGCGAGGCCCACGGTCTCCAGCAGCTCGGCCGCGCGGGCCCGGGCCTTCCTGCGGCCGTGGCCCAGCAGCAGCGGCACGGTGGCGACGTTGTCGAGCACCGTGCGGTGCGGGAACAGGCCCGCCTGCTGGATGACGTACCCGATGGAGCGGCGCAGCTCGGCGGCGTCCTGCCGGGTGACGTCCTTGCCGCCGACCCGGATGGTGCCGGAGGTCGGCTCCACCATCCGGTTGATCATCCGCAGGGTGGTCGTCTTGCCGCAACCGGAGGATCCGACCAGGACGGTGACGCCGCCCTCCGGCATCTCCAGGGAGAGATCGTGGACTGCTGTCGTGCCGTTGGGGAAGCGCTTGTGGACCGCGTCGAACTGGATCATGAGTTGTCCCTTGCCCGGCTGTATAACGTCATGCAGAGTTCTTGGTAGCTGAATAGGTTGTCAACGGGTTGGTGTAAATCCGAAGTAACGGATGGTCGCTAGGCAAGACCCGATGTCCGGATTGAGGGGAGCTTGGGCTTTATGTCGTCTCGGATCGTGGACGCGCCGAGTGCTGTGACTTCTGGGCACACCGCCCTGGTCGTCCTCGACGGGATCGGGCTCGGCGTCGAGGACGTCGTACGCCTCGCCGACGGGACCGCGCGGCCGGTCGCCGCGACCGACGCGATGAAGCGCGCGGAGGAGTCCTGGGACGCCGCCCGCCTCATCGCCGCGACCGGGCGGGTCTACGGCCGTTCCACCGGCGTGGGCGCCAACCGGAACGAGGACGTGCCCACCGAGGCCGCCGCCGAACACGGTCTGCGTCTGCTGCGCAGCCACGCCGGCGCCATCGGCGAGGAACTGCCCGCCCGGCAGGTGCGGGCCATGCTCGCCGTGCGGGCCAACCAGCTGCTGGCCGGCGGCGCGGGCCTCAGGCCCACCGTCATCACGGCGATGTGCGAGGCGCTGGAGAGCGGCGCCCACCCGGTCGTGAACGAGTTCGGCTCGGTCGGCACCGGCGACCTCGCGGCGCTCGCGCAGACCGGCCTCGCGCTGGCCGGCGAACATCCGTGGCGGGGGCCCGGCGCCCCCGAGGCGCAGCCGCTGGACAACAACGACGCCCTCGCGTTCATCAGCAGCAACGCCCTGACCCTCGGCCAGGCCGCCCTCGCCCTGCACGAACTGCGCGGGCTCGTCGCCGCCACCCAAGTCGTCGCAGCGCTGTCACTGCTGGCCGTCGACGGCTCCCACGAGGCGTACGCCGCGCCCGTGCACACCGCCCGACCGCACCGGGGCAGCTCCGAAGTCGCCCGCGAGATGCGGGAGTTCATCGGCGCCGAGGACCGGCCCACCCCTCCGCTGGGCAGGCTCCAGGACCCCTACGGCTTCCGCTGCCTGCCGCAGATCCACGGCCCCGCGCACGACGCGGCCGACGCCCTGGAGCAGGTGCTGGCGGTCGAGATCAACGCGGCCGCCGAGAACCCCCTCATCTCCCCCGAGGACATGGCCGCCTACCACCACGGTGGCTTCTACCAGGCCCAACTCGCACTCTCCCTGGACCACTTCAGGCTGGCCCTGACCCAGGTGGCGCGGCTGTCGACGTCCCGTCTGTCGACCCTCAACGAGCCCGCCTACACCCGCCTGAAGCCCTTCCTCGCCGACCAGGAGCCCGCCTCGTCCGGCGTGATGATCCTGGAGTACGCCGCCGGTGCCGCCCTCGGCGACCTGCGCGCGTTCTCGGCCCCCGCTTCGCTCGGCCACGCTGTACTCTCCCGGGGCGTGGAGGAGCAGGCCAGTTTCGCCTCGCTCGCCGCGCGGCAGACACT
Organism: Streptomyces sp. NPDC055013; assembly: GCF_053608645.1. NCBI lineage: Bacteria > Bacillati > Actinomycetota > Actinomycetes > Kitasatosporales > Streptomycetaceae > Streptomyces > Streptomyces sp. NPDC055013. The sequence goes on from NZ_JBSGVW010000029.1 coordinate 82,923, forward strand.
GCGCGCGTGCGAGGCGTACCGTCTCGTCGTCGGCTGTGAACTTGTCGCCGCCGTACGGGCGTTGCGGCTGCGCGGTCTGCGGCCCGAACCGGAGCTCGGCGTGAGCCGGGCGCTGGAGCTCGCCGAGTCGGTGCTCGACGACGACCTGGCCGACCGTCCGCTCACCGACGACGTGACGGCGGCGGCCGCACTGCTGGACCGGTTCACGGACATCTGGAGGGGGAGCGCCGCATGAGCGCGGACAGGACCACGAGCGGGACGGCCCACGGAACGTCCCATGGGGCCGACAGCCCCGCCGCGCGTCTCCAGGCGCTCTTCGAGGGGCACCGGCTGACCCCGACCCAGCGGCGCATCGCGCACAGCATGGTGCGGCGGGCCGCCGACGTGCCGTTCCTGTCCAGCGTGGAGCTGGCCGAGCTGGCCGGGGTCAGCCAGCCGTCCGTGACCCGTTTCGCCGTCGCCCTCGGCTTCGACGGCTACCCCGCCCTGCGCAGGCACCTGCGCGAGGTCGCGCCCGTGGAGCAGGCGGCGGACGCGGGCTCGTACAACGAGTACCAGCAGGCCGTCGAGGCCGAGATCGAGAACCTGCGGCACCTCGCCGAGGTGCTCGCCGACCCGCGCCCGGTGCAGAAGGCCGGACGCCTGCTCGCGGCCTCCCGCCCCCTGCCCGTGCTGGGCCTGCGGGCCGCGGCCTCCCAGGCGTACGGCTTCGCCTACTTCGCCGCCAAGGTCCACCCGGACGTTCGGCTGCTGCACGAGGGCGGCACGATGATCCACGACCGGATCGACGCCGCCGTACGGGCCGGCGCGACGGCCCTGCTGTGCTTCGCGCTGCCCCGGCATCCGCGCGAGGTCGTGGACACCCTGGCCTACGCCAAGGAGGCCGGGCTGACGGTCGTGACGGTCGCGGACTCCGCCTTCGCGCCGGTCGCCAAGGTCTCCGACCTGTTGCTGCCCGCCGCCGTCGGCACGGGCCTCGCCTTCGACACGGCCTGCGCGCCGATGCTGCTGGGCCGGGTCCTGCTGGAGGCGATGTGCGACGACCTGCCGGACGCCCAGGCGCGACTGGAGGAGTTCGACGCGCGGGCGGCGGTACGGGGACTGTTCGTCGAGTGAGTTCCTGAGCGCTTCTTAAGGCTCGTCTCACGTTGGCTGGCTAGCGTGCGCGCACAGCTACTGGACAGTGCTGGGACGGGAGGCGGAACGTGGCACGCGGTGGAGGGCAGGGGCTGGCTCGGGTGGCCGTCGTCGTACGGGCCGGGGCGGCGCCGTTGTGGTGGCTCGGGGTGTTCGCGGCGGGGATCGGCGTGCTGGTGCCGGGCATCACGGGCCGCAGGATCGGCGTCCTGGGCGGCGCCGCGCTGTTCATCGTCACGACGGTCGTGGTGGCGTCCGCGCGCCGCAAGCGCTATACCGCGCTGATCGGCTCGGCCACCCGCGCCGGCAAGCATGACGTGCTCCAGGACCGCGCGGTCGCCGTGCGCAACTGGCGCCGGGGCCACCGCTGGTGGCTGATCCTGGCGTTCCTCGCCGCGCTGGGCAGCGCGTTCGCGGTGCCGGCGGCGGGCGGGATGCTGCTCGCGGGGTGCGGGGCGGGGCTGCGGCTCAAGGCCGCGTGGCTCGGACGGCTGGAGCGGGCCGAGAAGGCCCTGCTGTGGGCGCGGGTCGACTGGCTCGACGGCCGGGGCGGCCGCCCCGCGGGCAAGGCCGTGAAGGGCTACCGCACCACGGGTGTCGCCGCGGGCGACGCGGCCCCCGGAGGGGCCCGCCGCCGCACCGCGGCGCTCGTGTAGGTCAGACCTCCAGGTCCTCCTCGATCTTCTTCAACTGGTGCCTGGCCATGGCCAGGTTGGCGCGCTTGCCGTCGAGGACCAGGTACAGGAAGAGGCCGTTGCCCCCGCGCCCGGCGATCAGCCGGATCAGGTGGTACTGGTCGCTGAGGGTGATCAGGATGTCCTCGATGCCGCCCTTCAGGCCGAGGTGCTCCATCGTGCGCATCTTGGCGCGGACGACGTCGGTGTTGCCGGCGGCGGCGACATTGAGGTCGAAGCTCTTGCCGCCGCCCAGCGTGCCCAGTGCCATTCCGCTGGTGTAGTCGACGAGCGCGACCCCGGTCGCGCCCTCGATCGAAGCGAGGCATTCCTTCAGCGTGGTCTCGGTGTTGGCCATGACGTGTGTTCCTCTCAACTCTCCGTAGTGGTACGCGCGTTGGTGTTGGTGCGTGCGGCGCGCGCGGTTCTCGTGCGGGTGGGCATGGGTTTGGCGGGCTCCTTGGCGGCGCTCTTGGCAGGGCTGCGGCGCACAGGAGTCGCCTCCGCGTCGACGAGCTCGCCGATACGGGCACCCGCGCGGCGGCCCTCCAGGTGCAGCCGGCCGACGTTGACGCCGTCCTGGGCGAGCAGCGTCAGCACGGCGGTACGGCCCGCGGCGTACGTCGCCACATAGCCCTCCGTGCCGCGCATGAGCAGTTCGCGGAAGTCGCCCCGGCCGGTCGCGTCCGTCACCCGCACCGCGACGCCGAGCGCGGCGGCGGTGAGGGCGGCGAGGCCGTCCGGTTCGACGCCGGGGGTGTCGTGGGCGAGGACGAGGCCGTCCACACCGGCCGCGAGTGCTCCGGTCAGCTGGGGCACGCGGGCTCTGAGCCGGCGGAATTCGTCGAGTATCGGGGCCTCGGCCGCCATCAGGTGTCTCCTCTCGGCGCGGGACCGCTGCGGCGGGCGCCGCGGCTCGGGCGGCCCGGGCGGCTCGCGGTCCTCGAAGGGTTTGCGGTCAAAGGGCCTCCAGCGCATCCCTGACCCTCTTCAGCAGCGCGATGTAGGGATCGGCTGGGTCGGACGGGGGGTCTTCGACGGCGGGCGGCGGCTGTGGGGCCACGAGCCCCGCCGCGGCCAGCCGCCGTATGTGCACCAGCGTGTGGAACGCCGGTCTGCCCAGCTCCCGGGCGATGTCCGTGGCCCGCCGTACGCCGTCCACCCGGGCGAGTACGGCGGCCTGCCGGGGCGGCACCGCGGGCGCCGCGACCGGGTCGGCCCGGATCAGGGGCGCGCCGTCCGTCGCCGGGTCGGGCCAGATGCCCAGCAGCAGGGCCCGGCGGCGCAGCGTCTCGCGCTCCACGGCGACGACCGGCACGGGATGCACGGAGGCGAGCCAGTGCGCGGTGCCGTAGCGGAAGCGGCCGGGCGTGCTGCTGGGGGCGAGCGCGAAGTACGCGGCGTCGTACAGGGCGCTCACCTGCGCCAGCTCCAGCGCCCCCGGCGTGACACCGTGCCGCAGCAGCCGACCCTCGTCGGCGCTGTCCTCGGCGTCCCGCCAGGCCTCGGCGCCGAGGATGCCGTGGGCCGTGAGGAGCTCGTCGAGACCGGGAGCGAGCGGGCTCTCGGCGTGCACCACCCGGCCCTCGGCGAGGTGGAGCGTGCCGTGCTCGCGGTCCAGGACGCCGGTGGCCCGCTCGTCCGCGAGACGGGTCAGCATCGGGGAGACACCGCCGGCCCGCTGGTGCGCCGTCTGCCGGTCCCGTACCGGCAGCCGCGGTGGTGGTGTGACCACGGTCATCACAGCACCAGCCGTTCGGCCATCTCGCCCAGCCGGATGCGGGCCAGCGCGAGATTGCCCTCCGCGCGGGCCAGCCACAGGTACAGGAACACGCTGCTGTCGAACGTCGTCGGCACGAACCGGAGCACGTGATAGCTGTCCCGGTTGCTGAGGATCACGTCCTCGACGGGCGGATCCGTGGCGTCGGAGCCGTCCTCCGGCCCGAAGGCGTGCTGCTCGGCGGCCAGCCGTGCCAGCTCCGCCGCCTCGGCGGCCGCCGTCTCGTGGTCACCGCCCGGAGGATCGCCCACCGTGCCCAGGGCCAGCCCGCTCGTCCAGTCGACCAACGCAGCACCACGCGCACCTGGCAGCCGCATCGTCTCCAGCAAGCACTCGTCGATTCCGGGCACCGTCGCTCCCCTCCCGCCTCGGGGTCCGGCTGAGTGACCGCCAAACTACGCAACGTGTGTGCGGCGAGTGAGCGTTCGGGCATTTTCCAGTGGAACATGCGCCGAGTGACTAGGGTGGGTCAACTGACCCTGTTTTCACGTGGCTTGATCGCATATGGCGTACTGCTGGGTATTGACCTACGTCAACGGCGCTCCGGCGTGGCCAGGGTGGTGAGCGAGTCCGCGTGCGCCCCTCCCGATTCGGCCACGATCTCGTCGAGCGTCTGTGGCTCGCGCACGGTCGCGAAGGCGATGCCCCCGGACCCGTCCGGCACGAAACCGTGGATGCCGGGCCGGGCCAGGGAGTTGTACGCGTAGTGGTGCGCGAAGTAGTACGCGCCCGTGTCCAGCGCCGCCGCGAAATCCCCCTGCTCCAGCAACGGCAGCGCGGCCCCCTCGGCCAGCAGGTCCCCGGAGAAGCAGGCCGGCCCGGCCACGTCCTGCACCACGGCCGGTCCCTCCTTCGGGTGCCCCTTGCCGTCGTACGCGGCGATCCTGAGCGGCCAGCTCCCCGGCGCGTACACCGTCCGCGTGGCGACCTGCACCCCCGCGTGCGTCACCGCCACCGGCCGCCCGCCGGCGCTCTTGGCGTACTCGACCCGCGCCACGACCGTCCCGTGCTTGGCCAGCAGCGACCGGCCGAACTCGGTGACCAGTCCGTACCGCCCGTCGAACAGCCCGGGCACCGCCTCGCCCAGCAGCCGCACGTATTGCGCATACGTCGGTGTCGTCACGTCCGAGGCGAAGTTCACCGGCAGCCCGCCGCCGATGTCGAGCGTGTCGATCTGCCGCCGGCCGATCCGCCGGTTGATCTCCTCGGCGAGCGCGTACGCCTCGGCGACCCCCTGTGCCATGAGCGACAGCGGGATGCCCTGCGACCCGGTGTGCGCATGCAGCCGCGTCAGCCACGGGCGGTCCTGATACGCCCGTACGACCCACTCCCGCGCCCCCTCGTCGCGCAGCGCCACCCCGAACTTCGACGTCGCCGTGGCCGTGGACGTCGCCTCGATGGAACCCCCGCCGACCTGCGGGTTCACCCGGATCCCGAGCGGCGAGCGGCTGGCCGCCGACCTCATCAGGGCGTCGATGCGGTCCAGCTCCTGCGGGTTGTCCGCGTTGACGGCGATGCCCAGCGCCAGCGCCTCCCGCAGCTCGGCCGGCGTCTTGGCGGGCGAGTCCAGGACCGTCATCTCCGGACCCAGCCCCGCCGTTCGTGCCAGCGCCAGCTCACCCGGGCTCGCCACCTCGGCGCCGATGCCCTCCTCGCGCAGCAGCCGCACCACGGCCACCAGCGGGGTCGCCTTCACCGCGAAGGCGTGCAGCACGGGCGTGCCCGGCGCCACCACCGCGTCGAACGCCGCCCGCAGTGCCGCCGCCGACTCCCGGATGCCGGTGACGTCGAGCAGGCCGACGATCGGAGCGCCGGGCCCGAGCAGCCCTTGCTCCACGGCCGCCCGCACCGCCTCGTCCCGCCGGGCCACCCGCTCGGCGTCATGCGCCGGGATCCCGGCTCCGCTGCCCGCTGCGTTGTCCACAACATCCCCCGTCATGTCGTCGCCCCCTGTCGCGTCGTCGTAGGAGCCCACGCATCCAGCCAAACATCCGGGACGCGCCGATGCTGGCGCACGGATGTATTGACTAGTTCTATTCAGGCGGTCAGGATGTGAATACCCACCTCAACAGTTCGCAGTCACAGTCCGCTGGGAGGCAGACCATGTCAGGACCCCGCCCCGTCCGAGCACCGCGCGGTACGGAACTGAGTGCCCTGGGATGGCAGCAGGAGGCCGCCCTGCGGATGCTGCAGAACAACCTCGACCCCGAGGTCGCCGAGCACCCCGACAAGCTCGTCGTCTACGGCGGCACCGGCAAGGCCGCCCGCGACTGGCGCTCCTTCGACGCGATGGTGCGCACGCTGAAGGGCCTGAAGCAGGACGAGACGATGCTCGTCCAGTCCGGCCGCCCCGTCGGCGTCATGCAGACCCACGAGTGGGCCCCGCGCGTCCTCATCGCCAACTCCAACCTCGTCGGCGACTGGGCCAACTGGGAGGAGTTCCGGCGCCTGGAGCAGCTGGGTCTGACCATGTACGGCCAGATGACGGCCGGCTCCTGGATCTACATCGGCACCCAGGGCATCCTCCAGGGCACCTACGAGACCTTCGCCGCCGTCGCCGCGAAGAAGTTCAACGGCACCCTCGCCGGGACGATCACCCTCACCGCCGGTCTCGGCGGTATGGGCGGCGCCCAGCCGCTCGCCGTGACCATGAACGACGGCGTCGCGATCTGCATCGACTGCGACCCGCGTGCCATCGAGCGGCGCATCGAGCACCGCTACCTGGACGTGAAGGCCGACAGCCTCGCCCACGCGCTCCAGCTGGCCACCGAGGCCCGCGACCAGCGCAGGCCGCTGTCCATCGGCCTCCTGGGCAACGCCGCCGAGCTGCTCCCGCAGATGCTCGCCGAGGGCGCCCCAATCGACATCGTCACCGACCAGACCTCGGCCCACGACCCGCTGGCCTACCTGCCGGTCGGCGTCGCCTTCGAGGACATGGCCGACGCCGCCGCGAAGGACCCGGCCGGCTTCACCACCCGGGCCCGCGAGTCCATGGCCAAGCACGTCGAGGCCATGGTCGGCTTCATGGACGCCGGCGCCGAGGTCTTCGACTACGGCAACTCGATCCGCGGCGAGGCCCAACTCGCAGGGTACGACCGCGCGTTCGCCTTCCCCGGCTTTGTGCCGGCCTACATCCGCCCCCTGTTCTGCGAGGGCAAGGGTCCCTTCCGCTGGGCCGCCCTCTCGGGCGACCCGGCCGACATCGCCAAGACCGACAAGGCGATCCTGGACCTCTTCCCGGAGAACGACTCCCTCGCCCGCTGGATCAAGCTGGCCGGCGAGCGGGTGCATTTCCAGGGGCTGCCCGCGCGCATCTGCTGGCTCGGCTACGGCGAGCGGGACAAGGCCGGCGAGCGTTTCAACGACATGGTGGCTTCGGGTGAGCTCGCCGCACCGCTGGCCATCGGGCGCGACCACCTCGACTGCGGTTCCGTCGCCTCTCCCTACCGTGAGACCGAGGCCATGCTCGACGGGTCCGACGCGATCGCCGACTGGCCGCTGCTGAACGCCATGGTGAACGTGGCGTCCGGTGCGTCGTGGGTGTCCCTTCACCACGGGGGCGGCGTGGGGATGGGGCGGTCCATCCACGCGGGCCAGGTGACGGTGGCCGACGGCACGAAGCTCGGCGGCGAGAAGATTCGCCGGGTCCTCACGAACGACCCCGGGATGGGCGTCATCCGGCATGTCGACGCCGGGTACGACATCGCGGAGTCGGTTGCCGACGAGCGGGACGTTCGCGTCCCGATGCGCGAAGGTGACGACGCGTGACTCAGCATTCGGGCGGGCACGGCAACTCTTCCGCGGGGGCTCAGACCTCGTCGCCGGGGCCCGCCGGCCGCTCGTTCCACGACATGTGGCGCGACCTGCTCCCCATCGGTCGGCACCCCGCCTCCCGCGGGTACCGGCGCTTCGCCTGGACCGGTGTGGACCTCGAATGCCGGGCCTGGTTCAAGGAACAGGCCGAAGCGCGCGGGCTCGCATACGAGGTCGACCGCAACGGGAACCAGTGGGCCTGGCTCGGCGACCCCGCTGCCGGGGACGCGGTCGTCACCGGGTCGCATCTGGACTCGGTGCCGGACGGGGGCGCCTTCGACGGGCCCCTCGGTGTCGTGTCCTCCTTCGCCGCGCTCGATGAACTGCGCGGCAGAGGCACCGACTTCACCAAGCCCCTCGCCATCGTCAACTTCGGCGACGAGGAGGGCGCCCGGTTCGGGCTCGCCTGTGTCGGGTCCCGGCTCACCGGCGGGCAGCTCACCGTCGAGGGCGCCCACAAGCTGACCGACGGCGAGGGCGTCAGCCTGCCCCGGGCCATGGAGGCCGCCGGCTACGACCCCGACACCATCGGCGCCGATCCGGAGCGGCTCGCCCGCATCGGGGCCTTCGTCGAGCTCCATGTCGAGCAGGGCCGTGCCCTCGACCTGTCCGGCGACCGGGTCGGCATCGCGAGCGCCATCTGGCCGCACGGCCGGTGGCGGTTCGACTTCAGGGGCGAGGCCAACCACGCGGGAACCACACGGCTCGTGGACCGGCGCGACCCCATGCTGTCGTACGCCGAGACCGTGCTCGCCGCCCGCCGCGAGGCCGAACTCGCCGGTGCCGTGGCCACCTTCGGCAAGATCGCCGTGGAGCCCAACGGAGTCAACGCCATCCCCTCCCTGGTGCGCGGCTGGCTCGACTCCCGTGCCGAGGACCAGGCGAGCCTGGACCGTGTCGTCGGGGGCGTCGAGAAGGCGGCCCGCGAGTACGCGGCAGCCCACGGCATCGACCTCGACGTCGTCCGCGAGTCCTTCACGCCGGTCGTCGAGTTCGACCACGCCCTGCGCGACGAACTCGCCCGCATCCTCGGCCAGGAGCGGGAACCCGAGCTCAAGGTCCCCGTCCTGGGCACCGGCGCAGGACACGACGCCGGAATCCTGTCCGGGAGCATCCCGACCGCCATGCTGTTCGTACGCAACCCCACGGGCGTCTCGCACTCCCCGGCCGAGTTCGCCGCCGAGGACGACTGCGTGGCCGGAGTCGTCGCCCTCGCCGACGTACTGGAAGGACTGGCCTGCACGTGACGCCCACCCAGCAGACCCGTACCTACTGGCTGGAACACGCCTGGCTCGGCACCCATGTCGAGCCGGGAGTGGCCGTCGAGGTCGCGGACGGCCGCATCGCCGCCGTCCGCACCGGCACGCAAACCCCGCCTCCGGGCGCCGAGATCCTCCGCGGCCTGACGCTCCCCGGCCTCTCCAACGCCCACTCCCACGCCTTCCACCGGGCCCTGCGCTCCACGGTCCAGGTCGGCTCCGGCACCTTCTGGACCTGGCGTGAGGTCATGTACGCCACCGCCGACCGGCTGACCCCGGAGACCTACCGCGTGCTCGCCCGCGCCGTGTACGCGGAGATGGCGCTGGCGGGCGTCACGTCCGTCGGTGAGTTCCACTACGTGCATCACGCGCCGGGCGGCACCCCCTACGCCGACCCCAACGCCATGGGCGAGGCCCTCGTCGAGGCCGCCGCCGACGCCGGCATCCGCATCACCCTCCTCGACACCGCGTACCTGTCCTCCGGCTTCGGACAGCCCCCCGACAACCACCAGCTCCGCTTCTCCGACGGCAGCGCGGAGGCCTGGGCCGAACGCTGTTCAGTTCTCAAGGACCGGGATCACGCACGGATCGGGGCGGCGATCCACTCCGTACGGGCCGTGCCCGCGGACCAGCTGGCGACCGTCGCGCGGTGGGCCGAGGAGCGGCGGGCCCCGCTGCATGTGCACCTGTCCGAGCAGACCGCCGAGAACGACGCCTGCCGGGAGGCCCACGGCTGCACGCCCACCCGGCTGCTCGCCGACCACGGGGTCCTCGGGCCGCGCACCACCGGCGTCCACAACACCCACCTCACCGACGAGGACGTCGCCCTGATCGGCGGCAGTGGCACCGGCACCTGCATGTGCCCGACCACCGAGCGGGACCTCGCGGACGGCATCGGACCCGCCGTCGCCCTTCAGCGGGCCGGCTCCCCGCTCTCCCTCGGCTCCGACAGCCACGCCGTGATCGACCTGCTCGAAGAGGCGCGCGCCATGGAGCTGAACGAGCGTCTGCGCACCCGGACGCGGGGTCACTGGACGGCGGCGGCCCTCCTGCGGGCGGCCTCGGCCGACGGCCACGCCTCCCTCGGCTGGGACGGCGCCGGCGCCATCGAACCCGGCGCGCTCGCCGACCTCACGACGATCGCGCTCGACTCGGTCAGGACGGCAGGGCCGCCCCCGCGCCTCGGGGCCGAGACGGCCGTATTCGCTGCGTCGGCAGCAGACGTGTCGCATACGGTCGTGGGAGGTCGGCACGTCGTGCGCGACGGGGTCCACACCCTCGTACCGGATGTGCCGAAAGCCCTCGCGGACGCCGTCGAAGCCCTGCGCGGATGACGTGGAGCCGCCCACCCGCGCGGCCCGCCCCCGCCCCCGAACCCGACCCCACAGCCGACCAGGCCACCAAGGACGCCATGAGCAACGCGACGACCGTCAGCCCCGCCCACTCCGCGAGCACCGCAAGCACGCTCATCACCAACATCGCCGCCCTGGTCACCAACGACCCCTCCCTCGGTGACAATTCCCCCCTCGGACTGATCCAGGACGCGGCCGTCGTCATCGAGGGCGACCGCATCGCGTGGACCGGTGATCAAAGCAAAGCACCCGCCACTGACAATCGGGTCGACGCCGGTGGCCGGGCCGTCGTCCCGGGCTTCGTGGACTCCCACTCCCACCTCGTCTTCGCGGGCGACCGGACGCAGGAGTTCAACGCCCGGATGTCGGGGCGGCCGTACAGCGCCGGCGGCATCCGCACGACCGTCGCGGCCACCAGGGCGGCGAGCGACGAGGACCTGGAGCGCAACCTCACGCGCTACCTCGCCGAGGCCCTGCGTCAGGGCACGACCACCTTCGAGACCAAGTCCGGCTACGGCCTGACGGTCGAGGACGAGGCCCGCGCCCTGCGCATCGCCGCCGCCCACACCGACGAGGTCACCTTCCTCGGCGCGCACATCGTCTCCCCGGACCACGCCGACGACCCGGCCGCCTACGTCGCCCTGGTCACCGGTGAGATGCTCGACGCCTGTGCGCCGCACGCGCGTTGGATCGACGTCTTCTGCGAGAAGGGCGCCTTCGACGGCGACCAGGCCCGCGCGATCCTCACCGCGGGCAAGGCCAAGGGCCTGCACCCCCGCGTCCACGCCAACCAGCTCTCCTACGGCCCCGGCGTGCAACTCGCGGTCGAACTGGACGCCGCCAGCGCCGACCACTGCACCCACCTGACGGATGACGACGTCGACGCCCTCGCGAACGGAAACACGGTCGCCACCCTCCTCCCCGGCGCCGAGTTCTCCACCCGCGCCCAGTGGCCCGACGCCCGCCGCCTCCTCGACGCGGGAGCCACCGTCGCCCTGTCCACCGACTGCAACCCGGGCTCGTCCTTCACCTCCTCCGTCCCCTTCTGCATCGCGCTCGCGGTACGGGACATGGGGATGACCCCGGACGAGGCGATCTGGTCGGCCACCGCGGGCGGCGCGGCGGCCCTCAGGCGCGACGACATCGGCCGGCTCACCCCGGGCGCTCGCGCCGACCTGCTCCTGCTCGACGCACCGAGCCATGTGCACCTGGCCTACCGCCCGGGTGTGCCGCTGGTCAGCCAGGTGTGGCGACGCGGCGTACGCGAGGCCTGAGCCCGAAGGGCCGCCCAGCCCAGGGCCCTTGCTCCCGGGCTAGGCGGCCCCCGCCTTCCAGCGCTGGCCGCCGCCGCTGCTCACCGACTCCAGCGACAGCCCGTCCCCGGCACCCCCCGCCGGGGTCACCGCCGTCCCGAAGGCGATGGCGGGGCGGATCACGCCGTCGCCGTCCACCACGAACATCAGGTTCTGACCGTTGCGGCCCTCCACCGAGTCGCACGTCCAGACCCCGACGCCCCGGTCCGTCGAACCACGGCTGTCCAGGCAGTAGTCGGGATCGGCGGACGACTGGAGCACACCGCGATCCGCGTCGACCCGCCAGCGCTGGGTGCCGGACGACGTGCAGGGAGCCGTGATCACGTCGGTCCCGTTGAAGAAGGCGCCGCCCACGTCCAGGCACAGCCCCGAGGCGACGTTCACGACCTGGGCGTACGTGCCGCTCGGCGGGTGCGTGGGGGAGGGCGGCGGCTTGGGGGCGGCCGTCTTCGTCGGCGTCGGACTCTTCGTGGGCGACGGCGACTTGGAGCTCCGCGACGGTGACGGCGAGGGCGACGAGGGCGACGGCGTCGCCGGCACGGTGGCCGTCACCGTGACCGCCACCGGCGGCACGCTCACCGGAGTGCCCACCGAGCCCACCGGATCCTGCGACGACGAGCCGCCCTGCGCCACCAGGAACGCCACCAGCGGCAGCAACGCCACCCCGAGCGCCGCCGACACCAGCACCACCCGGCGACGATCGGACGGCCATCCCGGCACCGGCCAACTCCTCTTCGCGGCAAGGCGGGCGGCGGCACCCCCGCGCCGCACGCCCTCCCGCTCGCCCGGAACGCCCGCCGCGTACGCCGTCCCGCCCCACGGCAGCAGCCCCTCCGCCAGCGCCGTGCGCGGGGAGTCCCGCAGGGCCGACAACTCCTCGTACGCCGTCGTGCAGTGCGGGCAGCGCCCCATGTGGGCGTGCAGATCGGCACTGGCGCGGGGACTGTCCGGCCGTACGGACTCCTCGATGAGGCGGCCGAAGTCGGAGCAGTCGGGGTCGTCGGAGGCGGTGAGACGGGCGCGCAGACAGGACCGGGCGAGCTGCTGGAGCGCCGGGTCCGTGCCGTACGTGACGTCCTCGCGGGTGAGGCCGAGCAGGCCCGCCGTCCGGTCCGCCGGCTCCTGCTCCACCAGGCCGTACCAGATCAGGCCCTGGGTGCGGGACGGAAGGGTCTGGAACGCCGTCAGCATCGGCGGGACCGGGCCGGCGGGGCCGGCCGTGTTCAGCACGAGCAGCAGTCCCGCGTCGAGGCCCGCCGCCCGTTCGTCCATGGCCCAGGTCCCGGCCAACCGGGCGGTCAGCATCAGCAGTTGATGCCGCCAGGGCAGCCCGGGGTCGATGCCGCGCGCGGTCTGACGGGCCGCCAGGGTGAACGCCTGGGCCGCCAGCTGCCGGGCCATGGAGTCGTTCGGGGTGCACAGGCGGGCGTAGGCGAGGACGGGTGCGTGATGGCGGGCGCGCAGCTCCTGGAGCGCCGGATACGCGGTGGCCGTGTCGGCGCGCAGCAGTTCGGTGAGCCGTGCGTCGGACGCGCCCGTGTGCATCCCACGGTCACGGTCCCCACCGTCGTCGGCCCGAGCCATCCGCCTGCCTCCTTGCAGCCGTGCGACCCGTCCGGAGTCCTGACCTACCGGCGGGTATGACGGCTCATAGTGGAGGAAGGGAAGCCGTGGGGAAAGGGTTTCCGTGGGTAACCCGTGAGCCGCGCATGCACGGCCGGGCGGGACGCATCCGTTCCCGAACGCGCTGTGCCCGGTGTCCCGCCGACGGAATTCGGCAGGGCACCGGGCACAGCGCAGGTCAGCGTGGAGGGGACGCCACTCCTGGACAGGTCACTCCTCGACCGTCAGCCCCTTGCGGAGCCGGACCAACGTCCGCGACAGCAGCCGCGACACATGCATCTGCGAGATGCCGAGTTCTTCGCCGATCTCCGACTGGGTCATGCCCGCCACGAATCTCAGCGACAGGATCTTCCGGTCCCGGGGCGGCAGTTCGGCGATGAGCGGCTTCAAGGACTCGACGTACTCGATGCCTTCGATCCCGTGGTCCTCGTAGCCGATCCGGTCGGCCAGCGCGCCCTCGGCGTCGTCCTCCTCGGGCTGGGCGTCCAGCGACGAGGCGGTGTACGCGTTCGACGCCGCCATGCCCTCGACGACCTCGTCGTTGGTCAGGCCGAGGCGCTCCGCCAGTTCCGCCACGGTCGGGGCGCGGTCGAGCTTCTGGGCCAGTTCGTCCCCGGCCTTGGCCAGGTCGAGCCGGAGCTCCTGAAGCCGACGCGGTACCCGCACCGACCACGACGTGTCGCGGAAGAAGCGCTTGATCTCACCGATGATGGTCGGCATCGCGAAGGTGGGGAACTCCACGCCGCGGCTGAGCTCGAAGCGGTCGATCGCCTTGATCAGGCCGATGGTGCCGACCTGGATGATGTCCTCCATCGGCTCGCTGCGCGAGCGGAAGCGGGAGGCGGCGAACTTGACCAGCGCGAGGTTGAGTTCGACGAGCGTGTTGCGGACGTACGAGTACTCGTGGGTCCCTTCCTCCAGCGACTCCAGCCGCTCGAAGAGGGTCTTGGACAGGGCCCGCGCGTCCACCGGCCCCACCTCGTCGTACGGCGGGATGTCCGGAAGTCCGGCGAGCGCGTCGTCCTGACCGAACTCCTGACCGAAGTCCTGTTCGGGACGTACGTCGGCGCTCAACTCGATGGGATCCAGCTGTTCCGGTTGGGATGCCGACGTCGCGCTCTGGGTATGCGATGCGTCGAGCCGGGGTGACATGATGTCCTCCATCGTTCTCGGCATTCGGCTGCCGAAGCCTGCGTGCACTGCGGTGTGCGGCGCCTCCAAAGCCGGCCGAGTCGGTTACGTGTCTTTACTAGCCCTACCCGCTTTCAGGAGCCCACCGCAAGTGCGCTCTGGTCCGAAATGTCCGATTCTGGGTGGATGTTCGGGTGTTGGGAGGCGTAGAGAGGGCGTAGTGTTCGACAGCGTCAGTCAGCAGCCACGACGTCGGGAGTGAGAGACGGCATGGACCGCGGGACGGTCGGCAGCGCACAGTCTGGCCGACTTCTGGTCGAGGTGCGGGAAGAGGGCGCCAGCGCCGTCGTGACCCCGGCGGGTGAGTTGGATCACCACACCGCCGATTTGTTGCGTGAGCCACTCGAGGATTGCCTCGGGAAGGGCTTCAGTCGGCTGGTCGTCGACTGCTCGCGACTGGAGTTCTGTGACTCCACGGGTCTGAACGTGCTGCTCGGGGCCCGACTGAAGGCGGAAGCCGCCGGTGGCGGGGTGCATCTCGCGGGAATGCTGCCCGTGGTCGCACGCGTGTTCGAGATTACGGGAGCCGAGGCCGTCTTCACGGTCCACGACTCGCTCGACGCCGCCCTGGCCGACGAGGCCGACGGGTCGGGTTGACCCCTCGCGTCCGGCCCTGCATCAGACGTCACATCATTCATGCCGAATACAGGGGTGTTCCCTCGGCTCGGTCGGGCAGGAGACATCCTGAAACCCGTCGGCTGTGATGTCGGCCACCGGGGTGGGCGGCTGTGACCGACGTATCAGGCAAGGATCGTGTACTGGCGTACTGACTCTACGTACTGACTTCTGAATCGTGTGAACGTTGAACTGGTGAATCGGTGAGGTGAAGCGCTGATGAGCACCACCCGGCCTTTCTCGCCGGGCGACCGCGGCCCTGAGCCCAGCGGCGCTTCGGGGGCGTCCGAGAGCGGCATGCCGGCCACGGGGGGCTCCGACGAGGGCTCCGCGGCGGCCGGAGGGCCCGGAGGGGGCACCGTGCCGTCCCTGAGGCCCGTGGAGTCCGTGGCGTCCGCCGAGGTGTCGGCGGGGCGGCAGGTCCGCCGCCTGGTCCTCGAGGGGCAGAGCGGCGTCGTCCCGCTCGCCCGTGACTTCGCCCGCCAGGCGCTGTACGCGTGGGGCTGGCTCCCCGCGGCCACCGCCGACCAGCGGGCCGCCGCGGAGGATGTGCTGCTCGTCGTGTCCGAGCTGGTCACCAACGCCTGTCTGCATGCCGACGGGCCGGACGAGCTGTGGATCGCCTGCGACAACAAGGTGATCCGCGTCGAGGTCTCCGACAAGGGCACGGGCCAGCCGGCGCCGCGCACACCGCACCGCGCGGGGCGTCCCGGCGGCCACGGCATGTTCATCGTGCAGCGGCTGTGCCTGGACTGGGGCGTCATGCGGACGCAGGGGGTCGCGGGCAAGACGGTGTGGGCGGAGCTGGGAGCACCGGGGTAGGTCACCCGTTCGGCCTGCCGTACAGGAAATTCGTTTCCGCACCGCCGAGGCGCCGCTCTACTCTCCCTGCAACGCGCTGACGGAGACAAGTAGCCCGGGTCCGCGAGCCGAGAGAGCCGCCGTTCGCTGTGAAAGCGGCCTCGCGCCCAGGTGAATCCACTCCCGAGTGCGGGGAGGAAATGCCCCGCCGGCCGGCCCCCGTCACCGGGCCCGAACGAGTCCGCCGTACGGCGGTGAAGGCGTGGTGGCACCGCGAGCACCCTCTCGCCCACGCCCCGAGGGACCACCCCGGGGCGATCTCTGCCGCTCCGGCCGATCGGACGGAGCGCGCCCCATGCTCGACGTCACCCTCATCCGAACCCACCCCGACCAGGTCCGGGCAGCCCTGCGCAAACGCGCCGTGGCCCCCGACATCCCCGCCTTCCTCACCCTCGACACCGCCTTCCGCGAGGCCCGCGCCACCGTGGAGCGCCTACGCGGCGAACGTCGCCGGATCTCGACGCGGATCGCTGCGCTGCGGCGGGAGGGAACGCCGGCGGGGGAGGGCCGGGCTGCCGCCCTGCCCCCCACCGAGGAACTCCACGCCACCGCCAAGGCCCTGACCGATGAGCTGGCCCGGGCCGAGGCCCGCCTAGTCGATCTCGGTGCCCGGCATCAGGAGTTCCTCGACGCGCTGCCCAACCTTCCGGACGACGACGTGGTGGCGGGGGGCAAGGAGTGCAACCAGGTCGTGCGGACCGTGGGGGTACCGCCCGGCCTCGGGTTCCAGGGGCGGGACCACGTCCGGCTCGCGCAGGAGTTGGGGCTGGTCGACTACCGGCGGGGGACGGCGCTCGCCGGGCGCGGCCACTGGGTCTACCGGGGGGAGGGTGCCGCGCTCGAGTGGGCGTTGCTCAATCACTTCCTGGACGCGCATCGCCGGGCGGGGTACGAGTTCGTGCTGCCGCCGCACCTGCTGACGTACGAGGCGGGGTACACGGCGGGGCAGTTCCCCAAGTTCGCCGACGAGGTCTTCCGGACGGACGACGACCACTTCCTGTTGCCGACCGCCGAGACCGCCTTGGTCAATCTCCATCGCGGCGAGACGCTCGACGAGCGCGAGCTGCCGCGCCGGTACGTCGCCTACACGCCCTGTTACCGCAAGGAGAGCGGCAGCCACCGCACGGCGGAGCGCGGGACGCTGCGCGGGCATCAGTTCAACAAGGTGGAGTTGTTCCAGTTCGCCCGGCCGCAGGACTCGGACGCCGCGCATCTCGAACTGCTCGCCCGCGCCGAGGAACTGGTCGCCGGACTCGGGCTGCACCACCGCGTCACCAAGCTCGCCGCCGGCGACACCAGCCCCGCGCAGGCCAAGACCTACGACGTGGAGGTCTGGCTGCCCAGCCTCGGGCCCAGCGGGTACGTCGAGGTCAGCTCGGTGTCGAACGCCCGCGCCTACCAGGCCCGGCGCGGCGGCATCCGGTACCGCCCGGCCGGCGGCGGCAAGGCGGCGTACGTCCACACCCTCAACGCCTCGGGCCTCGCCACCAGCCGGCTGCTCCCCGCGATCCTGGAGCAGCACCAGCGGGCGGACGGGACGGTGCTCGTGCCGGAGGTGCTGCGGCGCTGGGGGCTGCCTGAGCTGCTGCGCCCGGCCTGACCCTGTGTTACCCAGGATCACCCTGAGGGGTCGGCTCTCCACTCGAACCCCCTGCGGCGCACGCCGGATCGTCACAACTCCGGCGTGCGCCGTGTCTTCCCTCCTCAAGGCGCCGGGCGTACCTTGACGGCCGATCTGATGTGCCGTCAGGAAATGAGGGGACCGTGTCGAAGCAGAAGCGAACCGCCGCGCTCGCGACGGCCGCGGCCCTGGCCGGCTCGGCGGTGCTGATGGCCGCCCCCGCGGCCCGGGCCGAAGTCGTCGACGTCAACTACGCCTGCAAGACGCCGATCGGCGACAAGAGCGCCGTCTCGCCGATCGACATCAAGGGCGTCAAGAGCGGCAGCGGCTACAAGATCACTATGTCGTGGCAGAAGGGCGTCTCGTCCAGCCCGGTCGAACTGGGCAAGGGCGCGATGAACCCGAGCGCCACCATCAAGCTGGGCGGTGCCGACAGCGGCACCCTCGCGGTCACCGGCCCGGCCAACCAGGAGGCGATTCCCGCCAACACCCCCATCAAGATCAACGACTTGACGGGCACGTACACCCCGAAGAAGACCGGCAAGGTCACCTTCACGGCGGGCGTGCTCACCATCAAGGCGCTCGGCACGACGACCACGTGCACGCCAGGCAACAGCCCCGGCCCGTCGCTCACCCTCGACGTGACGGCTGCGTCCGGCGGTGGCAGCACGGGCGGCGCCGGCCAGGGCGGCTCCGACTCCGGCGCCGAGCTCCCGCAGACCGGCCCCGAGGACTCGGCCATCGCCCTGGGCACCCTCGGCGGCACGGTGCTGCTCGCGGGCGCGGCAGGCGCGCTGTGGCTGACGCGGAGGGGTCAGGCGGTACGCCGCTGACCTGCACGCCCGATCACCGCTGGAGCCGCCGATGTCGTCAGTCGTCCGTGTCCTGTGCCTGTCCCTGCTGTTCCTCCTGGCGGCCGCTCCCGTGGCGACCGCCGCCGAGGCCTGGACCGTCGCGCCCTCCGGCGGCGGGCGGCCGTCCTTCTACGCCGAGGGCGCGCCCGGGACGGTCCCGCAGGACACGGTGTCCGTGACGAACCGGGGCGGCGAGCCGGTCACCGTACGGCTGCAGGGCACCGGCGTCCCGATCGCCTTCGCCGAAGGCGCGGTACGGATCCCGGCCCGCACCCGCGCCGAGGTCCCCTTCACGGTGACCGTCCCGCCGGGCACGGCGCCCGGCGACCGCTCCGGAGAGATCGTCGCCCGCGACGCCGACGGCCGCGAGCGGACCGTCCCGCTCCGCCTGCGCGTGACAGGCCCGGAGCTGTCCGCGCTGACGGTGGAACACGTCCGGGTGCACGCCGACGGCATCACATACGAGCTGGTCAACCGCGGTACGACCGCCCTCGCCCCGAGCCTCGCGATCCGCGCCGACGGTGTCCTCGGCCGCCTCCTCGACCGCGCCCCACGCCTCCTCTCCGTCGACCTGCCCCCGGGCAGCCGTACGAAGCTCACCGAGCCGTGGCCCGACCGGCCCGCGCTCGACGCGGTCGACGTGCAACTGACGGTGACGGCGGCCGGCGGGGCGAGCGACACGGCCAGGGCGTCGGCGCGGTTCGTGCCGTGGGGTGCGTTGGCCGGGGCCGGGGGGTTCGTGGGGGCGGCGGGCGCCCTGTTCGTCGTACGGCGTCGAGGGCGCCGTAAGCCCGACGACGGCGAGTCCGCTGAAGCGGAACAGCCCTACAGGCAAGCCGAGCTGACGGGAGCGGGGACGTGAACGCCAGGGTGCGGATCGCGGTGTTGCTGGCCGTGCTGGCGCTGCTGTCGCCGGCGTCGGCCGTGAACGTGTCGGCCGCGGACGACCCGCCCACCGTCAAGCTGTCCAAGTCCCAGGCGGGGACGGGCGGTGCGATCACCGTGACCGGCAGCGGCTGGCGGGCCCGCACCCTGCTGATGATCCTGATCTGCGGCCGGTCCGTGCCGTCGACCGGCGTGAGCGGCGGCACCAACTCCTGCGCCAATGCGGAAGGCAGGGCCGTGACGACCGACGCGGACGGACGCTTCAGCCGGAGACTTCCGGTGGCCGAGCCGCCCGTGCCGTGCCCCTGTGTGGTGCACGTGGCGACGGTGACCGGGGCGAAGGCCGAGGCCGACGCGATCTTCCAGGTGGCCGGGCACGCGGTCGAGCCGCTGCCCGCGGAGCCGGCCGGGGGACGCCTGTCGGTCCTCACGGACACCCGGCTGGACGGTTCGAGCGGCCTGCTCACCTGGTTCGGCGCACCACCGGCGCGGACGCTGGTGTTCACGGTCGGCAACGTCGGCACCTCACCCGTCAGGAACCCGGTCTTCCAGGTCGGCACCTCCCACGGCGTGTTCGCACCGCAGTGGCAGGAACAGCAGTGGCGCGGCACGATCCAGCCGGGCAGCAAGGCGCGGATCGAGCTGCCGGTGGAACTCGCCGCCGGCGCGCACGGCGACTACACGGTCTCCCTGAAGTACGGCGGCAAGGTGATGGCCGAACAGCCCTGGGGCGTGGGCCGGCCCTGGGGCGTGACGCTGTTCTGGATCCTGGTCTGTCTGGTCGTACCGGCGGCGGTGTTCCGCGTCGGGTTGGCGGTCGTGGACCGGGTACGGCCGCGGCGGACCGCCCGCCGCCGCAGCTTCCGGCTGCCCGAACCGGCCCTGCGCCTACCGGGGTTGAAGCCCCGCGAAGAGGCCAGGCACGCCCTGCCCTCTTCCTCCTCCTCGGCCCTGCCGTGGTTCACCCCGGACAGCGATCCGGGCACGGCCGGTCGGCTCTCCGCACCGCACGACGACAGCCCGACGAGTTCGACGGGCCCCACGACTCCGTCGACTCCGACCAGGAAGGGACCCCCGTGAGCAAGCGAAGGAGAGTCACACCGGCACGCCCGGGAAGAGGCGGCGCGGCGGGCGTCGCGCTGATGCTCGGCGGCGCGGGCATCCTGCTCGGCGTGTCCGCCGCGCCCGCCCAGGCCGCCGAGGTGGCGTACGCGACCGAGTGCATCCCGCCCGCCATCTCCGGGCTGCCGCCGGTCCAGGGCACCACGAAGGTGGAGATCACCGCGCCCGCGGAGGCGAAGGTCGGCGACGAGGTGGAGATCGTCTGGAAGTTCGTCCAGGCCGCCTCCAAGAATCCCGACATCCTCGACCTGCAGGCGAACACGGTCCAGCCGTCGGGAACGCTGAAGGCGGCCGGTGCGCAGACCGCGGACGTCGCCATGCAGGGGCCCCGGGAGAACCCGGCGATCCCCAAGGGCGGCGACATGAAGCTGTCCGACATGAAGGGCAAGCTGAAGCTGACGGCACCTGGCGAGGTGACCCTGACGCCGGGCGCCTACAACATCAACGTCAACAAGCCCATCTCCACGGACACCAAGTGCGCGCCGAAGGAGACGGTGCAGAAGGCCGCGACGATCAAGGTGACGGACGGGGGCGGGACTTCGGGCGGTACGACGGGAGGCCTGCCGACGGTCGTCCCGACGCTGCCGACGAGTGTGCCGACCGGTCTGCCGACGGGGTCGTCGAGCCCTTCGGACCCGGCGCCGAGTGAGAGCGAGACGGGCGGGGACACGGGCGGTACGAGCACCGGGGGCGGCGACGGCGGCCAGACCGACTTCACGGGCAAGGAGGTCCAGGTCCCGTACAAGTGCAAGACGCCCATCGGCGACAAGGAGGCGACCTCGCCGGTCCAGATCAACGCCAAGAAGAACGGCGGGAGTTTCGATCTGACGGTGCAGTTCAAGAAGTCGGTGATGGACAGCCCCGCCGACATCCCCAAGGATTCGGTCAAGCCGTCGATGGAGGTCGCCCTGGGCGGCGCCGACAAGGGCACGGTCCACGTCGAGGGGCCCACCAACTCCGAGGCCATCAAGTCGGGCGACCCGATCGAGATCCCCGACCTCACGGGCACCTACAAGCCGGGCGCGAGCGGTGAGTCGACCCTCTCCCCGGGAGTCCTGACGATCGAGGCCCTCGGCACGACGACGACCTGTACTCCGGCCAAGTCGGAGGTGTCGCTGACGCTGGACACGAGCGAGCAGGCGAGCGGCGCGTCCGGCGGCGGCTCGACGGGTGGTTCGGCGGGAGGCTCCGCGGGCGGCTCGTCGACGGACGGCGGCCTGGCGGCGACCGGCGCGGAGGACCAGGGGTCCCTGAAGGCGCTGGGGCTGGTGGCGGGGACGGCCCTGCTGCTGGGCGGGGCGGTGTTCACGTTCATGCCCGGACGGCGAATGCGGTAGCGCTCCGCCGGTAGTGCCGCGCAAGGGGCGTCGGCCGCCCCCCTTGGCGGCACTGCCGAACCGCGGCTGATCAGTTCCGCGGAGCCAGATGACGCAGGGCGAAAGCGCCGAGCGCGGCATGGAGGGCGCCCGCGATGACGGCGGCTATGTGCAGGCCTGTCACGAAGGCCGACTTGGCGTCGTGCACGGTCGCTGCCGTCAGGCCGGGTACCTGCAAGGTCTCCGGGAGGGTGCCCGCCGCGCCGGGGCCCTGGAGGCGGAAGACGAGGGCGGCGAGTGAGCCCAGGAGCGCGATGCCCAGGGCGTTGCCGATCTCGTTACCGGTCTCGGCGATGGCTGCGGCGGCCCCGGCGCGTTCTGCTGGGACCGCCGCTACGGCCGTGTCGGCGACGAGGCTGAAGGCGATGCCGTAGCCGATTCCGGCGAGGGCGGTGGAGGCCACGTACCAGACGACACCGTCGGAGACGCCCGTGGCCGTCAGCAGGAGCAGACCCGCGGCGATGAGGAGGTGACAGGTGACGAGCGCTGCCCGGGTGCCGATCCGGGCGACCAGCGCCGGTGTGACGACGCACGTGACGGTGAGTACGGCGGCGGCGGGGAGCGCGACGTAGGCCGCGTCGAGGACGCTCAGCCCGAGGACGGACTGGAGGTAGATGCCGCCGAGGTAGGCCGTGGCCGACCATGCGGCCAGCGGCAGCAGGCCGGTGACGGCCGCGATCGTGAACACCCGGTCGCGGAAGAGGCGGAAGTCGATCAGCGGGTGGTCGAGGCGGAGTTGCCGCCGAACGAACCAGGCCAGCGTGGCGACGCCGACGGTCCCGGTGGCCATGGGCGTCGCGGTCAGCCCCGCCGCGGCGGCGTCCTTGACCGCGTACACCGTCAGCAGGATGCCCGCTGCGGAGAGCGCGACGCTCAGGACGTCGACGCGGCCGGTCCGCGTCGCTCGCACCTCGCGCAGCAGGACCGGGGCCAGGACCAGGAAGAGCACGACCACGGGGAGGTTGATCAGGAAGACCGACCCCCACCAGAAGCCGCTCAGCAGGAGTCCGCCGACGACTGGGCCGATCGCGAAGCCCGCGGCGAAGGTGGCCGCGAAGATCCCGATCGCTGTCGCCCTGCGGCGCGGGTCGGGGAACAGCTCGCTGAGGACCGCCAGCGCGGACGGCAGCAGCGTCGCACCGGCCACACCCATCAACGCCCGGAAGGCGATCAGCAGTTCCGGCCCCGGGGCGAACGCCGCTCCCGCCGACGCCGCTCCGAACAGCGCCGTCCCGGTCATCAGCAGCTTCAGCCGCCCGTACCGGTCGCCGATGTTCCCGAAGGCGATGAGCAGGGAGCCGACGGCGAACCCGTAGGCGTCCAGGATCCACAACGCCTGGTCGGCCGTCGGCGACAGCGCCTCGGAGATCTTGGCCGTCGCCAGGAACAGCACCGAGCTGTCCATCGCCACCAGCAGGACCGGGCCGAGCACCACCAGCAGTCCGAGCCACGCCCGCAGCCCGGCGGAGTGGGACCCCTCGTCTGCTGCCACTTGCGCGTTCACTTGTGCGTTCATGCATACGACGGTGTGGTGCCGTCCGCCCGGCAACCATCCCCGCGGTATGGGTACACCTCGCAGGGGCACCCGGCCGCGGCCCGCGGCACCTACGCTCGATGTCATGGAGCTGGAGAGCCTCGGGGCCTATCTCAAGTCCCGCCGTGACCGGGTCACGCCCGCCGACATCGGACTGCGCACCTACGGCACTGCCCGCCGGGTACCGGGCCTGCGCCGCGAGGAACTCGCCCAGCTCGCCGGGGTGAGCGCCGGCTACTACACAAGGCTGGAGCAGGGCCAGGCCGGCACCGCCTCCCGGCAGGTCCTCGACGCGCTCGCGCGCGTGCTGCGGCTCGACCCCGCCGAAACCGCCCACTTGCACAACCTCGCGGGCCAGGCAACGAGTTCACGCCTGGTCCGCCCCGCCCCGGAGAAGCCGCACCAACGGGTGCTCGCGCTCCTGGCGTCCCTCGCGGACAGCACTCCGGCCGTGGTCCTCGGGCGCCGCGGTGACGTGCTGGCCTGGAACCGCACCGGACACGGCCTTGTCGCGGAGCACGTCGACTTCGACGCGCCCCACGATCTCCTGCGCCGGCCGTCCATCCCGCGGATGTTCTTCCTCGACCCCCTCTCCCGTGACCTGCACCGCAACTGGGCCGAGCTCGCCCGCATCCACGTGGCCTACCTGCGGCTCACCGCCGGCCGGCACCCCACCGACGCCCGGCTGGCCGAACTGATCGGCGAACTCGCCATGCGCAGCCGGGACTTCGCCAGGCTGTGGGCCGAGGGTGACGTCGCTGACTGCACCGTGGGCACGATGCGCCTTCGGCACCCGACCGTCGGCGACGTCGGCATCGAGTACCAGGTGTGGCTCCAGCCCGAGAGCCCCGATCACCGGCTGGAGGTCTACACACCCGGCGACGCCGCCTCGGCCGACGCGCTGCGCCTGCTGTCCGCACAGGTCGGCGCGCAGGTCGCCGGTCAGTGGACCGGCGGCCGGGTCGGCCGATCAGTGGTCCAACCGTAGGTGCGACCGCATCATCACGTTCGCGTCGGCCACCGCGCTGTAGTCGAACGCGGTCCGCGCCGCGGCCCGCCGTGCCGCGAGTTCCCGGCACGACCGGCAGCCGTCCACGGGGACGGGTGAGCGGCTCGTGTCGTAGGCGAAGGGCGGCGGGGACGAGGGCTCGGTCACGGCGCACACTCCCGTCCGAGGCTCCAGTGGTCCCGCAACTCCCGGTCGCAGTCCTCGGCTTCGACGGTCCGATCCGCCGCTCTTGCCGCGTCCCGCTGGGCCAGTAGTGCCCCGCACACGTCACAGGAGGGTGGTGGCGGTGGTGTCGCCGCCCACATGGCGGGCGTGGTCATGCGGACCACCGCGCGAGCGCCGCCTCCATCGCGCGCAGGACGGCGGGCGTCGGCCGCGCCCAGCCGCCCGGCGGCGTCC
Source organism: Streptomyces sp. NPDC055013 (assembly GCF_053608645.1). Lineage (NCBI taxonomy): Bacteria > Bacillati > Actinomycetota > Actinomycetes > Kitasatosporales > Streptomycetaceae > Streptomyces > Streptomyces sp. NPDC055013. The sequence continues at coordinate 107,341 of NZ_JBSGVW010000029.1, forward strand.
AGGCGGCGTGCGGGCGCTGCGAGCGGGTGCGGTGGGGGAGTCGCGGGAGGGTCGCGGTCGTCATGGCTCACTCCTTGAGGTCGCTTCCGGGGAACGCCTGAGCTGTACGCATCCGTTCGATTACGGTGCGTGTTCAGGTGCAGTACGAGCATGCCGTGCCCCGTGTCCGGAAGGCGAAAAGGCGGGTGAGCGGCGGTGGTTCCACGCTCGGCACGCCAAATTCCACAAATTCCACTGGCGGCGTACGGGGAGGAACGGGTGCCGCAGCGACGGACGGTGACGAGCCGCAGCCAGGAGCCGCGACGGCGGTTCGCGGAGGAGGTACGGGAGCTGCGCGAGCGGCGCGGGCTGAGTCTGCGGCAGCTCGCGGACGAGTTGGGCTGGGACTGGTCGACGCTCGGGAAGCTGGAGCGGGGACAGTCGCTGGGGAGCCCTGAGGTGGCGCAGGCGCTGGACGAGTACTACGGGACGCCGGGGTTGCTGTTGGCGTTGTGGGAGCTGGCGGTCGCGGACCCGGCGCAGTTCAAGGAGCAGTACCGCAGGTACATGTTGTTGGAGGCCGAGGCGGTGAGCCTGTGGCACTTCGCCGTGAGCATCCCGCCGGGCTTGCTTCAGTCGGACGGGTATGCGCGGGAGGTGCTTGCGGCGGGTGGCACCAAGGGCGACGAGCTGGCCCAGCAGGTGGAAGCGCGGGTCGGCCGCCGAGCGTTGCTGGCGGGCGAGGACGCACCGGCGTTCCGGACCATCCTGTCCGAGGCCGTGCTGCGCACGCCATTGCGGGATGCCCGAGCCTGGCGGGAGCAGCTTGAACAACTTGCGGAGGTAGCCGAGCGCCCGCATGTCACGCTGCAGGTGTTGCCTCTGAGCGCCGGGCTGCACGGCTTGGTTGGGACCGCCGTGATGTTCCTGCGGTTGCCCGATGGGCGGAGCGTCGCCTACACAGAGACCGCGTACCAGGGCCAACTGATCGAGGAAAGCATGGAGGTTGAGCGCTTGCAACGTGCGTACGGATCGATGCGCGACCTGGCGCTGTCACCGGCCGAGTCGCTGAAGTTCATCGGGCAGATGCTGGAGGAAGCACCGTGCGATCCATCGACCTGACCGGCGTGACGTGGCGTAAGAGCAGCTACAGCAATCCGGACGGCGGCGAGTGCGTCGAAGTCGCCGACAACCTCGCCACCCCCCTCGTCCCCGTCCGCGACTCCAAGAACCCCCACGGCCCCGCCCTGATACTCCCCGCGGCCGCCTGGGCCTCCTTCGTCGCAGCCGTGCGACGCGACGAAATACCGAACTGAGCCGACCCGCAAAAGCCGGAGGCCGCCGCACCACCCTCGGTGCAACGGCCTCCATCCGCTCAGCCCAGCCGCAGGCGCTACCTCACGTCGCCCATCAGTGCGCGGATCTTGCGGCCGGCCATCATGAAGGTCAGACCGGCGGCGACGGCGATGATGGCCCACATCGTGTAGTAGACCGCGTCGCCCAGCGGCGCGTTGAGCTTGGTGGTCCAGCCGTTGAGGGCGTTGCCCGTCGCGGTGGCCAGGAACCACAGACCCATGATCTGCCCCACGAACTGCTTCGGGGCCAGCTTCGTCGACAGGGACAGGCCCACCGGCGACAGGCACATCTCGCCGAGGGTCTGCACCAGGTAGACGCTCAGCAGCCAGAAGACGGTGACCTTGCCCGTGTCGCTGTTCGCGGCGGCGGCACCGGCCAGGCCCATGATGCCGAACGAGCCGCCGATGAGGAGCATCGCCAGGGCGAACTTCATGGGTGTGCTGGGCTCACGGTTGCGCTTGGCCAGCTTGACCCAGAGCGCGGCGAAGATCGGGGCGAGCACGATGACCATGGCCGGGTTCACCGACTGGTACCAGGACGCCGGGAACTCCCAGCCGCCGATCGTGCGGTCGGTCTTGCCGTCCGCGAAGATCGTCAGAAGCGAACCGGACTGGTCGTAGATCATCCAGAACAGCACGGCGGTGGCGAAGAACCAGGCGAAGGCCTGGATCTTCGGCTTGTCCTCGCTGCGCAGGGCCGGGTTCCGGTACATCGTCACGAAGTAGACGATCGGGACCACGATGCCGAGGACTGCGAGCACGTTGACGATGTGCTCTATGTCGTACGTGCCCAGCGCGATGTCCAGGACCAGGGCGCCGAGGGCGATGCCGCTCCACAGCGCGACCTTGCGCAGGGCGGAGCGCTTCTCCTGGGGGGAGGCCGGGGTGCCGGGCTCCTTGCCGATGTCGCCCAGGTGGCGGCCGCCGAGGACGTACTGGATGACGGCGAGGGTCATACCGACACCGGCGACACCGAAGCCGAGGTGCCAGTTGACGTTCTCGCCGAGGTAGCCGACGACCAGCGGGGCGGCCATGCCGCCGATGTTGATCGCCATGTAGAAGAGCGTGAAGCCGGCGTCACGGCGGGCGCTGGGCTGGCCCTCGTAGAGGCCACCGACCATCGCGGAGATGTTCGGCTTCAGCAGACCGGTGCCGATCGCGATCAGGCCGAGACCGCAGAAGAAGGCGATGTCCGCGGGGATGGCCAGCGTGAAGTGGCCGAGGGCGATGACGATGCCGCCGACCAGCACGGCCTTGCGGGCACCCCAGAGGCGGTCCGCGACCCAGCCACCGGGCATGGCGGCCATGTACACAACCGCGTTGTAGACGCCGTAGATCGAGGCGGCCAGGGCCTCCCGGCCCGCCAGCGGGCCGTCGAGGACGCCCGCGATCAAGTAAAGGACGAGAATGCCGCGCATTCCGTACCAGGAAAAGCGCTCCCACATCTCCGTCATGAAGAGCGTGGCCATACCGCGGGGGTGGCCGAAGAAGGTGCGCTCGGGGGTGGCCGAGTCCTTCGTCAGGCTGGACGCCATGGTCGATCCTTGCTGGTCGGGACGCGCGGCGACGTAGATACGGTCACGCGCCCGGTGGGGGCGGCCGGCACCGGCGGGACGGCCGCCGGCCCCACGCCCGGGGGGAGTCCCGCTCCGGGTCGCGAAGCGGGGGGCGGCGACCGCCGGGATCCACACCCCCGCCTTCGGGGGCCCGGCCCACAGGTCATTCCTTTTTCGGTGCGCACACAAAAGAGACCCTCAGCGTCAAATGCGCCGAAGGTCCCCGCAGTGCTACAGGCGTAGAGTCACCATACGTCAGGACACCGCCTGAAATGGAAGGACTTGAGATACGGATCACAGGTGTCGAGGGAACCGCAGTCGCCCTTTCGAAGGTCCTTCCCAGGATCGCACTTCGCAGACATGGTCTGTACCACTGCGGCCGAAGGTAAGAGATTCACCCGAGCCGGGTAAGAACCAAGGCGTCCGATCACACCCCGGCTCTTGTCATGGGCGGACTACCATCAGCTCATGACCCGTGTACTGCTCGCCGAGGACGACGCGTCCATTTCGGAGCCGCTGGCCCGCGCACTGCGCCGGGAAGGGTACGAGGTCGAGGTGCGGGAGGACGGCCCCACCGCGCTCGACGCAGGACTGCAGGGCGGGATCGACCTGGTCGTGCTGGACCTCGGCCTGCCCGGCATGGACGGCCTGGAGGTGGCCCGCCGGCTGCGCGCCGACGCCCACGCCGTGCCGATCCTGATCCTCACCGCGCGTGCCGACGAGGTGGACACCGTCGTGGGCCTGGACGCGGGTGCCGACGACTACGTCACCAAGCCGTTCCGGCTCGCCGAACTGCTCGCGCGGGTCCGGGCCCTGCTCCGGCGCGGCGCCGCCGAGCCGCAGCAGCCGCCCGCCACGCACGGGGTGCGCATCGACGTCGAGTCGCACCGCGCGTGGATGGGCGAGGAGGAACTCCAGCTCACCGCCAAGGAGTTCGACCTGCTGCGGGTGCTGGTGCGCGACGCGGGACGCGTCGTCACCCGGGACCAGCTGATGCGGGAGGTCTGGGACACCACCTGGTGGTCCTCGACCAAGACGCTCGACATGCACATCTCCTGGCTGCGCAAGAAGCTCGGCGACGACGCGGCGAACCCCCGCTACATCGCGACCGTGCGGGGCGTGGGCTTCCGCTTCGAGAAGAGCTGAGCCACTGCCGCACCGGCAGGGCACACAGGTAAGTAAGAGGACATGCGCCGCCGACTGATCCAGTCCACCCTCGCCGTGGTTCTCGTGGTGATCGCCGTCTTCGGCGTGTCACTCGTCATCGTCGAGACACGGACCATCACCAGCACCGCCCAGGAGCGGGTGGACACCGAGGCGGTGCGGCTGGTCAGCATCGTGGACAGCCGGCTGCTCGGCGACGAGACCGTGAACGCGGCGGTGCTGGCGGACCAGATCCAGGGGGATCGGTACGCCCGGATCCGCATCCCGGGCAAGCCCCTGATCGAGGTGGGCGAGCGGCCGACCGGTGACGTCATCAGCGCCAGCGAGACGGGCGAGGAGGGCGAGACGGTCACCGTGCAGGAGCCGCGCTCGTCGGTGACGCGCGAGGTCGGCCGTACGTTGCTGATCATCGGGGCGGTCGCCCTGCTGGCGGTGATCGCGGCCGTCCTGCTGGCGGTGCGCCAGGCGAACCGGCTGGCCTCGCCGCTCACCGACCTCGCGGAGACGGCGGAACGTCTCGGCTCCGGCGACCCGAGGCCCCGGCACAAGCGGTACGGCGTCCATGAGCTGGACCGCGTGGCGGACGTCCTCGACGCCTCCGCCGAGCGCATCGGGCGCATGCTGACGGCGGAACGCCGCCTCGCCGCGGACGCCTCCCACCAGCTCCGCACCCCGCTCACGGCCCTGTCCATGCGCCTGGAGGAGATCACCCTCACCGACGATCCCGACACGGTGAAGGAGGAGGCCACGATCGCCCTGGCGCAGGTGGAGCGCCTCACGGACGTCGTCGAACGCCTCCTCACCAACTCGCGCGACCCCCGCACCGGCTCGGCCGTCACCTTCGACCTCGACGAGGTCATCCAGCAGCAGCTGGCGGAGTGGCGCCCCGCCTACCGCAGCGCGGGCCGGGCGATCGTCAGCTCGGGCAAGCGGCACCTGGAGGCCGTCGGCACGCCGGGCGCGGTGGCGCAGGTCCTGGCAGCCCTGATCGAGAACTCCCTCATGCACGGCGGCGGCACGGTGGCGCTGCGCACCCGCGTCACCGGCAACCAGGCGGTCATCGAGGTCACGGACGAGGGCCCCGGAATCCCGGCGGACCTCGGCGCCCGCATCTTCGAGCGCGCGATCAGCGGCCGCAACTCCACCGGCATCGGCCTCGCGGTGGCCCGCGACCTGGCCGAGGCGGACGGCGGCCGCCTGGAGATGCTCCAGACCAAGCCCCCGGTACTGGCCCTGTTCCTCTCCCGCACGCCGCCCTCGACGAAGCAGGGGCAGGAATCGGGGCCGACGGTCAGGTGACGGCGTGACGCGGCTGGGTGGGTGCTGAGCACGAGCGAGAGGGCAGCTCGGTGCCGTCCAGGTATTCCAGCCCGTCCGGCGTTGGAAGGCGGTGACGCGTCGGCGTCAGCCCACCCGCACCCGCGGTTTCTCCGGCTTGTCCGCGCCCCGCGCACCCCGCCGAGGCGTCTCCAGGAACGATTCCCCACCGGCCGCCGCCCCCTCCGGGGGAAGCGCGCGGAACACCCACGTCCGGTAGGACCAGAAGCGGAACAGCGTCGCGATGCCGATGCCGAGGAACTTGAAGATGTTGCTCTGCAGCGGGCTGTCCCAGCCGAAGCCGTACGTCGCCGCGTACAGGACGCCGTTCTCGATCACCAGGCCGACCGCGCTGAACAGCAGGAACAGGGCCAGTTCCTTCGTACGGCGGCCCTTGTCGCGATCCCGGTAGGTGAAGTACCGGAAGCCGAGGTAGTTGAAGATGATCGCGACCACCGTCGCGATGACGCTCGCGCGCACCACCTGCAGGTCGGTCACATGCCGTACCAGGTTGAACACGAGCAGGTTGACCAGGAGTCCCGCACCACCCACCGCACCGAACTTGGCGACCTCACGCACCAGCCGGTCGAAGCGTTGCCGCACGGCACTGCGGGGTGCCGGAGGCGCCGTATGAAGCCCCGAGGAACCACGTCCCATGGTCGTAAAGGCTCCTGTCGGTCGGTTTGTCGGTTGGTTTCGTCAACCCAGCCATGCTAACCACCCCCCTCGACGATTGCCTGTGCGCAAGCTCATAGGCGGGGAAGAGACCCGGAAAACCCGGGTAAGAAGACCGGCGAGGGCCGACGGCGGGGGACGGAAACCGGCCGTCGCGCAGTGGCCGATACCCTAGGGGCGTGACGTTCCCGGTAGTCGGCATGGTCGGCGGGGGTCAGCTTGCTCGTATGACACACGAGGCGGGCATCCCGTTGGGCATCAGGTTCAAGCTCCTCAGTGACACCCCTCAGGATTCCGCGGCGCAGGTCGTCAGCGATGTCGTCATCGGCGACTATCGCGACCTCGACACGCTGCGCGACTTCGCGAGGGGCTGCGATGTGATCACTTTCGATCACGAACATGTACCCACCGAGCACCTCAGGGCTCTGGAGGCGGACGGCATCCCCGTCCGCCCGGGCCCCGACGCGCTTCAGCACGCCCAGGACAAGGGCGTGATGCGGGCGAGGCTCGACGCGATCGGCGTGCCGTGCCCGCGGCACCGCATCGTGACCGATCCACAGGACGTGGTCGCCTTCGCGGCCGAGGGCGACGGCTTCCCGGTCGTCCTCAAGACCGTCCGCGGCGGCTACGACGGCAAGGGTGTCTGGGTCGTCGACTCGCTCGAGGAGGCCGCGGACCCCTTCCGCGCCGGCGTCCCGGTCCTCGCCGAGGAGAAGGTCGACTACGTCCGCGAGCTCGCGGCGAACGTCGTCCGCTCCCCGCACGGCCAGGCGGTCGCCTACCCCGTGGTGGAGTCCCAGCAGGTGAACGGCGTCTGCGACACGGTCATCGCGCCCGCGCCCGACCTCGACGAGGTCCTCGCGCTCAAGGCCGAGCAGCTCGCCCTGACGATCGCCAAGGAACTGGACGTCGTCGGCCACCTCGCCGTGGAGCTGTTCCAGACCCGCGACGGCCGCATCCTCGTCAACGAGCTGGCGATGCGCCCGCACAACTCGGGCCACTGGACCCAGGACGGCGCCATCACGTCCCAGTTCGCCAACCACGTCCGGGCCGTCCTCGACCTCCCCCTCGGCGACCCGCGCCCGCGCGCCAGGTGGACCGTCATGGTCAACGTCCTCGGCGGCGACTACCCCGACATGTACTCCGCGTACCTGCACTGCATGGCCCGCGACCCCCAGCTCAAGATCCACATGTACGGCAAGGACGTGAAGCCCGGCCGCAAGGTCGGTCACGTCAACACCTACGGCGACGACCTCGACGACGTGCTGGAGCGCGCCCGTCACGCTGCCGGCTACCTGAGAGGGACCATCACCGAATGAGCCCCGTTGTAGGCATCGTCATGGGGTCGGACTCCGACTGGCCCGTCATGGAGGCCGCCGCGCAGGCCCTCGACGAGTTCGAGATCGAGTACGAGGTCGATGTCGTCTCCGCGCACCGGATGCCGCGCGAGATGGTCACCTACGGCGAGCAGGCGGCCGAGCGCGGTCTGAAGGCGATCATCGCCGGGGCCGGCGGCGCCGCCCACCTCCCCGGCATGCTCGCCTCGGTCACGCCGCTGCCCGTCATCGGCGTCCCCGTCCCGCTGAAGTACCTGGACGGCATGGACTCCCTGCTCTCCATCGTGCAGATGCCGGCCGGCGTCCCCGTGGCCACGGTCTCCGTCGCCGGCGCGCGCAACGCCGGTCTGCTCGCCGCCCGCATCCTCGCCACCCACGACGAGGACCTGCTCCAGCGGATGCGGGAGTTCCAGCAGGAGCTGAACGACCAGGCCACCGAGAAGGGCAAGCGCCTGCGCGCCAAGGTAGAGGGCGCGAGCGGCTTCGGCTTCGGCTCGGGGAAGTGACGCCGATGACCTCCCTGGAGGCGGCCCGGGAACTCCTGCGTGAGTTCCCGGTCGTGGACGGCCACAACGACCTGCCGTGGGCCCTGCGCGAACAGGTCCGCTACGACCTCGACGCCCGCGACATCGCCGCCCACCAGGGCGCCCACCTGCACACCGACATCCCCCGGCTGCGCGAGGGCGGCGTGGGCGCGCAGTACTGGTCGGTGTACGTGCGCTCCGACTACGCCGGTGACAGGGCGGTCAGCGCCACCCTCGAACAGATCGACTGCGTACGGCAGTTGCTGGCCCGCCACCCGGCCGACCTGTGCCCCGCGCTGACGGCGGCGGACATGGAGGCGGCCCGCGCCGAGGGCCGTATCGCCTCCCTGATGGGCGCCGAGGGCGGCCACTCCATCGCCAACTCCCTCGCCACGCTGCGGGCGTTGTACGCGCTCGGCGTGCGCTACATGACCCTCACCCACAACGACAACATCGCGTGGGCCGACTCGGCGACGGACGAGCCCGGGGTGGGCGGTCTGTCGGCCTTCGGCCGCGAGGTCGTGCGGGAGATGAACCGCGAGGGCATGCTCGTCGACCTCTCGCACGTGGCGGCGACGACGATGCGCGACGCGCTCGACACCTCCACGGCCCCGGTGATCTTCTCCCACTCCTCCGCCCGCGCGGTCTGCGACCACCCGCGCAACATCCCCGACGACGTCCTGGAGCGCCTGCCCGGCAACGGCGGCGTCGCGATGGTGACGTTCGTACCGAAGTTCGTGCTCCAGGCGGCGGTCGACTGGACGGCCGAGGCCGACGCGAACATGCGCGCGCACGGCTTCCACCACCTCGACACGACCGCCGAGGCGATGAAGGTGCACCGCGCCTTCGAGGAGAGCAACCCGCGCCCGGTCGCCACGGTGTCCACGGTCGCCGACCACCTGGACCACATGCGCGAGGTCACCGGCATCGACCACCTCGGCATCGGCGGCGACTACGACGGCACCGCCTTCACCCCGGACGGTCTGAACGACGTCTCCGGCTACCCGAACCTGATCGCCGAACTGCTGGACCGCGGCTGGTCGAAGCCCGACCTGGCCAAGCTGACCTGGCAGAACGCGGTACGGGTGCTGGGCGCGGCGGAGGACGTGGCCCGTGACCTTCAGGCCACGCGCGGCCCGTCCAACGCGACCCTCGAGGCGCTGGACGGCTGATCGTCGAGGCGGGGTAGTCGGTGTAGCCGGTCGCCCCGCCGTGTACATCAGGTACCTGTCCCGCACCGGGTTGAGCGGCGCCCCGAGCCCGAGCCGGCGCACCAGGTCGGGGTTGGCCAGGAACGGGCGGCCGAGGGCGATCAGATCGGCACCGGCGTCGAGGAGCCGGGCCGACGCGGCGCCGATCGCCTCGGCGGACAGCTCCGGGAGCACCGGGTTGGCGATCAGCGTCCCCGGCCAGGCGGCGCGGATCCGGCCGAACAGCGGGTCCGCCGGGTCGGCGTACACGAGGTGCAGATACGCCGCTCCGAGCCCGCCGAGCGCCTCGACGAGCGCCGGGTGGAGCGTGTCGCTGTCGGTCTCGTCGATGCCGTTGACGGTGTTGCGGGGAGAGATCCGTACGCCCACCCGCTCCGGCCCGATCGCGGCGGCCACCGCCTCGACCACCTCCCGCACGAACCGGATCCGCCCGGCCACCGAGCCGCCGTACCCGTCCGTGCGGCGGTTGGTGTTGCCGGCCAGGAACTGGTGCAGCAGATGGCCGTTGGCGGAGTGCACCTCGACGCCCTCGAAACCGGCGGCCACGGCGTTGCGGGCGGCCCTCGCGAAGTCGGCGACGGTGGCGCGGATGTCGTCGGCGGTCATCTCCCGCGGGACGACGGCGGGGCGGTGCCCGTCCGGCGTGAAGATCGTCTCCGGGAGCGGCACGGGCGAGGGCGAGACGGGTGTCAGTCCGCTCGTGGCCGGGTGCCCGACCCGGCCACCGTGCTGGAGCTGGAGGAACATCGGCCCACCGCCCGCGGCCCGCACGGCGTCCGTGACCCGCCGCCAGCCGGCCACGTGCGACGAGGAGTGGATCGCCGTGATGTTCGGATACGTCTGCCCTACCGCGTTCGGTGTCGAGGCCTCGGCGATGATCAGCCCGGCCGTCGCGCGCTGGGCGATGGGGGTCCCCCCGGGCTCGAGCGAAGTCGAGAGTTTGGGGGAAGGTGGCCATCAACGGCGTCGGAGTGCCGTCCGCAGCCGCGCGGTTCCTGGTCAGCGGGGCCATGACCAGGTGGTTCGGCAGGTGCAGGGGGCCCAGGCGGGCCGGGGCGAGAAGGGGACGTACGGCTGCCGTCCTGTCCGTCGTGTGCGTCATGGCCGTACCGTAGAAGTTGACATCAGTGTCAGATTCAAGCCCGGACGGACCACGGAACCAGGGGCGCGGCATGCGGATCGGTGAGTTGGCCCGGCGCACCGGCGTGAGTGAGCGGTCGCTGCGCTACTACGAGGCCCAGGGGCTGCTGCGTGCCGAGCGCACCCCCGGCGGGCACCGTGACTATCCCGAGGCGGCCGTCGACCGGGTCGTCCGGATCCAGGAGCTGTTCGCCGCCGGGCTGCACAGCAACAGGATCGCGCAGCTGCTGCCCTGTATGCGGGACATCGACGGCGGCCCCTCCGCCATCGCCACGCCCCGCCTGGTCGAGGACCTCACCGCCGAGCGCCACCGCATCGACGGCATGATCGCCGACCTGGTCCTCCCCCACTCTCGGCTTCGCTCGAGCGGGGGGACCCCCATCCGCGACACCCTGGACGAGGTGATCGAGGCGGCGCGGGAGAGCTGACGCGCGCTACCCCCGCACACGCCGTTCCATGCCGGTCGGCTCGCGGTACCCCCGAACGGCTCGTCCACCAGGAAGCCCGTCCGGGTCCGTGCGACGGTGAACCGTACTGCGGATCATCACGCCGATCACGTACGGAGACCGCCATGGCAGACCTCAAGTGCGAAGCGGACACCAGCCCCGAGGTCGGCGAACTCGATGACCTGGCCGCCCCGCTGCCCGAGGAGCCGGCCGAATCCGTCACCGGCCCGGGCGAGGGCACCGACGCGGACCTCCTCGACCGTGCCCACGCCCTCCTCGCCGCCCACCCCGTCGCCGACGGCTACAGCGGGCTGCCGTGGGCACTGCGCCGCCTGTCCTGGTTCGACCTGGAGCTGGGCGAGAGCGCCGTCGACACCGACGTACCGCGGATGCGCGAGGGACATGTCGGCGCGCTGTTCTGGGCGCTGCACCTGCCCGACGGGCTGACCGGCGACCGGGCCGTCGGCGCCACGCTGGACCAGCTGGACCTGGTGAAGACCGTCGTGCGGGCCCACCCGGAGGGCCTGCGCCTGGCCGACAACCCGGGCCCGATCACCGACGTCCGCCACTGCGGCCGCATCGCCGTCCTGCCGGGCCCGGCCGGGGCCGCCGCCCTCGGTGACTCGCTCGGGATCCTGCGTTCCCTGCACGGGCTGGGGCTGCGCGCGCTCACGCTGTCCGGCGTGGCCTGGGCGAGCGAGGCGGGGCTGACCCGGTTCGGTGAGGAGGTGCTGCGCGAGATGAACCGCCTCGGTGTGCTGGCCGACCTCTCCGGCGCCTCCCCGGACACCGTGCGCCGGGCGTGCGCGGTGTCCAAGGCCCCCGTCCTGTGCGCCCGCTCCGCCGCCCGCGCCCTGCGCCCCCATCCCGCCAACCTCCCCGACGACCTGCTCGCCGAGCTGGGCGCCGGGGGCGGCCTGTGCATGGTGCCGCTCACCGCCGAGCAGACCGGGCCGTCCGTCCGGGACGTCGCCGACCATCTCGACCACGTCCGTGAGGTCGCCGGCGCGGAGTCCGTCGGCCTGTCCGGCACCTACGACGCCGGCACCGCCCACCCGCAGGACCTCACCGACGCCTCCTGCTACCCGCACCTCGTCGCCGAGCTGCTGCGCAGGGGCTGGTCCGAGGCCGACATCGCACTGCTGACCTGGGGCAATGTCCAGCGCGTCCTGCGCGAGGCCGACTTCACCGCCCGGGAGGCACAGCGGCGCCGGGCGCCGTCGACGATGAAGATCTCCGAGCTGGACGGGTAGCGGGGGAGACGGGGAGGGCCGGCGGCGGGCTCAGGGTTCCTCGATCCGGCAGAGGCAGAACGGATGCCCCGCCGGATCGGCGTACACCCGGAAGTCCTCCTTGTCCTCCGCGTGCAGCAACCGAGCGCCCAGCCCCAGCACCTTCTCCTGGGCCGCCTCGACCTCCTCCCAGGTGGACCCCGCGTCGAAGTCAAGGTGGAACTGCTGGGAGTTGCGGTCGGCCCGCGGCCACTCCGGCGGGGTGTACCCGGGCGCCGGCTGAAAGGCGAGCCGGGGCCCGTCGGGGAGCCGCAGCACAACCCACTCGGGGTCCTCGTCCTCGACGGTGCCGCCGCCGACGCCGGCGTAGAAGCGGGCGAGGGCGCGCGGGTCGGGGCAGTCGATGACGACGGAACGCAGACGGGTCATGCGGGCCATGGGTTCCTCCCGAGGGTCACAGGGTGCTCGGCACTCAGCAGGCGCACAGACAGAACGGGTGCCCCGCCGGATCCGCGTAAACCCGGAAGGTCCGCGAGCGGTCCTCGGTGTCCAGCGGCTTCGCGCCCAGGGCCAGCACCTCCTTCTCGGCGGCGTCCAGGTCCTCGACGGTCAGGTCCAGATGGAACTGCTGCGACTGCTCGGGCGACGGCCACTGCGGCGGTACGTAACCGGGGGCGGCCTGGAACGCCAGCGTCGGGCCGCCGGCCACCTTCACGTCCACCCAGTCCTCCTGGTCCTCGATGCTGCCGCCGAGCACGCGCGCATAGAAGTCGGCGAGGGCGCGGGGGTCGGGACAGTCCAGGACGACGGCGCCCAGTTGCGCGATGGCCATGGCTTCCTCCTCGAAGCGGTGGTTACCTGTGTCCGGCATCAACAGGTAACGGCGTTACCGCATGGTCTCGTATTGGCGGTAACGTCGCAAGGGGATTCGGGAGGTAGCGTGCTGCCATGAGTGAGAGATCGCCTGCGCCCGGGGGCTTGGGGCTGGTTGAGTCCCTGGTCAACACGCTGGACGTCGAGTCGGGCGCGGACTCGCTGGACACGGCCGAGGGGCGGGCGCGCTTCGGGCTGGCCGAGGAGGACATACCCGGCGCGCGGGAGTTGCGGGAGTCCCTGCGCGTGGCCCTCCTTGCCCATGCGGGACATCCGCCGCACCGCTCGGCGACTCCGCTCGGCGAGCTGCTGGCGGCGGGTCCGCTGGTCGTCACGGTCGACGCGGCCGACGGCTCCGCCGATCTGCTCGCCGCGGACGGGGGCTCGCTGCTGTCCCGGGTGGCGGTGGCGATTGCCCAGGCCCTCGGTGACGGGACCTGGGCCCGGCTGAAGGCCTGCGAGGCGGTCGACTGCCACTGGGCGTATTACGACCGCAGTCCGGCGGGGCGTGGCCGGTGGTGCTCGATGCAGGTGTGCGGTGCGCGGGCGAAGATGCGGAGGTATCGGGCTAAGTAAGCCCTTTCTCAGTGGGGTTGAGCGACCGCTCGGCGCCGGGTGGGCCGTGTGGGGCAGAATACGACAAGACGCCGTTTCGGCCGACTGAGCCTCGGCCGAAACGGCGTCGTGCGTCTCGGTGGCGGGTCATCGCGGCGCCGGGAGTGAGGCGTTGCGGCGAGGTGGATCAGGGCCTTCCGGCCCGTGGATCAGGGCGTTCCGGCTCTGTGGTTCAGGGCGTTCTGGCCCTGTGGCTGACGGTGCTCCGGCCCGTGGCTGATAGTGCCCCGGCCCTGTGGCTCAGGACGTTCCGGCCCTGTGGCGGATGGTGCTCTGTCTCCGTGGCGGATGGTGGTCCAGCCCCGTGGTTCAGGGCGCTCCGGCCCTGTGGCGGATGGTGCTCTGTCTCCGCGGCTGACGCTGGCCCGACCTCGTGGCTCAGGACGCTCCGGCCCCGTGGCTGACGGCTCTCCGGCTCTCCGGCTCTGTGCGGCGGAGGGGTCCGGGCACCTCGCGTCCCGTGGCCTGGGTGGCCGGCCGTGTGACCCCCGGTCTAGGCCGTGGGGCGTCCCATCGCCCGGTAGTTCCAGCCGGCCTTGCGCCACACCTCCGGGTCGAGCGCGTTGCGTCCGTCCAGGATGACCCGTGCCGCCGTGGCCTCGCCGAGCGCCGCCGGGTCCAGCTCGCGGAACTCCCGCCACTCGGTCAGATGCAGGACGACGTCGGCGCCGCGCACCGCGTCGATCGCGGTGTCGGCGTATCCGAGGGTCGGGAAGAGGCGGCGGGCGTTGTCCATGCCCTTGGGGTCGTACACCGTGACCTGGCCGCCCTGGAGGTGGATCTGACCGGCGACGTTCAGCGCGGGCGAGTCGCGGACGTCGTCCGAGTCGGGCTTGAAGGTGGCGCCGAGCACGGCGACGCGCTTGCCCAGGAAGGGGCCGCCGCCCAGCGCCTGCCGGGCGAGCTCCACCATCTGCCCGCGCTGACGCATGTTGATCGAGTCGATCTCGCGCAGGAAGGTCAGCGCCTGGTCGGCGCCCAGCTCACCGGCGCGGGCCATAAAGGCGCGGATGTCCTTGGGCAGGCAGCCGCCGCCGAACCCGATACCGGCCCGCAGGAACTTCTTGCCGATCCGGTCGTCGTGGCCGATGGCCTCCGCGAGCTTGGCCACATCGCCGCCGGCGGCCTCGCACACCTCCGCCATGGCGTTGATGAAGGAGATCTTGGTGGCGAGGAAGGAGTTGGCGGAGGTCTTCACCAGCTCGGCGGTGGGGAAGTCGGTGACGACGAACGGGGAGCCGGCCGCGATCGGCGTCGCGTACACCTCGCGCAGCAGCTTCTCGGCCCGCTCGCTGCGCACGCCGACCACGATCCGGTCCGGGTGCAGCGTGTCCTGGACGGCGAAGCCCTCGCGCAGGAACTCGGGGTTCCAGGCGAGCTCGACCTCGCCGCCGCCCGGCGCGAGTTCCAGGATGCGGGCCGCGAGCCGGTCCGCGCTGCCTACCGGCACGGTCGACTTGCCGACCACGAGGCTGGGCCCACGCAGGTGCTTGGCGAGCGACTCGACGGCGGCGTCCACGTAGCTCATGTCGCAGGCGTACTCGCCGTGCTTCTGCGGGGTGTTCACACAGACGAAGTGCACATCGCCGAACTCGGCGACCTCCGCCCAGTCCATCGTGAAGCGCAGCCGCCCGGTGGAGCCCTCGATACCGGCGACGTGCTTGCGCAGCAGCTCCTCCAGGCCCGGCTCGAACATCGGGACCCGGCCCTCGCCGAGCATCTCGATCTTCTCGGGCACCACGTCGAGCCCCAGCACCTCGAAGCCGAGCTCGGCCATGGCCGCGGCGTGCGTCGCGCCGAGGTAACCGGTGCCGATCACCGTGATCTTGAGGGCCATGCGGACTCCAGGGAGAAGGACGGGGACATGCGGCCCCGAGCATAGTCGGAGGGTCTGACGGGCAACTTCCCAGCTGTCGCCAAGCTCACGTATCACTCCCGTGGGCCGCCCCCTAAAATTTGAGTTACTTAACGGTAATTAGCGCCAGCTTCGCACTGACCGCACAGCGTCCTTGGAGCGTGAGAGACCTTGGCCGGATCGGCTGACTTCGACCTGTACCGCCCGTCCGAGGAGCACGACATGCTCCGTGACGCCATCCGCTCGCTGTCCGAGGCGAAGATCGCGCCGTACGCCGCCGCCGTGGACGAGGAGGCCCGCTTTCCGCGGGAGGCGCTGGACGCGCTGGTGGCCAACGACCTGCACGCCGTCCATGTGCCCGAGGAGTACGGCGGCGCGGGCGCGGACGCCCTTGCCACGGTGATCGTCATCGAGGAGGTGTCCCGCGTCTGTGCGAGCTCCTCCCTCATCCCCGCGGTGAACAAGCTGGGCTCGCTCCCGGTGATCCTCTCCGGCTCCGAGGACCTGAAGAAGCGGTACATGGCCCCGCTCGCCAAGGGCGAGGGCATGTTCTCGTACTGCCTCTCCGAGCCCGACGCCGGCTCCGACGCGGCCGGCATGAAGACGAAGGCCGTCCGCGACGGCGACCACTACGTGCTGAACGGCGTGAAGCGCTGGATCACCAACGCCGGCGAGTCCGAGTACTACACGGTGATGGCGGTCACCGACCCGACGAAGCGCTCCAAGGGCATCAGCGCCTTCGTCGTCGAGAAGTCCGACGAGGGCGTCTCCTTCGGTGCCCCCGAGAAGAAGCTCGGCATCAAGGGCTCCCCGACCCGCGAGGTCTACCTGGACAACGTTCGCATACCGGCGGACCGCATGATCGGCGAGGAGGGCACCGGCTTCGCCACCGCGATGAAGACGCTGGACCACACCCGCATCACCATCGCCGCGCAGGCCCTCGGCATCGGCCAGGGCGCCCTGGACTACGCCAAGGGCTATGTCCAGGAGCGCAAGCAGTTCGGCAAGCCGATCGCCGACTTCCAGGGCATCCAGTTCATGCTCGCCGACATGGCCATGAAGATCTCGGCCGCCCGCGCCCTGACCTACCAGGCCGCCGCCGCCTCCGAGCGCGGCGACGCCGACCTGACCTACCTGGGCGCCGCCGCCAAGTGCTTCGCCTCGGACGTGGCGATGGAGGTCACCACGGACGCGGTCCAGCTCCTCGGCGGTTACGGCTACACCCGTGACTACCCCGTCGAGCGCATGATGCGCGACGCCAAGATCACGCAGATCTACGAGGGCACGAACCAGGTCCAGCGCATCGTCATGGCGCGCAACCTGCCGTAGCACCACGGGATTTGATGGTGAAGGGTGCCCGGATCTCCGGGCACCCTTCACTCATTCGGACCTGTTTCACCGCCTTGCGAGGAACACGGGCGACCGTGCCCTGTGCGGCATCTGGTGGGAATTGTTCACGTCCGCCCGATGGCGCGGCGCGGCGGGCGGGCGTAGGACGGAAGGGCACGGGGCCCACCCCCGGGCTCCCGCACCCCCCAGGAGGAGCCATGACCCAGCCCCAGACGATGCCCGCGATGAGCAAGGAGATGCAGGACTGCGTCGACGCGTGCCTGAACTGCCACAGCATCTGCGAGGAGACCATGAGCTCCTGCATGCAGATGGGCGGCCAGGCTCAGATGCAGATCATGCGGGCGCTCATGGACTGCGCCGAGACGACCCGGATGTGCGCGGACATGATGATGCGCCGCTCGCCCATGTCGGCCGAGATGTGCGCGATGTGCGCCAAGGCCTGCGAGATGTGCGCGGAGGCGTGTATGTCCATGCCGGACGATCCCCAGATGATGCGCTGCGCGGAGGCGTGTCGCCGCTGTGCCACGACCTGCCGCGCGATGGCGGGCGCCACCATGTGACGACCGCCCGACAACAGTCGAGGGCACCCCGTCGGGGGTGCCCTCGCCGCTGCCGTCGGTGCCTCAGTTGCCCGAGACGGTGACCTTCTCGTCGTTCTTCAGCTGCTCCACCAGCGTCTTCACCTTCGCGGTGTCCCACTGGAGGTTGCCGTTCGCGGAGTTGCCCGAGATCGGCATGTTCATGGACTTGCCGTCACCGCCGCTGACGCCCTTCATCGCCCAGAACATGGACGCCAGGTCGTACAGGCCCATGTCCTTGTCGACGATCAGGGTGTCCAGGCCGGCGCCCATCGTCGGGTACAGCTTGAAGGGGTTCAGGACGGTGCTCGGGGTCGCGACCTGGTTGGCCAGGGCCGAGAGGAACTTCTGCTGGTTCTTCGTACGGTCCAGGTCGGAGCCGGCCAGCGCGTACCGGGTGCGGACGAAGGCGAGCGCGTCCTGGCCGTTCAGGGTCTGCTTGCCCTTCTTGAAGTCAGCGCCGGACTTGGAGTCCTTGATGTCCTGCGGGATGTCCATCTCGACGCCGCCGACGGCGTCCACGATGTTGGCGAAGCCCGCGAAGCCGATCTCGACGTAGTGGTCGATGCGCAGACCGGTGTTGGACTCGACGGTACGGACCAGCAGTTCGGGACCGTCCTCCGCGTACGCCGCGTTCAGCTTCACCTGACGGCCGGTGCCCTGGTAGGTCTTCCCGGAGTCCGAGCCCTTGAACGACGGGATCGTGACGTTCGAGTCGCGGGGGAGCGAGATCAGGGTGTCGCCGTTGCTGCCGACGTGCAGGATCATCATCGAGTCCGTGCGCTTGCCGTCGGCGGACCCGGTGTGCAGGTTCTTCTTCTGGTCGTCGGACAGCCCCTCACGGCTGTCGGAGCCGACGATGAGGTAGTTCGTGCCCTCGCCCGCCTCCGGCCGGTCGATGACCATGGACAGGTCGACCTCGCGGTTGAGCTTGGAGTCGGCCCAGAAATAGGTCGCGACGGACGTCACCACCAGCACCGTCACCAGCGTGATGGTTGTCACCTTGATACGGCGCCGCCAGTTCGGCGCGGGCCGCGGCTCGCGCATCCCTCCGCCGTCACGGCCGCCCCCGCCACCGCCGTACACCTGGCCGGTGTTGTAACCGCTGTCGTACCCGTCGTCGCCGTAGCCGCCGTGGCCCTGGCCGTTCACGTACGACGGCTGCTGCGGGACCCCGCCGTAGCCCTGGCCGGGGGGCGCCGCCTGGCCACGGCGGACCTGCCGCATCACGCGCGCGCTCTCCGGCTGTGCGCTCGCGCTGCCGCGTCCGTAGCGGTTGCCGCGGTTGTCGTCGGGTGCCTGGGGCCAGTCATTCATGCGCCCCAGTGTGCAGGGCATGGCCAGGTCACTTACAAGGTTCGGCGGAAAATAGAGGCACGGCTGTTGCGAACCCAACACAAAGTCCGCGAATGTCGACGCGGCATAAGGTGGAGGCCATGACAGACCAGGTCACCGCCGCAGAGTCGGGCACTCCGGAGATCCCGGGCAAGCCCACCTCCGCATCCCGCACCACGCTCAGCCACATCATGACCCACAACGACACCAACCTCCTCGGGACGGTGCACGGCGGTGTGATCATGAAACTCGTCGACGACGCCGCGGGCGCGGTGGCCGGCCGGCACAGTGGCGGCCCCGCCGTCACCGCGTCCATGGACGAGATGGTCTTCCTCGAGCCGGTCCGTGTCGGCGACCTCGTCCATGTGAAGGCCCAGGTCAACTGGACCGGCCGGACCTCGATGGAGGTCGGCGTACGAGTCCTCGCGGAACGCTGGAACGAGTCCGCGCCGGCCACCCAGGTGGGCTCGGCCTACCTGGTCTTCGCGGCGGTCGACGCCGACGGCAAGCCACGACGCGTCCCCGAGGTGCTCCCGGAAACCGAGCGCGACAAGCGCCGCAACCAGGAGGCCCAGATCCGCCGCACCCACCGTCTGGCCCGCCGGAGAGCCATCAAGGAGCTCCGCGAGAAGAGGGCGGCCGAGGGGTACGAGGACTGAGGGCGCTGCCGAGGGTTGCCGGGCGGGATAGCCGCCGGACTAGGAGCACCCCGCCTCGTCGCCCCGTACGACCGTCGCCTGGCCCTGGGTCGGGTCCTCGGCCCGTACCTTGCGCACCTTCTTGAAGTCCGTCCCGGCGATCACCTTCAGGGTGGGACCCAGCCCCTTCACGGGGCGTAGTTCGCTGCCCGGGAGTGCGGCTGCCAGGGACTTCGCCGAGCGGTCCCAGCCGGGGTCGTGGGCGACGACCGTGCGCTTCACGGAGCGCTCCGCCGCGTTCGCCGGACGGCCCGTCGTACGGAACCCGGCCGTCGCGAGCGCAGCGTCGACGCGCTTGCCGAGGTCCGCCCGCGCCGTGCCGTTCTCCACCTGGACGCGGATCTGCTGCGGGGCGACCTCCACCGGGACGGCCCTCCTCTTCGGCCGTTGCGCGGCCAGTGGCTTGTCCTCGCGCAGGGCCCGGAAGAGGCGTTCGGCCTGTGAGGTGTTCCACTTCACGGTGGAGCCGAGGCCCTTCACCTCGTACGCCAGCTGCCCGATCGGCACGGTCGTGAACTCCGACGACGACGGCGAGAAGTTACGCATCGCCCGCCCGAGGTCGAGCAGTTCCCCCGTGCCGAACCCCTTGTCCGCCCGCACCGACCCCAGCACCGCCCGCGTCACGTCCCGGAACCGCATCGGGTTCAGCAGGATCCCGGACGACGTCGCCCGCTCGATCAGCGCCGCCATGAACCGCTGCTGACGGTGCACCCGGCCCAGATCCGAGTCGCTGTCGACGTGCCGCGCGCGGACGTACTGCAACGCCTCCCCGCCCATCAGCCGATGCGTGCCGGCCGGCAGGTCCAGCCCGGTGTAGGAGTCCTTCAGCGGCTCGGCCGTGCAGATCCGCACGCCGCCGACCACGTCGACCGTCTTCATGAAGCTGGTGAAGTCGACCTCCAGATAGTGGTCGATCTTCACATGCGTCATGTGCTCGACCGTGCGCACGGTGAGGTTCGGCCCGCCCTCCGCGTACGCCGCGTTGATCTTGATGGGATGGGCCTTGCGCCCCTCACCCGCGGGCACCTCGGCGTACGAGTCGCGCGGCAGGCTCACCACGCTCGCCCGCTCCCGGTCCTCCGAGATGTGCACGATCATGATCGTGTCCGTGCAGTGACACGGGGCGCCACCGAGCCGGTACCTGCGCCGCTCCTCCTCGCTGATGCGGTCGCGGCCGTCCGTGCCGACGAGCAGGACGTTCATCCCGTGCCCGGCCTGCGGCCGGTTCTTCATGTCCTTGAACGGGTCCACCCGCGCGATCTTCGCGTCCAGGCTGGTGACCACCGCGTGCCCGATCCCGGCGGACGCGAGGACCACGACGGACAGCGTGGTCACCGCCCGCATGGCCCACCGCGGCCGCCTCCGCCGTCGAGGCGCGGCCGGCCGCGCCCCGCCACGGGGCGGCCGCGGGCTGCGCTGCGGCGGGGCGGAAGAGCGGCGGGGCGGCGTGGGCATGGGGGGATACCTCCGCTGGGGTTGCCCTGGGGGCCGTACGTGGGATCCGTGAGCACCGTAGGCCCATACGATCTGCTGCCCGGAGCACCGGCCCCGGCGGGGCGCATCGGTGTCCCCCGTTCGCGGTAACGTGAGCCCCCTATGAACGCCAATCCCGACGTGCAGCTCCCCGCCGTGTCCGTGATCATGCCCGTCCTCAACGAGGAGCGGCATCTGCGCGGAGCAGTCCAAGCGATCCTCGCGCAGGAGTACGCCGGCGAGATGGAGGTCGTGATCGCCCTCGGTCCGTCCACGGACCGCACGGACGAGATCGCCGCCGAGCTCGTACGGGACGATCCTCGCGTCCACACCGTCCCGAACCCGACCGGCCGCACGCCGGCCGCGCTGAACGCCGCGATCAAGGCCTCCCGCCACCCGATCGTGGTCCGCGTCGACGGCCACGGCATGCTCTCGCCGAGCTACATCACCACCGCCGTACGCCTCCTGGAGGAGACCGGCGCGCAGAACGTCGGCGGCATCATGCACGCCGAGGGCGAGAACGACTGGGAGCACGCCGTCGCCGCCGCGATGACGTCGAAGATCGGCGTCGGCAACGCCGCCTTCCACACCGGAGGCGAGGCCCAGCAGGCCGAGACCGTGTACCTCGGCGTCTTCCGGCGCGAGGCACTGGAGCAACAGGGCGGCTACAACGAGGAGTTCATCCGCGCCCAGGACTGGGAGCTCAACTTCCGGATCCGGGAAGCGGGTGGGCTGATCTGGTTCTCGCCCGAGCTGAAGGTGTCGTACCGCCCGAGGCCGTCGGTGAAGGCACTCGCCAAGCAGTACAAGGACTACGGCCGCTGGCGTCACGTCGTCGCCCGCTACCACGCCGGCTCCATCAACCTGCGCTACCTCGCCCCGCCGACGGCGGTGTGCGCGATCGCCGCGGGCCTCGTGATGGGCGCCCTGGTCACCCCGTGGGCGCTGGTCGTCCCCGGCGGCTACCTCGCGGCCATCACCGCCGGCTCGCTCCCGGCCGGCAAGGGCCTCCCGCTGAAGGCGCGCCTCCAGATCCCCGTCGCCCTCGCCACCATGCACATGGCCTGGGGATACGGCTTCCTGACCAGCCCGCGGGCCCTGGCGAGGAAGGTCATCGCCTCCCGCCGCCCGGCCGTGCTCAGCGTCGACAGCGCCGGCTGAGCCCGCCGGGCGGGGCGCCCGTCACCACGTGAAGTCCGGGTCGACCTTCATACAGGCCTTGGTGTCGGAGGCGTTCAGCGCTTCCGCCGTGTCCGGGGTCCTGTCGTCCTGCTTCGGCGCCTTGTACGCCGTCCCCTCCCGCCAGTCCGCGCCGACGACGAGGGTGACGCCGGAGACGTCCGTGGACCTCTCGACGGCGTCGGCCGGGATGCCGAGGGCCTTGGCGAGCCGCTGGGCGTCGCCCTCCAGGTCGGCGCTCGGGAAACGGACGAGGGTCGTGTCCGCGGTGGGCGTGGCCGAGGCGTCCGCGACGGCCTGGGTGAAGCCCTCGTCCACGAGCAGCCCGGCGATGGTGGTCGCGCGGCCCTGGGCCGGGGCGAGGACGTCGGTGCGGGTGCCGTTCTGCACCTGCACGGCGATCTCGTCGTCCGCCGCGGCCGGATCGGTGGAGGTCTTCTCCTCGGTGGCCTTCTTCTTGTCCTTGCCGTCCAGGGCGATGTCCTCGCGCACCAGCCGGAACAGCTTGGTCGCGTCCTCGGTGGGCTCGACGCGCGAACCGACGTAGCGGTTGGGCATCGTCGTCATGGTGATGCGCGAGGTCGGCACCTTCTTGAGCTCGCCGGCCAGGTCGTAGAGCTTGGCCACCGTGCCCAGTCCCGGGTCGACGGTCAGCGCGTTGGTGGCCGCCTCGGCGAGGGCGCGGAGCTTGCCCGGGTTGCTCAGCTTGGCGTTCTTGCGCAGCTCGCGGACCATCGAGTTCATGTACTGGTGCTGCGCCTTGGCGCGGGCCAGGTCGCTGCCGTCCTCGAAGCCGTACCGGGTGCGCAGCCACTGCAGGGCCTGCTCGCCCTTGACGTACGTCGTGCCCTTCTCCAGCTTCAGCCCGGAGCCGTGGCCCTGGCTGTCCTTGGAGTGGATGTTGGCGTTCACGCAGACCGGGACGCCGCCGATGGCGTCCGCCATCGACACCACGCCCGAGAAGTCGATCATCATGAAGTGGTCGATGTGGATGTCGGTCAGCTTCTCCCACGTCGCCACCGTGCACCCCGGGCCGCCGCGGCCGAGCGACTGGTTCGTCATCGCGCGTTGGCGGGCCTGGTAGACGTCCCCGCTGTCCGGGTCCGTGCACTTGGGGATGTCCACCAGTGTGTCGCGGGGCATGCTCACCACTGACATGTTGGTGCGGTCGGCCGAGACGTGCAGCAGCATCTGGACGTCGGCGAGGGGGGTGCCGCCGAAGGTCTCCTTGGCGCCGCCGAGCTTCTGGTTCTCCTTGCTGTCCCGGGCGTCCGAGCCGATCAGCAGGATGTTCAGCGGCGTCTGACCGGCCGCGTTCGCCTCGGTCCGGGCGGCGCGGTCCTTGGCGTCGCCGATGTTGAGGTCGTCCTTCTTCAGGTTGCCGTTGAGGTGCTGGTAGTAGAGATACCCGGCACCCGCGGTGCCCAGTATCACCACCGCCAGAACCGTCGCCGACCAGCGCAGCACCCGCCGTTTGCGGGGTCTGCCGTCGGCCCCACGGCTGCCCCCGGAACCCCCGCCACCGTGCCGTCCGCCCTGGTCGGCCGGCGTGTCCTGGTCGGCCTGCGGGGTGAGGGACATGGTGTCCTCCACCGCGGGGGCATCCCCTCGCACACTGCTCTGCGCCAACTGTCTGCCCTTCCCCACCCTTTGCCCGACACGGCTCCGCCCCGCGCCGGACCTCCCTGTCCGGTGTGGAGCGAACCATGTCGGACCACCCTGTCCGACGCCGGTTCGCAACCTGTCAGACCCCTGTGGGTCCGAGCCCGGTTGGCCACGCGTCGGCAAAATTCACGCCCGGCACGGCCGCGTGGTGTGCCGGGCCAACGCCGCCTGACACAACCGTGTCTTGTGTCAGACCAACGAGAGTCGGCCACAGTTGCGTTCCTCGCCGGAGTTTCCGTACCGGAGATTCCGTGCCGCGGTGCCGCGCGGCGGACGCGGGTGCGGATGCCCTGCCGAGGCCTTCGAGCGGAACGGACCCGCCGCCCGCCAAGCAGGCGGTGGGACGGGCCCGTTGGCTGACTACTTCGCGCACTCCACCTTGTCGGCCGTGGACTTCTCCACGTCGGGTGCCTTGCTCGGAGCCGTGAGCGAAACGCCCGCACCCTTGAAGTCCTTGCCCAGCGTCAGCGTCATCGTGGGCAGGCCCTGGGAGTTGGTCACGCTCTTGCCGGGCTTCAACGCGGACCCGGACAGCCCCATGATCGCGGCGAGCCGGCGTGCCTGGTCCGCCTGGTCCGGGGCGTACTCCAGCGTCGTCTTCGACAGCGGTTCCGGGGCGTTGCCCGCGTTCTCGGACTTCTCCACGCCCTCCTCGGTCTGCAGCCAGGTGAGGGTCTCCTGGGCGCTGCCCGCGGGGGCTCCGCCGTTGTAGACCTGCACCCGCACATCGGCGGGGTCGGCCTTGGTGCCCTTGAGCCGGGCGGCCACGGCGGCGGCTTCCTTCTTCTTCTGCTCCTTGACCGCGGTGAAGGAGACGTCGTTCTGGATCGCCTGGAAGACCTGGGGAGCCGTGGTCGGGTTGGGGACGACCGTCGCCCGGACCTTCTCCGTCGGGTTGTCTATCACCGGAACCGTCGTGAAGGTCAGGTTCTTGGTGTTGAGCTTGCCGAGCTCCAGGCCGAGGTCCTTCAGCTTGTCGATGGTGTCGAGCGCCGAGTCGACGGTGAGCGCCTTCGTGCCCGCCTCGGCCAGCTTGATCATCTTCGACGGGCTGGTGAGGGTGTCGTTCGACTTCAGCTTGCGCATCAGCGCGCTGAGGAACTGCTGCTGGAGCCCGATCCGGCTCAGGTCGCCGCCGGTGCCGACGGCATGCCGGGTGCGGACGAAGGCCAGCGCCTGCTCGCCCTCGATCACATGCTCGCCCTTGGGGAGGTCGAGCTTGGAGTCGGGGTCGTTGATGTCCTTGGCGAGGCACACCTCGACGCCGCCGACCGCCGATGTCAGCGTCTTCACGGCGTTGAAGTCGGCCACCATGAAGTTGTCCGCCTGGATTCCGGTCAGCTCGGTGACCGTCCGCACGGTGCAGCTGGGCGTGCGGCCCTCCTGGCCGAGGCTGGTGTTGAAACGGACGCCGGTCTCGCCCGCGATGACCTTCGAGGAGCCGTCCTCCTGCGTGGTCGGGCAGTCCGGGATGTCGACGATCAGGTCACGCGGGATGCTCAGCGCGGTCGCGTTCGAGCGGTCCTTGGAGACGTGCAGCAGGATCGTGGTGTCGGCGTGCCCGGCGCTGCCGGAGTCGCCGTACTTGTCGTTGCCCGCGCCCGTGCGCTTGTCCGTGCCGATGAGCAGGATGTTGATGGCCTTGTCCTTCGAGAAGCCACCGGTGCTCGCGCCGTCGTCGGAGACGGACTGGATGTTGTCGTTGAGGTGCTCGATGTAGAGATACGCGCCCGCGGCGGCGGCGACCACCACGAACGCGGTGATTCCGCCGGTCCAGAGCAGGGCCCGCTTCGCCTTGTTCTTCTTCACCGGCCGCCGGCCACGCCGGCCCGGCGGCTCCTCGGGCGCACCCTTGCGCCTGCGCTGCGACGGCACCTCACGGCCCGGCGCGGGACGCGTCTCGCGCGCGGGGGCGGCGGTGCGATTGCGTACGGCACCCCCGGCGCCCGCGCCGCTGCCCGCACCTCCGGCGCCGGTCCCCCCGGCAGTCGTGCCGCCGGCACGGGACGCCGCTCCCGCCCGGGAGGCGGATCTACGGGGTCCGGGTACCGATGACTGCGGAGCGGAAGGAGCCAGTCGCAGTTCGTATTCGCCGGTGTTCGGATTGAGCACCCACTGGTCTGCGGGATCGATGTCGTCCGCCCGCCCACGGCCTTGCGCGTCCACGGTTGTCTGAATCCTCCGTCGGGGCCACGCGGCGCCTACCCCCTCCAAGGCGCTCGGGTCTCGGTCAAACAGTGCGCAAGCCTAACTACGGCCGGGTGCACCGGATCGCTCACACTATCCGCCCAGTTCAGCGTCGAGCGACGACGGTGACAAATTCCACGTCCCTACAACTGGGCAATCCGGCGCATTTCTTTGAACTGGGGTTCGTCGACTTGGTGAGCGCTTTACCCGCAGGGGTTCCGGGCGGCGGTGTTGCCGCGGAAGGTGGGCGCCGGGGAGGCGGGATCCGAGGGCTCGGGGCCCTGGGACGTTTCGGGCGAATTCACGACTTCCACCGGGGCGTCGACGCGCAGCCGCTCGAAGAGCCGCTCCGCTTCGGGTTCCACGAGTTGGTCGCGATTGGCGTTGTAGATGTACGACTCCCTCGGGACCGTGAGGAATTGCACGCGTTCGGTGGGGATGTCGCGCACCCCACGCGCAAGTTCGTACAAACCACGCAAGCTGGCCAGGGCCGGGTCCGTGGTGAGGGAGGAAGTGGCGGCGTCCAGGACCGGATAGAGACGGACCGGGTTCAGCAGTACGTCGTTGCTCTGCACCTTGTGCACGAGCGCGGCGAGGAAGCGCTGCTGGCGGTCCATGCGGTCGGTGTCGCTGCCGTCGCCGAGGGTCTTGCGGGCGCGGACGTAGCCGAGGGCCTGCTCGCCGTTGAGGGTGACCTTGCCGGCCGGGAGCCTCAGCTTGGCGGCCTTGTCGTTGATGGGCTTGCTGAGGCAGATCTCCACGCCGTCGACGGCGTCGACCATTTCCTTGAAGCCGTGGAAGTCGACGACCATGTGGTGGTCGATCCGGATGTTGGTCATCCGCTCCACGGTCCGGATGGTGCAGGCCGAACCGCCCATCTGGAATGCGTAGTTGAACATCGCGAACATGGGCTCGCTGCGGGAGCCGTTGGACTTCCGGCACCCGGGGACGTCGACCATCAGGTCACGGGGTATCGAGACGGCGGTGGCGCTGCGGCGCTTGCCGGAGAGGTGCAGCAGGATGGTGGTGTCGGAGCGCTCGGTACCGGAGTCGCGTCCGTAGCGGCGGTTTCCCTGGCCCGCCCTCGAGTCCGACCCGATGAGCAGGATGTTCTGGGCGCCGCTGACGCGTGCGGTGGGGCGTTCTTTCTCATACCGGGCCAATTCGGCCGCGGCGGCCTCGTCGGGCGTGATGTTGGAGTTGAGCTTCGCGTACACGGCCCACCCGGCCCCACCGGCGGCAATGACCACCAGCCCGAGCCCCAGGACCCCCCGCCGCACCCACCGCCGCACGGACCTCTTGTCCCTGCCCGCCTTACTGCCCGACGCCCCGGGGCGCGCACGTGCGGAGTCGGTCACGGCTGGGTCCACCCCTCAGTGCGTAGTGCGTGCGGTGTGGGCTGCTGTTACCACCGTGGCGTGGATGGGGGGTGGGGGGTGGGTGGTGGGGGGCTGAATGGGTGACGGGGCCTTCGGCGGTTGGGCGGGGATGCCTGCGGCGGCCTGTTGCTGTGTGGTGGGGGTTCGCGTAGCGCCTGCTGTTTCGTTGTGGGTCGGGGCCGTGCCGGGGGGTGTCCGTCCTCGGACCGGCGGTTGGGGTTGGGCAGGGTGGTTTTCGTTTCTTGACGCCGGCCACTGCGGGCGGACACCCCCCGGCC